>NZ_JAWOVY010000033.1:0-30562 GCF_033340155.1 Vibrio sp. 1562
GTGACTTTCGTCTCACTCCGTGTCGGTGGATGCGCAGTATAGGGAGTTGAGAAATTAGTACAAGCGTTTTTTGCAAAAAAACTTTCAACCGAACAAATAACGAGCATTCTGCATAGATACTCAACGATCTTGTCTAATATTTCGGGTTGCAGAGGATCTTTTCATGATGAAACACCTGACTTCTGCATTAAAAGATCGCCGATTTCTTTGTGATTTTGATTGCTGATCTTATCTCTCTTGGTTCTTTTTTCTCTTTCTATCTATATAAAGACGAAAAAAGAGCAGAACGATGACGAACTGCTCTTTTGGTCTTTGCTTTTTATTTGGGGTACTTCAGGTGAAGTCTTGGAAAAGTGTTTCTTCTATATATAGAAGAAAAGATCAGAGCATCCTTGCCCTTATCTTTACGACAGATGAGTTAGGGGTATATCTAAATGTCGTTATTGTTCGATGACGCATTGAGCTCGTAAGAGTGGAGCATGCTTGCATTCCCAATGGCGTCATCTTCGAGAGGAACTTAGTTCTTCAATACTTTTACGGTGTAACTACCATCTTTTTGTTGGTATAGACCGTGGATGTCGGTTTCGAAACCTGGGTAATGCGCACCGATCTCACAAAGCATCTCTAGGAAGTCCAGCACAGGGCGAGACTCTTGAGTCACCATTTCACCAGGAAGTACTAGTGGCACACCTGGAGGGTAAGGAAGGATCATGTTCGCACTTACGCGGCCAACCATTTCTTCCAGTTTGATTTCTTCGATGTTGCCACGAAGCTCTTCTTGCCATGCTGCGTGTGGTGTTACTTTCATTTCTGGAAGTACATCGAACGCTTTGTACATTAGCTCAGGTAGGTTGTATTTCTTAGTTAGGTCATGAATCGCTTGTGCTAGTTCTTGAACACGCATGCCTTCATAGAAGCTTGGGTCTTCGTTGTATAGTGAAGGTAGGAAGCTCTTGATGGTTAGGTTCAAGTCGTAGCCACGTTTAAATTCAGTTAGGCCGCGTAGCAATTGCATTGCTTTTGATTTGTCGATACCGATTGAGAATAGGAACAACAAGTTGTATGGACCTGTTTTCTCTACCACGATGCCGCGCTCGTCTAGGAATTTAGCCACCAGCGAAGCAGGAATACCTGATTCTTCTAGTTCGCCTTCTTTATTCATCCCCGGAGTCAGTAGCGTTACTTTGATTGGGTCAAGATACATGTGGTTGTCATCCATGTTCTTGAAGCCGTGCCATGTGTCGCTAGGGTCTAGTTTCCAACATTCCGTGGTATCGATGTTTTCTGGTTGCCATACATCGAAGAACCAGCTGTCGCTTTCTGCTTCTAGACGTTTGATCTCTTTACGGAAGCGGATTGCGCGATCGATAGAGTCTTGCATCAACTTCTTACCAGTGTTGCCGCGCATCATTGCCGCTGCAGTTTCAGTAGAAGCAACAATGCCGTACTGAGGTGAAGTTGAAGTGTGCATCATGAATGCTTCGTTGAAAGATTCTTTATCAAAGTCGCCTTTCACATGAATCATTGAAGCTTGTGAGAACGCAGCCAACAGTTTGTGTGTTGATTGTGTTTCGTAGAACACTTTGCCTGGCATCGCTTCACCACTCATACCACATTTACCTTCGTAAATTGGGTTGAAGTTAGTGTAAGGCACCCAAGCACTGTCGAAGTGGATGTGTTTACAATCTAGCGACTCTTTGATGAATTGTGTGTTGTACAGCAAGCCATCGTAAGTTGAGTTAGTCACTACTGCGTAAGTTGGTGCTGTTGCACCTGGTGTTTTCGCCACTTTCTCTGCAATGACATCGCGGCTGAATTCGCTTTGTGGAATACCACCAAGGATGCCGTATGCGTTACGAGTTGGGCGGAAGTAGATTGGTGTCACGTCGCTCATCATCATTAGGTGAGTCAGAGATTTGTGACAGTTACGGTCAATCAGTACTGTGCTGCCCGCAGGTGCTGAGTACATACCAACGATTTTGTTCGATGTAGACGTACCGTTAGTTACGATGTACGAGCTGTCTGCATTGAATGTGCGTGCGATGTATTCTTCTGCATCTTTATGTGGACCTGAATGGTCTAGTAGAGAACCTAACTCAGGCATTGAGATTGATACGTCCGCTTTAAATGTGTTTGGACCGTAAAAATCGTAGAAGATGCTACCAGCAGGGCTTTTCTGGAATGCAGTACCGCCCATGTGACCTGGAGTACAGAAGGTGTATTTACCTTCTTCTACGTATTTGAATAACGCTTTAGTGAATGGAGGCATGATGGCATCTTTGTATGCCTCAGTCGCTTGGTTGATTTTGATAGCGATGTCGTCAGCCATACCTAAAGCGTACTCGAAGAAGCTCACGTTTAGACGTAGGTCTGTTAGTGAAATGTCTAGAGTAGACTGTTCGTTAGCAAATGCGTGAACAGGCAGTTTTTCGTTGATTTGGCTGATACGTTCACATAGCTCTAGTGAGTATTTATCCCAGTCGAACAGCACACCGCAAATGCGTGGGTTCATCTCAATCATTTTGATCAAGTCTTTATCATCTACTGGGTAAACCACTTCGTAGCCCGCTTTCTCAAGAGCAGCGTGAAGTTGACGAACTGGCTCTTCTTTAAAGAACACACCCATGTGGTTCAAGATAGCGAATATATTCATTTGGACATCTCCAAGGCGAATGAGGGCGCTCTTTGCCATTTACAGGCAATGAGTAAGGTGAGCGCCGCGTGAATTTGGGTTTTATGGGCTGGCACCGTAGTGCCAGCGTTTTGGGAATTAGTTGCTTGCTTGGGCAGGCATGTCGTCAGCGTGCATTTTCACGTACTGAGCAAGACCTGCTTTTTTGCTGTAGAACATCAAGATAACTAGAGACACGATGAAGGTTGCTGTTAGCGTACCGCCCTCTGCACCCGCTAGTGCGATGAAGCAGAACAGACAAGCCACACCAGAGAACAGCATTACGAAGCCGTTGCGTGTTGTCATACCTTCGAAGCGAATCAAGTTAATGCTCGAGTAGAAGTAAGGCAGCATAGTTAGTAGAACTGCGTCAGTCGTTAGCTGGTTGAACAGGTCTGATGCGTGTGCTGTTTTAGAGCTGAAGAACATCAGTACAACCATCAGTGCAGTCATCTTGATTGACGCAAGGATTAGACCTTTCTTAGGCACACCGTTTTTGTCAGTTTCGCCGTAGATTTTAGGGAAGTTGCCGTCGTTTGCTGCACGTTTACCTGCTTCACCTACTAGCATCATCCAAGAACCTAGCGAAGTGAAACATGCTAGCGCTGTGAATGCTGATACGAATGGTGCTGTCCAGCTACCGAATAGCTCAGTGGTTGCTAATGCAAATGGCGCACCTGATGCCGCAACTTCTGACGCTGGGAACATGCCGCTGATCATTTGAGTTGATAGGATGTAAATCACACCTGCGATACCAGTACCCAACATAGTTGCTAGTGGTACAGTACGTTTAGGGTTTTCTACCATACCAGTCGATACCGCTGCTGATTCCACACCTACGAATGACCATAGACAGATAAGAACCGCTGTTACTACCGCGTGGCTGTCAGTGCCTGCTGATACGTTCCAGTTTTGGCTGTAAAGCGCAGTATCGAAGTGCGTCCAACCAAATGCGGCTGTACCAACAACTGGGATAAGGATAAGAACTAGACCAAGCGTACATAGACGGCTTACCCAGCTACCACCAAGTAGGTTGACGAAAGTGAAGATCCATACCGATGCAATCGTCGCAATACCTGCTGGGATTGGGTTATTAAGCACAGGGAAGAATACTGAAAGGTAAGAAACACCTGTAATGGCAATAGCCAGGTTACCAATCCAGTTCGCGTGGTAATAAAGAACGCCCGTTTGGAAACCAAATACCGGAGACACTTCGCCAGCATAAGCGATAGGACCACCTTCTTGTGGGTTTTTGGTTGCCAGACGAGCGTAAACAAACGCCAGACTCAGTGCACCGACCAAACAGATCAGCCAACTGAAGATTGAAACAGAGCCTACAGAGGCAAGACTAGAAGGTAATAGTGCGATACCACTACCCATCATGTTACCGGCTACGACACCCGTACAGGCAATAAGGCCGATTTTTTTCGCATTCGATGACATAACATCTCCAAATCTATTCTACTCGAGTCAACATGACTCAAACTGAATGGTTATTAGCGAGGTGCTATGAGGAAGAACCTGCTCGACCTCGCTAAATTTCGAAGTGAAGACTACGCCCAAAAATCGGGAAAAAAATAAACTTGGTGTTATCAATAAAATGATTAGTTCATCAACATCAAGTTGAGATAAACATGATAAACACAAAAATATAAAACTATATTATTCATACGGTTATAAGAAAAACATCAAACCTTCTACCGATAGATAAACTCTCATCAACTCGTTGGTCATCGCGATAAAAGTTATCAACCTCTATCAACTTCCCCATCCCGAAGGGTTAATTCCCTGAAGTGTTGATTCCATAAATCTCTCCCTGATCGCGCTTTTTGACCCACATCAATATTCATCTCGCCTGCAAGAAAGCATCAAAATCATTCTCGCCACATAACTCAGCCAGACACTTCATACAATCAATAGAGATAGAGATAGAGATAGAGATAGAGATAGAGATAGAGATAGAGATAGAGATAGAGATAGAGAAGCGGGTATGTATTCCCGTTGCAAGCTTGCGTTGTTAGCTCCTTCGTAAGTCATTGCCCCACCGCCTCACCCTTTTCACTTTTCGACAGCGACAAAAAAGCCCCTCACCGAAATGAGGGGCTAGCATTAGACTGACGTTGAGTCCGAGAGAATTAAAGCATTCGAACGACAGAAGGGTGAACGGCGCGATACATGGCGTAATCAATCGCCTTCATGTTACTTGGGAAGACCAAGTTTTCGCACAGCAGGTACGTCTCAACCGACGTATCAATATAGAAAGCTTCACTGTAAGACTCACTGGCTAAATCCAGATCACCATCCAATTCGGCGTGCTTACCGCGAATCACATAGGAAAGCACTGAATCACGTAACCTCAATGCCTGTCCGAGATGCCGCTTGGCTAACGCCATGTCACCAATGATGGTTTCGTGCAGTGCTAAAGCTTCATAAATTCGCGGTTGAATTGGCCCCACCATCATTTTCACATTAGTCTCTAGTGCTTCACTGAGCTGCTGCATTCGCCCTTTCTTCAACTCCTGTGAGAAATCAAGTGCCTTTTGTACATGGTAAGCAATCAACAACTCAGCTTGAACGTAAGCATTATCCGGCTCGATTTCTAAAATGTTTTCCATCAAGTCGATACCTTGGCGGAATTGTTTAGTATCAGAGACATTAAGGTAATGGTTAGCCTGAACAAACAACTCCAACGCGTCGGGATTCATTGGCATTCCCGCCACCAGCATCGTAGATTTCAATTTGGCATCCGATACTTTCAGCACTTGCATCAAATCCAACGACGCTTGTTGAAGCACTGTCTTTAAATGACTACTGGTTAACGCGTATTGACGACTAAACAACACTTTCTCAGATGAGTTATTGCGATATTCCACCTCTAAAAAGCTGCCACCGTCATTCTCACGAACTCTCACCACAACCGATTTACCAGGCACAATGCCAGAAGTAAACGACGCCTTCTTTAGCATGACTCGGTAATCACTGACTTGAGCAATGTCGGACATCAACTTTTGGGCGAATCCGTCTGCCAAATCGTAGCTTAATCCTTCATTCGTAAAATTATCTTGAAACTTGAACTCAATCAGATGGGTATCGATGGCTTGGGTAATACGCACTTCCGACTGCTTGTAGGTAAACACGCCCATCACTACGACCAACATACTGATCCAGATGAAGTTCATAATTCCCAATCGCCAAGGGCTGATTTTGTTTTTGCTCTGAGGTGCTTTTTTCTCTTTTGACATCTCGCAGACTGCGCGAGTTAGAGGACCGGCAGGAAAGGTAACGGCTGGTGCTATAGGTAGACAATCTTCTTCCGATTCTTCAACAGAAGGTGGGATCTCTTCATTTTGCCGACTTGTGACAAACTCTTCATGCGTCATAGTAACCACGTTCGCTACCAGCTTATAGCCACGCTTGGGCACCGTGATAACGTAGTTGGTATTTTCCTCTCGACCGTCACGTAGTAGCTTACGCAACTCAAAGATGGATTGAGTCACCACTTGATCGGTCACAATCGCTCCAGCCCAAACGTACTGAATCAATTCCTCGCGGTTGAACACCTCATTCGCATGCTCCGCTAAGAAGTGCAAAAGATTAATTAAGCGTGGCTCAACAGTAACTTCCCTATCTTGTCGATACAGCTTATTTTCATCAACGCTCAAAACCCAGTCATTGATTTGAAAATAGACTCCAACCATGTATGAAAACTCTCGTATCTACAGACAGCGTTACGCTAGGAATCAGACAATGGTCGATTCCTACAAGTAACTAAAGGCAAGATTATAGGTGGGAAAGCAGCATGTACCTAGAAAAGCAAGTCGCCAAAAATGCAAACTTAAGTTAAGTGATGCAAGAATGAGACTACTCAAGTGCGGCAAGGATAGAGCAATGTGTGGCGTCATCGTCTGTATGACCACAACAAGCATCATTAATCTTCTTTAACGCTCGGCGAATTTTCGTCAGCTCGTTAATTTTCCCATCAATCAGCTCTAACTTGGCAGAAGTAATGGCTTTTACCTCTGCACAGCTGTGTTCTGTCGCTTCTAACTTAATTTCTAACAGGTCTTTAATTTCATCCAGACTCAAGCCAAGATCTTTACCTTTGAGGATAAAGTGCACCTGCTTTTGATTCTCTTCATCATACAAGCGATAGCCTGACTCACTTCGTCCTGCGGGTTTTATTAGCGCGTTTTTCTCGTAGAAACGCAATGTATCGGCAGTCACACCACAACGTTTTGCCAGTTCACCTATCTGAAACATAACTTTCCCTATTAACTATCTCGTTACTTTTAAAGCTAAAGAACGACTTTTTTGCAATTATTTTTGAGATGCCAAACGATTGCGCGAGCTTTTTTGTAATAAATTGGTTAGAATACGCGCCATCAAATGTGGAGACTGTTTTCTAACCAGAAAACACCCTGCAAAGGTCTTTACCAAAACTGGCCAATATTTTACCCCAAGAGGTAAAAACAAGTTCATTTTTGGCAAACATCTTTAACTCCGTGAATTTGAGGAAAATGGAAGCATGAATAACGCTCGTCCTATTCGCCGTGCGCTTATCAGCGTATCAGACAAAACAGGTATTGTTGAGTTTGCGCAAGCTCTTGCTGAGCGCGGTGTCGATATCCTATCTACTGGTGGTACAGCTCGCCTACTTGCCGAACAAGGCATCGCCGTAACCGAAGTCTCTGACTACACTGGTTTCCCAGAAATGATGGACGGCCGCGTTAAAACGCTTCACCCAAAAGTTCACGGTGGTGTGCTTGGTCGTCGTGGCCAAGATGATGACGTGATGGAAAAGCACGGCATCAACCCTATCGATATGGTTGTCGTAAACCTATACCCATTCGCAGAAACCGTTGCCAAAGAAGGCTGTACACTAGCCGACGCTGTTGAAAACATCGATATCGGCGGCCCAACAATGGTTCGTTCTGCAGCGAAAAACCACAAAGACGTGACTATCGTTGTTAATGCAGGTGATTACGGCCGCGTAATTACAGAGATGGACGCAAACGACAAATCTCTCACTCTCGAAACTCGTTTCGACCTAGCTATCGCAGCATTCGAGCACACAGCATCTTACGACGGCATGATCGCAAACTACTTCGGCACTATGGTTCCATCTTACGGTGAGAACAAAGACGGTGATGAAGAGAGCAAATTCCCTCGTACGTTCAACCAACAGTTCGAGAAGAAGCAAGACATGCGCTACGGTGAGAACAGCCACCAAGCAGCCGCATTCTACGTTGAAGCAAACCCACAAGAAGCATCCGTTTCTACTGCTCGCCAAATCCAAGGTAAAGCCCTTTCTTACAACAACATCGCAGACACGGACGCAGCGCTTGAATGTGTGAAAGAGTTCAACGAGCCAGCATGTGTAATCGTAAAACACGCAAACCCATGCGGTGTTGCTCTAGGTAAAGACATCCTAGAAGCGTACAACCGTGCTTACCAAACTGACCCAACATCTGCATTCGGCGGCATCATTGCATTCAACCAAGAACTGGATGCTGAAACAGCAACCGCTATTGTTGAGCGTCAATTCGTTGAAGTGATCATCGCACCTTCTGTTTCTGCTGAAGCAATTGAAGTGGTTGCCGCGAAGAAGAACGTACGTCTACTTGAGTGTGGCGAATGGACAACGAAGACAACTGGCTTTGACGTGAAACGCGTGAATGGCGGTCTACTGGTTCAAGACCGCGACCAAGGCATGGTAAGCCTAGACGACCTAAAAGTGGTTTCTAAGCGCCAGCCAACAGAAGAAGAGCTAAAAGATGCACTGTTCTGCTGGAAAGTAGCGAAATACGTGAAATCTAACGCGATCGTTTACTCGAAAAGCGACATGACTATCGGTGTAGGTGCTGGCCAAATGAGCCGCGTTTACTCTGCGAAAATCGCAGGCATCAAAGCTGCAGACGAAGGTCTACAGGTTGAAGGTTGTGTAATGGCATCAGATGCATTCTTCCCATTCCGTGACGGCATCGACGCGGCTGCAGAAGCGGGCATCAAGTGTGTTATCCAACCAGGTGGTTCTATGCGTGATGACGAAGTTATTGCAGCAGCAGACGAACACGGCATGGCGATGATCTTTACCGGTATGCGTCACTTCCGCCACTAATCCTCTCGTCTTCACTGGGACGATAACTGCGTTGACGGCGTTCACTTATCCTAATCACATAGCATACTATGCTCATAGGAATAAGTTCACTTGTCGCCTTGTCCTCGTCCCACTGAATTAGAGAGGCCATACTCAGGTCTTTGCGAAATATCTGAGTTTGAGCAAACGGTATTTATAAGATTAAGGATTTTCATATGCGAGTTTTAATCATTGGTTCAGGCGGTCGTGAACATGCGCTAGGCTGGAAAGCAGCGCAAAACCCAAATGTTGAGACTATTTTCATTGCTCCAGGCAACGCAGGTACAGCACTAGAGCCAAAACTAGAGAACGTAAACATCGATGTAGAAGACATCACTGGCCTTGTTGCTTTCGCCAAAGAGAAGGCGATTGAACTGACTATCGTTGGCCCAGAAGCACCATTGGTTATTGGTGTGGTTGATGCGTTCCGCGAAGCGGGCTTACCAATCTTTGGTCCTACCCAAGCCGCAGCGCAACTTGAAGGCTCTAAAGCGTTTACCAAAGACTTCCTTGCTCGTCACCAAATTCCAACGGGTGCCTACGCGAATTTCACTGAAATCGAGCCTGCACTGGCTTACGTGCGTGAGCAAGGTGCACCGATCGTGGTGAAAGCCGACGGCCTTGCAGCTGGTAAAGGCGTGATTGTGGCAATGACGCTAGAAGAAGCTGAGGACGCAATCAAAGACATGCTAGCAGGCAACGCATTTGGTGATGCTGGTAGTCGTGTCGTTATCGAAGAGTTCCTAGATGGTGAAGAAGCAAGCTTCATCGTGATGGTGGATGGTGAGAACGTTCTGCCAATGGCCACCAGCCAAGACCACAAACGCGTAGGCGACAAAGATACTGGTCCTAACACCGGTGGCATGGGAGCATACTCTCCAGCTCCAGTGGTAACACAGGAAATCCACAACCGCATCATGGAAGAAGTGATTTACCCAACAGTACGTGGCATGGCCTCTGAAGGTAACCCTTACACTGGTTTCCTATACGCGGGTCTGATGATCGACAAAGACGGCACTCCGAAAGTAATCGAGTACAACTGCCGCTTCGGTGATCCTGAGACACAACCTATCATGATGCGCATGGAATCGGATCTTGTTGATCTGTGCCTAGCGGCAATCGACGAGAAACTGGATCAAGCGGAATCGAAGTGGGATCCACGAGCATCGATTGGTATCGTGCTAGCAGCCGGTGGTTATCCAGCAGCGTACAACAAAGGCGACGTTATTTCGGGTCTGCCACAAGTTGAAATTGAAGGCGAAAAAGTCTTCCATGCTGGTACAGATAACAAAGATGGCGACATCGTGACAAACGGTGGTCGTGTTCTTTGTGCAACCGCACTTGGCAACAGTGTATTAGAAGCGCAGCAGCGTGCTTACGAGCTTGCAAAACAGATCCGTTGGGATGGCATGTTCCATCGCAACGACATCGGCTACCGTGCAATTGCACGTGAGCAAGAAAAATAAAAACAACATGAGTTGGCTAAAAAACAAAAGGCGCACTCAGCGCCTTTTTTATTGTTCTTGTTCGACAGAATTCGAAGCAATGTTTATTCAGAGATCAACGTTGGCCGAGAAACACAATCAAAGTCATCGTCATTGAGCATCAACAGTTCATCGACCATTGCTTTGTTTCGTGACTGCTTGCCGACAAAAGCCACATAACTGTCTACCGATGAGAGACGCTCGATAATAAATTTTGGCAACGTCTGATTAAACTCGAGCGTCGAGAACACCTTACCTTTGCAGGTTTCAAACGATTGACCATTCCAATAACCTTGAATAAGGCTCTGATTGTTACGAGACTGCGCCTTAACCGATGCCACTACGTCATTCGCTTCTGCTTTGTAGCGCTCTAATTGGTCATGCTGAAGTGGTAAGACTTTACGGTTAACACGATATTTTTGGTAAACCGCTTCGCCATCTTTATTGAAACGGATGTGGATTTGAAAAGGCACCAACTCTTGTTTGGTATCAACTTGCTCGCCTTTTCGAATCAACTCTCGCAACTCACCTTCATCCCAGCGATAATCACTCTGGAACCAACCATTGTCCACCATAGTCACATAATCAGCCGCCGTACTCACACGAGTGAGTTTCTCTGTCATCCAGTACAAGCTGCTAGCATCTCCCGCAACTTTACCACCAGAAAAATGCGTGAATTGTTCTAAATTAGGAGTTTCAACTGACGAACAGCCAAAAAGGGTAAGGCTAGATAGGAGAAGTGAAGTGAGTAGATGTTTTTTCATGAAATTGCACCGAGGCAGGATACCTCGGTGCATTCTAACTTAGTTTACTGATTCTTTCAGCGCTTTACCTGCTACGAATGCTGGTACGTTAGCTGCTGCGATTTGAATCTCGTCACCAGTCTTAGGGTTACGACCAGTACGTGCAGCACGGTGGTTTACTTTGAATGTACCAAAACCAATTAGTTGAACTTGGTCACCCTCTTTAAGTGCGCCAGTTACACCATCAAGAGTCGCTTCAAGAGCAGCTTTTGCTTGTGCTTTTGATAGGTCTGCTTTCTCTGCGATAAAGTCGATTAATTGGGTCTTGTTCATTAGGTTTCCCTTCTCATAGGTTATCGAATTCGTCTCACTCTAAAACATAAATGCCCCATCTGGCAAAGGTTTGTAAGCGATCTTTCGATTTTCTGACGTACTTTTAGCCATAATATGAGTAATAACTCACAATTTGTTACCACATACCCCCTGAAAACCCTTGCTTTCCAAGGTATTTGGACCAATTTATAAGTCACTTTTGCGGTTATAATAGCTGCAAATAACCACTATCAAACTACATTCAAGGGCAACTATGCTGCTGTTATCCATTTATATCTCTATTGCAATCGGCATTTCGTTTATCTGTTCGGTGCTGGAGGCGGTACTGCTGAGTATCAGTCCGAGCTACATTGCGCAGCTCAATCAACAGGGGCATCCCGCAGCTGGGCAATTGGCTAAGCTGAAATCAGATATCGACCGACCACTGGCATCTATTCTGACTTTAAACACCATCGCTCACACGATCGGCGCGGCCACTGCTGGTGCACAAGCTGCGGTTGTATTTGGTAGCGAAGCATTAGGTATCTTTTCGGCAGTGCTGACATTGGCGATCTTAGTGCTTTCAGAAATCGTACCGAAGACGATTGGCGCGACCTACTGGCGCCAGTTGGCACCCGCTGCCGCGGTCGCATTGCGTTGGATGGTATGGGCGCTTACACCCTTTGTTTGGTTCTCAGAGCAAATCACCAAGCGCCTTGCTCGTAACCACGAAGCTCCAAAGATGCGTGATGAGCTGTCTGCAATGGCGATTCTGGCACGTGAAAGCGGTGAATTTGCCGAGGGTGAATCAAAAATCTTAAGCAACTTGCTTGGCATCCAAGATGTACCCGTAACGCAGGTTATGACGCCACGACCAGTAGTATTCCGTGTCGATGCCACAATGACCATCAATGAGTTCCTAGAAAAACACAAAGATACGCCTTTCTCACGCCCATTGGTTTACAGCGAACAGAAAGATAACATCATTGGTTTTGTGCATCGCCTTGAGTTGTTCAAACTACAACAATCAGGTTGTGGACAGAAACAGTTGGGAGCAATCATGCGCCCAATTCAAGTGGTGCTAAACAATACCACTTTACCTAAAGTATTCGACCAGATGATGACTCATCGCTTACAGCTGGCACTTGTTGTTGATGAATACGGTACCGTGCTAGGTTTGGTAACGTTGGAAGATATTTTTGAACACCTCGTAGGCGAGGAGATCATCGACGAAGCAGATAAAAGCACTGACATGCAGGAGCTGGCTTACCAACGCTGGGAAAGCTGGAAAGAAATGCACGGCGTAATCGAAAGCCGCGATGACGATGAAGAAGATAATGAGCCGGAGAAGCAGGATAAAGAGCCAGAAGCTCAAGAGCCACCGAAATCCGACTCGAAAGAATCGTAATCAGCATTAGGTATAACAGCTTAAACGCACAAACAAAAAAGGCATCCAGTTAGGATGCCTTTTTCTATTTATTCAACGATTAAAGTGCAATACCGATGTTGCTCACACCTTCTTCACGTAGCTCTTCACGCAAATCTTTAATCAAGCTGATGTCACGTTCTACCGCTTCACGCAGCGGACGGAAGATAGCCCACTGGACGTCCCACTCTTCACATACGGCTTCGTTTTCTTTCTGGTTGTCGTTAGTGATTGGCTCTGCGCCTTGTGCTTGCTCTAGATCAGCAACGGTTTGTACCGACTGTTGACTCACTTTAAGCATTGAATCGAAAAGGTAGTCGCGGTCCAATAGACCATGCAGTAACGTAGACAAACCCTGACACGCGTCCATCGCTGGGTAAACGCCGTAAAAATCGAACTCATCCGCACTTGGGAACAACTCTTCTAACTTCTCCAATTGACGTTCGAAGTTAATTTTCGCGTTCTTAACTGTCAAAATTTCCCATACACTATCAAGAATCGCTCGGTAAGCACGCGGGTCAGCAAATTCTGTATTCTCACAAAACATCGCATAGTTTGGATACATGCGTTCACACAGACACGCCATAAAGGTAATTTGTTGCCAAGGTTCTAGTTTTTCTAAACGAACCTGAAGAGGATTCTTAAGCATAGTCACTCAATCATTGAAGAAAAAAACAGCGAAAGTGTACTTGATTCATCACAGGGAAAAAAGTTAATGCCGCATTCAAATCAGATTTTCCTGCTCTCAGAGCATCGCGACACCTACAAAACGTTACTGGCAGAGAAAAATCTGCCCGATCTTTGTCTCACCGACCAACCAGAAGCCGCTCAGATCGTACTAGCGGATCCACCCTTACTATCACAAAGCTTAGACGAGTTTTCACAGCTTGAATGGGTACAATCCACGTTTGCTGGTGTCAACGCCTTAACATCCCCTAGCCTTCGTCAGGACTATACTCTAACTAACGTTCGAGGCATCTTTGGTCCACTGATTGCTGAATATGTTTTGGGTTACAGTATTGCCCATTACCGCCACTTTGCCCGATACCACCAGCAGCAACAAAACAAACAATGGCAGCCTCACCTATACACGTCATTACAAAGTAAAACCATGGTAATTCTTGGTACCGGTAGCATTGGGGGCTATCTGGGCAACGCCGCTAAAGCAATGGGGATAAAAACTATCGGTATTAACCGCACAGGTATCCCTACTCCAGGCGGCGAGTTTCATCAGACCTTTCATATCAATGAACTAAGTAAGGCATTTGAGCAAGCCGACATCGTTGTGAATACTCTACCAAGTACACCTGAGACGCGACAGTTACTTAATCGTCAAACGCTCAGCCAACTAAATCAGGCGTTATTGTTTAACGTAGGTCGTGGCGACGTACTGGATGAGGCAGGGTTGCTCTTCGCTCTGAAAAACCGTTGGGTAGAACACGCCTTCTTAGATGTGTTTGAGCAAGAACCGTTGTCGGTAGAGCATCCATTTTGGAAACTACCGCAAGTCACCATCACTCCACACATTGCTGCGCTGAGTTTTCCCGAGCAAGTCATCGAGATTTTTGCTGACAACTATCTACGCTGGCGCGATGGGTTTTCATTAAATTATCAAGTGGATTTCGAAAAGGGTTACTAAGAATGTCGTTAGACGAGCTATTGCAGCAAGTGAGGGCCTGCCAGATCTGCGCGGATAACTTACCTTTGGGTGCAAACCCTGTCGTGCAAGCAGCAAAAGGGGCACGCATCCTAATCATCGGTCAGGCCCCTGGCACACGTGTACACAAAACCTCGATACCTTGGAATGACCCAAGTGGTGATCGATTACGCCAATGGCTCGATATCGACAAAGACGTTTTCTACGACCCAAATAAAATTGCCATTGTCCCAATGGGATTCTGTTATCCAGGCAAAGGGAACTCTGGTGATTTACCGCCTCGTAAAGAATGTGCGCCCACTTGGCATAAAAAGATTCTTGAGCAGCTGCCCAATATAGAGCTCACTCTACTAATTGGTCAGTACTCGCAGCAGTACTATCTCACCAACAAACCAAAGACGCTCACGCAAACCGTTCAGCAATGGCAAGATTGGGAACCGGACTTTATCCCGCTCCCTCACCCATCTCCACGCAATACATTGTGGTTAAAGAAGAATCCTTGGTTTGAATCTGACGTCGTGCCATACCTTAAAAAACGCGTTCACTCGATGCTTTAGGTCACCCATGATCTAATTGCTTGTTTATCTGTACAAGAAAATTAGAACATAAAACCCGAAATCATAAGTATTTGTTTATATTAAACTTTAACATCCAGTGTACAGCTAGAGTAGTAATTAGATCATAGTAGGCCAAATACTACTAGAGCTGTACAGCCTTGAGTCTCAGATAGAAAAACTGAATTTTAGGTAAAAAAATACCGGCACTGAATGCCGGCATTTGATTTCAAAAAGTCGAAGTTACTTGTGGTACGGCTTAGATAGCTCGTGTACCGCTTCCACAAATACACCCGCGTTTTCTGGCGGCACATCCAAATGGATACCGTGACCTAGGTTGAACACATGACCAGTACCTGCATTACCAAAACCTTCTAGAATACCCGCGACTTCTTCACGGATACGCTCTGGCGAAGCGTAAAGCATTGATGGGTCCATGTTACCTTGCAGAGCCACTTTATCACCGATACGTACTTTCGCGTCTGCAATGTTGATTGTCCAGTCTAGACCAACCGCATCACAGCCCGTTGCTGCGATTTGCTCAAGCCACATGCCGCCATTCTTAGTAAACAGTGTGACTGGCACGCGACGACCGTCGTTTTCACGAATCAGACCATCTACAATCTTGTGCATGTATTGCAGTGAGAACAAATTGTAATCACGAGGCGTTAGTACGCCACCCCATGTGTCAAATACCATTACCGATTGCGCACCCGCTTTAATTTGCGCGTTTAAGTACTCGATAACGCTGTCTGCCAGCTTATCTAGAAGTAGGTGCAGAGTTTGTGGTTCCGCGTACATCATCTTCTTGATCTTGGTAAACGCTTTAGAGCTACCACCTTCGATCATATACGTCGCAAGAGTCCAAGGACTACCAGAAAAACCAATCAGCGGCACTTCACCCTTCAGGTCTTTACGGATCTGGCGTACTGCGTTCATTACGTATTGCAGTTCACCTTCAGGATCTGGCAAACCAATTTTTTCCACGTCGGCTTTGCATGTAATTGGGTTATCAAAAACAGGTCCTTCACCCGCAGCAAAACGCAAACCAAGCCCCATTGCATCTGGAATCGTTAAGATGTCCGAGAATAAGATCGCGGCATCAAGAGGAAAACGGCGTAATGGTTGAAGTGTCACTTCGGATGCTAATTCTGCATTTCGACACAAAGACATGAAATCACCCGCTTCTGCACGAGTCGCTTTGTATTCTGGTAGGTAACGACCTGCCTGGCGCATCATCCACACTGGCGTGTAATCTACCGGCTCTTTTAAAAGCGCACGCAGATAACGATCATTTTTTAATTCAGTCATTCCGTAATTCCAACTGTTAGGCTTTCTGTGAAAGGGGGTATTCTATCACTGATTTAAGTCCAATAGCTGTGTGCTTTGCAACCTGGATCAAGTTATTAACTTTTAAATCAATGCTTAATTTGCACCCAATCGGTATCAGTGTTAAAAATTTGTTCGCTAGCGAAAACTACAATTATAAACTGAGTACTTAGTACTCAGCATCTCATAACGACATCTTACTTACCCCCTCCCTCTCGGAGGGTTTTTTTTATCTATTTATCAGACAATTAGAGTCTATATCTTTCAGCGTTTGTTCGATAAGTGCTCTTGCAATAGTTCCTTTAGGCGCAACAGGCGGCATCTCATCGATACCAAACCATTGTGCATCAGACAGCTCAGTGTAGTCTGGGCTTAACTCTCCGGATTCATAGTCAGCTAAAAACCCCATCATCATACTGGATGGGAAAGCCCAAGGCTGGCTGCCAAAGTAACGAATATTTTTAACGAGAATTCCCGTTTCTTCATGAATTTCTCGAGCCACGCACTCTTCTAATGTCTCACCGACTTCTAGAAAACCCGCAATAACCGTATACATACCATTTCGATGCCTTGGATGTTGGGCTAATAAGATCTGATTTTCTTTACGTACAGCAACGATAATACACGGAAATATTCTAGGATAATGAAGGGTGCGACATTCACCACACTGCATGGCTAACTGGTTATTATTAAGAAAGTTTCTTCCTCCGCACTGTGGACAAAAGCGCAAACTTTGCGTCATGTGCCCATATTGCACAGCTTTACTTAACAACATAAATAATGGCTCAGGAAAATGCAGGCAGTCACGCAGGGATACTAAAGGTAGATCATGCTCTAAATCGGCCAAGTTAAGCCACATGACGGGCGAACCAGAATACTCACCAATGGGTCTTGCACTCGTTACTGGCAGTGATAACTGCTCTGCAGACCCGAAGGGCACAGCACCATCCACCAGCCAAATTTCACTTCCTGCAACAACACACCAGTATGCATTTATCGCGCGGTTAACATCACCTTTTCTTAACATTACACCATCCCTTTGCTTGAAGTTCGTTCATTTTACTGGCAATCTAATTTCATACTAGAGTTTATCGTTAAGTAAATGTGCACTCTAAATTCTAGTAAGGACAAGAGTTTGTAATAACTTTACTAACTTTGCTTTGCAAAGGATACGTTCGCCGATGGGCGATCAGATCATGAGGGCATGGTCATGCTAAGAAAATTCAAACAAACACAAGACCAGTGGGGTGGCTCAAGTGATGTCATTGATCACTGGTTAGAGACACGACAATCCCTGATTGTTGAATATTGTAAGCTTGCAGCGCTGCAACCTTGTTCGAAAACCAATGTTATTGAACTCCCATCTCCTTCCGAACTGCAGGATTTCTGTCAGCACCTCGTTGATTACATCTCCGAAGGCCACTTTAAAATTTATGACATGGTTATGGACCGTTGGAAAGCAACCGGCTTTGTCGTGACTAATGAGATCAATCAAACCTATGGTCAAATTGTTCTAACGACTGAACCATTATTGAACTTTAACGATAAGTACTCAGAAGTGACTGAAGATGATGAATTAAATGATTTCGATTCTGATATGTGTCTCATTGGGGAAATTCTTGAGACTCGCTTTGAAGTCGAGGACTATCTGATACAGCAAATCGCAGAAAGCCTGTCTATGCCACCTGGAGCTTAGTATTTGCAAACATTCAGAAATAGAGTGAGAGAAAAGACTGACGATCATCGTCGGTCTTTTTTGTTTCTAGCTTTATCGAAAATCCCACCGGAAGAACAAAGTAGTATAAAAAACTAAAAAGGCACCCGAAGGTGCCTTTTTCTTAAGCTTTTAACGATTACTCGTTATATGACTTACTCTTCAGAAGAGAAACCAGCGTTTAGAAGTGCCGCTAGGTTATCCGTTGCTTGCTCAGCAGAAGGACCATCTTGCGCTTCAGAACGTTTAGCTTGACGCTCTTGGTGGTATGCGAAACCAGTACCAGCAGGGATCAGACGACCAACAATTACGTTCTCTTTCAGACCACGTAGGTCATCACGCTTACCAGAAACCGCAGCTTCTGTTAGTACGCGAGTTGTCTCCTGGAACGATGCCGCAGAGATGAACGACTCAGTCGCTAGAGATGCTTTAGTAATACCTAGTAGTTCACGTTCGAAACGTGCAGGCTCTTTGCCTTCAGCTTCTAGGTTACGGTTAGCAATCTTAACTTGTGAGTACTCAATCTGTTCACCAGGTAGGAACTCAGAGTCACCAGAGTGAGTAATAGTACACTTACGTAGCATCTGACGAACGATAGTTTCAATGTGCTTATCGTTAATCTTAACGCCTTGTAGACGGTAAACTTCCTGTACTTCGTTAGCAATGTACTGCGTTACCGCGTGTACGCCACGTAGACGTAGGATGTCATGTGGAGACTCTGGACCATCTGCGATCACATCACCACGTTCAACTTTTTCACCTTCGAATACGTTCAACTGACGATGCTTAGGAATCATCTCTTCGTAAGCTTCACCGCTTTCACGTGTGATCACTAGGCGACGTTTACCTTTCGTCTCTTTACCAAAGCTCACAGTACCTGTGTGCTCAGCAAGGATTGCAGGCTCTTTCGGCTTACGTGCTTCAAATAGGTCAGCAACTCGTGGAAGACCACCGGTGATATCTTTGTTACCGCCAGACTTCTGAGGAATACGTGCTAGTGTTGCACCAACACCTACTGCTGCGCCATCTTCGATGTTCACAATCGCTTTACCAGGTAGGAAGTAGTGAGCTGGCATATCAGTACCAGGGATCATTACATCGTTACCTTGCTCGTCAACAAGTTTGATAGCTGGACGCATATCTTTACCTGCTGAAGGGCGAGCTGCTGGGTCAGTTACTTCGCTTGAAGATAGACCAGTTAGGTCATCCGTTTGACGAGATACTGTTACGCCGTCGATCATATCTACGAACTGGATGCGACCTGCTACCTCAGTAATGATAGGTAGTGTGTGCGCTTCCCAGTTTGCAACTGTTTCGCCAGCTTGAACTGTATCACCATCGCCTTTGCTTAGTAGCGTACCGTAAGGCAGTTTGTGCTTCTCTTTAGTACGACCAAACTCATCAACGATAGTTAACTCTGTCGCACGAGAAGTGATAACGATCTTACCGTCATCAGCCAATACAGATTTAGCGTTGTGTAGCTTGATAGAACCGTTGTTCTTAACTTGAACACTGTTCTCTGCCGCTGCTGTCGATGCCGCACCACCGATGTGGAACGTACGCATCGTTAGCTGTGTACCTGGCTCACCGATAGACTGAGCAGCAATAACACCCACTGCTTCACCTTGGTTCACTAGGTGACCACGTGCTAGGTCACGACCGTAACACTGTGCACAACAACCGAAGTCAGAATCACACGTTACTACAGAGCGCACTTTCATGCTGTCTACTGAGTTCTCTTCCATGATTTGACACCACTTCTCATCGATCAGGGTGTTACGTGGAATAAGAACGTCTTCAGTACCAGGTTTTAGTACGTCTTCAGCAACAACACGACCAAGAGCAAGCTCAGAAAGTGCAACTTTAACATCACCACCCTCGATGTGAGGCATCATGTCGACACCTTCGTGAGTGCCACAGTCATGTTCAGTTACAACAACGTCTTGAGCAACGTCTACTAGACGACGAGTTAGGTAACCCGAGTTCGCTGTTTTCAGTGCCGTATCCGCAAGACCCTTACGAGCACCGTGCGTTGAGATAAAGTACTGAAGTACGTTTAGACCTTCTTTAAAGTTCGCGGTGATCGGCGTTTCGATGATTGAACCATCTGGACGCGCCATCAGACCACGCATACCCGCAAGCTGACGAATCTGTGCTGCAGAACCACGAGCGCCCGAGTCCGCCATCATGTAGATGCTGT
Source organism: Vibrio sp. 1562 (assembly GCF_033340155.1). NCBI lineage: Bacteria > Pseudomonadati > Pseudomonadota > Gammaproteobacteria > Vibrionales > Vibrionaceae > Vibrio > Vibrio sp. 1562. The sequence continues at coordinate 20,227 of NZ_JAWOVY010000033.1, forward strand.
TGAATGACTCTTGCTGTTCCTCTTCACCGTCACGGTTAACTACCGTTTCAGATGAAAGGTTTTCCATCATTGCTTTCGCAACACGGTCGTTGGTCGATGCCCAGATATCGATAACTTTGTTGTAGCGTTCGCCTGCAGTAACAAGACCTGATTGGTACTGTTCCTGGATTTCACGTACTTCTTCTTCCGCTTCTGCGATTTCAGTGTACTTAGCTGCTGGTACAACCATATCGTCGATACCAACAGATACACCAGAAAGTGCCGCGTATGCGAAACCTGTGTACATGATTTGGTCAGCGAAGATTACTGTGTCTTTCAGACCTAGTTTACGGTACGCCTCGTTAAGTAGGTTAGAGATTTGCTTCTTACCTAGCTTTTGGTTAACGATGCTGTACGGTAGACCAGCTGGCACTATTTGCCATAGCATTGCACGACCAACAGTGGTGTCTACCATCTTGGTTTCTGTAGTGCTGTTGCCATCTTCGTCTACAACAGTTTCTGTAATACGTACTTTAACGCGTGCGTGAAGCTCAGCTTGTTTAGTGCGGTATGCTTTCTCAGCCTCTTCTGGGCCAGAAAGGTACATGCCTTCACCTTTCACGTTGATCTTTTCACGAGTCATGTAGTACAGACCCAATACAACGTCCTGAGAAGGTACGATGATCGGATCACCTGACGCTGGCGACAGAATGTTGTTTGTCGACATCATCAGAGTACGAGCTTCAAGTTGTGCCTCTAGAGTTAGAGGTACGTGAACCGCCATTTGGTCACCATCGAAGTCCGCGTTGTACGCCGCACAAACAAGTGGGTGTAGCTGAATAGCTTTACCTTCGATCAGTACTGGTTCGAACGCCTGGATACCTAGACGGTGAAGTGTCGGTGCACGGTTCAATAGTACTGGGTGTTCACGGATTACTTCGTCTAGGATATCCCAAACGACCGCTTCTTCACGCTCTACCATTTTCTTAGCAGCTTTGATTGTAGTCGCAAGACCACGAGTCTCTAGCTTGCTGTAGATGAATGGTTTGAATAGCTCAAGTGCCATCTTCTTAGGAAGACCACACTGGTGTAGACGAAGGTATGGACCTACTGTGATTACAGAACGGCCAGAGTAGTCTACACGTTTACCTAGAAGGTTCTGACGGAAACGACCTTGTTTACCCTTGATCATATCAGCAAGAGATTTCAGAGGACGCTTGTTAGAACCTGTGATCGCACGACCACGACGACCGTTATCTAGTAGCGCATCAACAGACTCTTGCAGCATACGTTTTTCGTTACGTACGATGATGTCCGGAGCAGCTAGCTCTAGAAGACGCTTCAAACGGTTGTTACGGTTGATCACACGACGGTATAGATCGTTAAGATCAGAAGTCGCAAAGCGACCGCCATCTAGAGGTACTAGAGGACGTAGATCTGGCGGAAGTACTGGAAGTACAGTTAGGATCATCCACTCAGGGTTGTTACCCGATGCGATGAACGCTTCTACCAGCTTAAGACGCTTAGTTACTTTCTTACGCTTAGTTTCAGAGTTTGTTGTCTCTAACTCTTCACGCATTTGTTCTGCTTCAGCGTGCATATCCATAGAACCTAGTAGGTCCTTGATAGCTTCCGCACCCATCTTAGCAGTGAACTCGTCGCCCCACTCTTCTAGACGATCTAGATACTCTTCTTCAGTAAGCATCTGACCTTTTTCTAGATCAGTCATACCAGGCTCTGTTACTACGTACATTTCGAAGTACAGAACGCGTTCGATATCACGTAGAGGGATATCCATTAGTAGACCGATACGAGACGGTAGCGATTTTAGGAACCAGATGTGAGCTACTGGTGAAGCCAGTTCAATGTGGCCCATACGGTCACGACGAACTTTAGTTTGTGTAACTTCTACACCACACTTCTCACAGATAACACCACGGTGCTTCAGGCGCTTGTACTTACCACAAAGACATTCGTAGTCTTTAACTGGACCAAAGATACGCGCACAGAACAGACCATCGCGTTCAGGTTTGAACGTACGATAGTTGATCGTTTCAGGTTTTTTAACTTCACCGAAAGACCATGAACGGATCATGTCTGGTGAAGATAGACCGATTTTGATTGCATCAAATTCTTCGGTCTTATGCTGTGCTTTTAGAAAGTTTAATAAGTCTTTCACAATCAGCTCCTGTAAGGAGTTAAAAGGAGCTCACTTGCTAAAGTGAGCACCTTCTTCCAAATAATCGCTTTGATTCTCTCGACTTTCATCAAGAGAGAAAAGGATTACTCTTCGTCTTCTAGCTCGATGTTGATACCTAGCGAGCGGATCTCTTTCAACAGTACGTTGAACGATTCTGGCATGCCAGGTTCCATGCTGTGGTTACCGTCTACGATGTTCTTGTACATCTTAGTACGGCCGTTAACGTCATCCGACTTAACCGTTAGCATTTCTTGTAGCGTGTAAGCAGCACCGTATGCTTCTAGTGCCCATACTTCCATCTCACCGAAACGCTGACCACCGAACTGAGCTTTACCACCTAGTGGCTGCTGAGTTACTAGGCTGTACGAACCAGTTGAACGAGCGTGCATCTTGTCATCAACAAGGTGGTTCAGTTTCAGCATGTACATGTAACCAACAGTTACAGGACGCTCAAACGCATCACCTGTGCGACCATCAAACAGTGTTAACTGACCTGATGTTGGTAGATCTGCTAGCTCAAGAAGTGCTTTGATTGACTCTTCTGGAGCGCCATCAAATACAGGAGTCGCGATTGGTAGACCGCCACGCAAGTTCTTGATCAGAGTACGTACTTCATCATCAGATAGAGAAGCAATGTCTACTTTCTGGCGAGTGTCGCCTAGATCGTAAACTTTTTGTAGGAACTCGCGGAATTTCGCTAGTTCTTGCTGCTCTTTAACCATCTGGTTGATCTTGTCACCGATACCTTTCGCTGCCAGACCTAAGTGTACTTCTAGGATCTGACCGATGTTCATACGCGAAGGTACACCCAGTGGGTTAAGTACGATGTCTACAGGCTGACCTTTCTCATCGTATGGCATGTCTTCAACAGGGTTGATCTTAGAGATTACACCCTTGTTACCGTGACGACCCGCCATCTTATCACCAGGCTGAATGCGACGTTTAACCGCTAGGTAAACCTTAACGATCTTCAGGACGCCAGGTGCTAAATCATCACCTTGAGTGATCTTACGACGCTTAGTTTCGAACTTCTTATCGAAGTCAGCTTTTAGCTCATCCCACTGCTCAGCAAGTTGCTCAAGCTGAGTTTGTAGTGCGTCATCTTCTAGCGTTAGTTCTAGCCACTTCTTACGATCAGTTGTGTCTAGTTTCGCTTCAGAGTAACCGCCTTCAATCAATACAGCTTTAACACGGTTTAGAAGGCCGCCCTCAAGAATCTGGAATTCTTCAGTTAGGTCTTTCTTCGCTTCTTTAAGCTGCATCTGTTCGATTTCAAGCGCACGCTTGTCTTTCTCTACGCCATCGCGAGTAAAGACTTGAACGTCGATGATCGTACCTGATACAGAGTTAGGTACACGTAGTGAAGTATCTTTAACGTCAGATGCTTTTTCACCGAAGATTGCACGTAGTAGCTTCTCTTCAGGCGTTAGCTGAGTTTCACCTTTAGGTGTAACTTTACCAACTAGGATGTCGCCACCCTTAACTTCAGCACCGATGTAAACGATACCTGACTCGTCTAGTTTAGACAGAGCAGACTCACCTACGTTTGGAATATCCGCTGTGATCTCTTCAGAACCAAGCTTAGTATCACGCGCCACACAAGTCAGTTCTTGGATGTGGATAGTCGTGAAACGGTCTTCTTGAACTACGCGCTCAGATACTAAGATCGAGTCTTCGAAGTTGTAACCGTTCCAAGGCATGAACGCGATACGCATGTTTTGACCAAGCGCTAGTTCACCAAGGTCTGTTGAAGGACCATCAGCAAGAACGTCACCGCGTGATACAGGCTCACCTGGCATCACACATGGGCGCTGGTTAATACATGTGTTCTGGTTAGAACGTGTGTATTTAGTCAGGTTGTAGATGTCGATACCAGCTTCACCTGGTACTAGCTCTTCTTCGTTAACTTTAACAACGATACGAGAAGCATCTACTGACTGGATTACACCACCACGTTTAGCAACTGCAGTTACACCTGAGTCAACTGCTACGTTACGTTCAATACCAGTACCAACAAGCGGTTTGTCAGCTTTCAGTGTTGGAACTGCCTGACGTTGCATATTCGCACCCATCAATGCACGGTTCGCATCATCGTGTTCTAGGAACGGGATAAGCGATGCAGCGATAGATACAACCTGGTTTGTCGCAACGTCCATGTACTGAGCGTGCTCACGAGGGTGTAGACCAGATTCACCTTTCTGACGAGCTGTGATCAGCTCATCTGCAAAAGTACCATCTTCGTTTAGCTTAGCGTTCGCCTGTGCGATAACGAATTGGCCTTCTTCGATTGCAGATAGGTAATCTACTTCGTCTGTTACTACGCCATCTACAACGCGACGGTATGGTGTCTCTAGGAAACCGTACTCGTTACAACGCGCAAACGCAGATAGAGAGTTGATCAGACCGATGTTTGGACCTTCAGGCGTTTCGATAGGACATAGACGACCGTAGTGAGTTACGTGTACGTCACGTACTTCGAAGCCAGCACGTTCACGAGTTAGACCGCCAGGACCCAACGCAGAAATACGACGCTTGTGCGTTACTTCTGATAGCGGGTTGTTTTGGTCCATGAACTGTGAAAGCTGTGAAGAGCCAAAGAATTCTTTAACTGCCGCAGAAATTGGCTTCGCGTTGATCAAGTCTTGAGGCATGATTGCGTCAAGATCGCCTAGGCTTAGACGCTCTTTAACTGCACGCTCAACACGTACTAGACCTACACGGAACTGGTTCTCAGCCATTTCGCCTACAGAACGGATACGACGGTTGCCTAGGTGGTCGATATCGTCCACTTCGCCCTTACCGTTACGGATCGCGATCAGCTTCTTCATCACTTCGATGATATCAGTTTCATCAAGTGTGCCTTGCTCTTGAGCATCTTCACGGCCGATAGAGCTGTTGAACTTCATACGACCAACAGTCGATAGATCGTAACGCTCTTCAGAGAAGAAGAGGCTTTCGAATAGAGCTTCTGCAGCTTCTTTTGTTGGCGGCTCACCAGGGCGCATCATGCGGTAGATTTCTACCAATGCAGAAATACGATCAACCGTGCTGTCGATACGTAGTGTTTCTGACATGAATGGACCGTGGTCTAGATCGTTCGTGAATAGAACTTCTAGCGCTTTGTGGCCAGCCTGAGATAGGTTCGCTAGTGCTTCCAGGCTGATTTCCTGGTTAGCGTTAACAATGATCTCGCCAGTTGCTTCATTGATGTAATCTTTAGATGCAACTTTACCAACGATGTACTCAACTGGTACTTCGATGTGATCAACGCCATCTTTTTCTAGTTGGCGGATATGACGAGCTGTTACGCGACGACCCTGCTCAACGTAAACTTTACCATTTGCTTCGATGTCGAATGACGCAGTTTCACCACGTAGACGATCAGGAACCAACTCCATCAATAGAGTTTGGTCTTTCACTTCGAAGTTCACTTTCTCGAAGAAGATATCTAGGATTTCTTCTGTCGACTTACCTAGTGCACGAAGGATGATCGATGCTGGTAGCTTACGACGGCGGTCGATACGAACGTACAAGTTATCCTTAGGATCAAACTCGAAATCAAGCCATGAACCACGGTAAGGAATAACACGTGCGTTGTATAAAACTTTACCTGAAGAGTGGGTCTTACCCTTATCGCTGTCGAAGAACACGCCTGGGCTTCGGTGCAGCTGGGATACGATAACCCTCTCGGTACCGTTGATTACGAAGGTACCATTGTCTGTCATGAGTGGAATTTCACCCATGTAGACTTCTTGTTCTTTAATGTCTTTTACAGTACCTGCTGGCGCGTCTTTATCAAAGATAACTAGGCGTAGTTTTACACGTAGTGGCTTTGAGTAAGTTACACCGCGGATTTGACATTCTTTAACGTCAAAAACTGGCTCACCAAGACGGTAGCTAACGTATTGCAGCTCAGAATTGCCGTTGTAGCTCTGAATCGGGAATACAGAACGGAAAGCGGCTTCAAGACCGTATTGACCTTCAGGATCCTGTTCGATAAATTTGTCGAACGAATCGAGCTGGATCGATAGCAGGTATGGAATGTCCAAAACTTGTGGACGAGTACCAAAGTCCTTACGGATGCGCTTTTTCTCGGTATAAGAGTAAACCATGGGGTTCCTCAGCTCGCTGATAAGTGACCCAAACTGTCCGCCCGCTCCTAGTTACTTAAGGGGGGTAAGGGACAGTGACTAATATAGCTGTTTACTGTAGTGACATTTCATTTCGTAAGAATGAAATGTTTTTTGCATGGATATCAGGCGCTTAAACAGCGGGAAAATTCGCCTATACCCTACAGCGCAAAAAGGCCGGTGGTTAAAAAACCACCAGCCAATTAGCCGTTAGGCTAAGAAACTATGCAATAATTACTTAACAGCAACAGTTGCACCAGCTTCTTCTAGCTGAGCTTTAAGAGCTTCAGCTTCTGCTTTCTCAACACCTTCTTTAAGAGGTGCTGGAGCGCCGTCTACTAGAGCTTTAGCTTCTTTAAGACCTAGGCCAGTTGCGCCACGTACTGCTTTGATTACAGCAACTTTGTTACCGCCAGCAGCTTCTAGGATTACGTCGAATTCAGTTTGCTCAGCAGCAGCTTCGCCTGCAGCAGCGCCGCCAGCTACAACAGCAGCAGCAGCAGAAACACCGAATTTCTCTTCCATTGCTTCGATTAGTTCAACAACTTGCATTACAGACATTTCTGCAACTGCGTCTAGGATTTGCTCGTTAGTAATAGACATAACAATTCTCTTTTAAGTCAACAATAAGTTTATTAAGCAACCAGTAAAAAGCAAGGCTTATGCCGCTGCTTCTTGTTTTTGATCGCGGATAGCTGCGATAGTACGCGCCAGCTTGCCAGCCGAAGCTTCTTTCATGCACATCATTAGGCGTGCAATTGCTTCGTCGTAAGTTGGTAGTGTTGCTAGTACTTCAGCGTCAGTTAAAGCGCCTTCAAATGCAGCAGCTTTGATCTCGAAATCTTTGTTCTCTTTAGCGAAGTCTTTGAAAAGACGCGCTGCAGCACCTGGGTGCTCATTAGAGAATGCGATTAGAGTAGGACCAGTGAAAGTGTCAGTTAGACACTCGTACTCAGTACCTTCAACCGCACGACGAGCAAGAGTGTTACGAACAACTCTCATGTAAACGCCAGCTTCACGAGCTTGTTTACGTAGAGAAGTCATCGCGCCAACTTGAACGCCACGAGAATCAGCTACAACTGCAGAAAGTGCACCACTGGCAGCTTCGTTGACTTCAGCAACAATTGCTTTTTTGTCTTGAAGGTTTAAAGCCATCTTGGATTTACTCCTGGTTGTCGTTACACCACTCACTATCATCACGACAGTGAGAGCTATTGAGGTGCTTCCCCAGAAGAAAGTTAACTATATTACATAGAGCTTTCTGTCAGTTCGGGCACCATCTACGTAGGATAATTAAGTTTGCTTTTACACAAACACCTACGGTCTTGGACGGAGACTGGGTCTTAATTCATTTCGAACTAGGAGACAGTTCAAAGAACCAAAGTTCAGCCCCAACCACAAATATTAGGCGCAAAATTATACACTAATTTTGCGCCTAAGCAAATAAATTATGCTTGAGTGTTCAGGCTAGCCTGATCAACAGCAACACCAGCACCCATAGTAGTAGAGATGCTTACTTTCTTCAGGAAAGTACCTTTCGCTGAAGATGGCTTAGCTTTCTTCAGAGCAACTAGAAGTGCTTCTAGGTTCTCTTTGATCTGCTCAGCAGAGAAGTTTGCTTTACCGATAGTAGTGTGGATGATGCCGTTTTTGTCGTTACGGTAACGAACCTGACCAGCTTTAGCGTTTTTAACTGCTTCAGCAACGTTAGGAGTTACAGTACCAACTTTAGGGTTTGGCATAAGACCGCGAGGACCTAGGATAGTACCTAGTTGACCTACAACGCGCATTGCATCTGGAGAAGCAACAACTACGTCAAAGTTCATTTCGCCTTTCTTAACTTGCTCAGCAAGATCTTCCATACCTACGATGTCTGCGCCAGCTTCTTTAGCTGCTTCAGCGTTAGCACCTTGAGTGAACACTGCAACGCGGATTTCGCGGCCAGTACCGTGAGGTAGTACAGTTGCACCACGTACGTTCTGGTCAGATTTACGAGCATCAATGCCAAGGTTAACAGCAACGTCTACAGACTCAACGAATTTAGCAGTCGCTAGTTCTTGAAGAAGAGCAACAGCTTCGTTGATTTCGTATTCTTTAGTTACGTCAACTTTTTCGCGGATTACGCGCATGCGCTTAGTTAGTTTTGCCATCTTATTAACCCTCTACCACTAGGCCCATTGAACGAGCAGTACCAGCGATAGAACGCTTCATCGCTTCGATGTCAGCACCAGTCATATCAGCAGCTTTAGTTTCTGCGATTTCTTGGATTTGAGCGTCAGTTACAGTACCAACTTTTTCAGTGTTTGGACGACCTGAACCAGACTTAACGCCAGCAGCTTTCTTAAGAAGAACAGCAGCAGGTGGAGTCTTAGTTACGAACGTGAAAGAACGGTCGCTGTATACTGTGATAACTACTGGAGTTGGTAGACCTTTCTCAATAGATTCTGTTTTTGCGTTGAACGCTTTACAGAATTCCATGATGTTCACACCGTGTTGACCTAGTGCAGGACCTACTGGTGGACTAGGGTTAGCCATACCAGCAGCAACTTGTAGCTTGATGTAAGCTTCAACTTTCTTAGCCATGATAATTCCTAAGTTTGGGTACAAACGCTAATCGCGGATCAGCTCCCCGTTTGTGTAAGAAACTTTTTACTTCACTTGAAGTAAAAAGGCGCGAAATTATAGTCATAATCCGCGCCTTATACAACCCTAAAAAGGTGATTTTTTATACTCTTTAACGAAGAGTCTTAGTCCAGCTTTTCAACCTGACCAAATTCAAGCTCAACTGGTGTCGCACGACCAAAGATCGATACAGACACTTTCAGGCGGCTCTTCTCGTAATCCACTTCTTCAACAGTACCGTTGAAGTCAGCAAATGGACCTTCGTTAACACGTACCACTTCACCCGCTTCGTACATTGTACGCGGACGAGGCGCTTCACTCGCTTTCTCAAGACGATTAAGAATCGCGTCAGCCTCTTTATCCGTGATAGGTGCCGGACGGTCTGAGGTACCACCAATGAAGCCCATGACACGCGGCACACTGCGTACTAGGTGCCATGATTCATCGTTCATAATCATCTGAACAAGGACGTAACCTGGGAAGAACTTACGCTCAGATTTGCGACGCTGACCCGCGCGCATTTCCACTACTTCTTCAGTAGGAACCAGTACTTCACCGAATAGCTCTTCCATGCCGTGCATTTTGATATGCTCGCGCAGAGATTGAGCTACACGACCTTCAAATCCAGAGAAGGCTTGAACCACATACCAGCGTTTTTTTGGAGCTTCACTCATGAATAAAAACCCTCTATACCCCAGTTGCTAGAGCTACTAGACGAACCATAATTCCGTCAATACCCCATAGCACTAGAGCCATTACAATACTTACAGCTAAAACGATCAGTGTTGTTTGCATGGTTTCTTGGCGAGTAGGCCAAACAACTTTACGTACTTCCATACGAGATTCTTTTGCAAAACTGATCGCTGCTTTACCTTTAGTCGTTGTTGCTGCAACGCCTAAGGCAGCTGCAATAAGAACAACAACGCCTGCAGCACGAACCACTACAGACATTTCACCATACAGGTAATTACCCACAACAGCGGCAGCTGCCAATACGAAAGCGGCTACCCACTTAAACGTATCTGCTGCGTTTGAGCTATCAGGAGTTTCAGCATTATTTGCTTTCATAAAACCAACCTGTTACAAGTCTTAATATAGACGACAACAACCCCGCTGTTGCAGGGCAAACTCCATATCGCTGAAAAAATCAGCGTACTCTTCTTAAGATTAAGCCTCTTTGCTTAATCTTGCTCTGCGCCCAACCCACTTCTGAACAAGAAAACAGCAAAAATAATGTTGAGTGCAGAAAAAGGGCATCAAATGATGCCCTTTTTGCTACTGGTTCGTCAAATCTAATTCAAGATTTTCCGAAAGCATCGCTAATTCGCTATGAATTAGTCGAAGATCTTAGCAACAACACCAGCACCTACTGTACGGCCACCTTCACGGATCGCGAAACGTAGAC
>NZ_JAWOVY010000034.1:0-30333 GCF_033340155.1 Vibrio sp. 1562
TGGCGCTGGACTAAACAAAGGCCCCCTTTTAGGGGGCTCACACAAAGCCACCTTCTTTAGAAGGTGGTAATTTACTTCTATATGCTCTGAAACGCTGGGCACCAAAGTCCGAGAAACTTCCATCGCGTGCTACCAACAAAACAAAGAAAGGCTCTTGTTGAAAGAGCCTTGTTCAGGAAGTGTCGAGAGATCTTGGCAAGTTTAATGCAGAACTTCACTGCTGAATCTTAGATATCTACAGTCGTTCATCAGTTCTTTAAACGCCTTTCGGTCCAGCTTAATCAGAGTTTCATGATCGCCAGCTTCAAGGTAGACATGTTCCAAGTTTGCTAGTCTTTCATCGCAAACTGTCGACATGTGGTAAGGGCTACCAATCGGTGGAATAGCGCCGTGTTCACAATCGGTGAAGAGTCGGTAAACCATACGCTCTTTCACCAAGTGGAAGGTGGCATTAAATTCGTCGTTTAATCGCGACAAACTGATTTTGTTGTTGGCAGGTAAGACCGCCATCATATGACGCCCTTCATGATCCTCTAGAATCACACCTTTTGCGATATTCATTAAAGGCACACCTGCTGCAACACCACTTTGTAGCGAGCTATGACTGTGGCTGTGATTCACGGTTTGAAAGTGAATGTTATGCTCAGTCAAATATTCATCTAATCGGGTTGCAATCGTCATATAGCCTCCACGTGTATGAGACCCATAAAAAGTATAGGTTAGTCGGGCGACAATCGCGCATTTTACTCGGCGACACTGACGCTCTTTACGCTCCTGTTCTACGCTTATTGCAAGCCAGCGAGAAAGCATGGTTAACAATAATAAATAGGGGGCAACATGAGCAAGCCAATCATCGCTGATAACAAGCCGATCAAAGTAGAGTTGAAAGCTGGGCAAGAATATTACTTCTGCCGATGTGGGCGTTCTAAAAATCAACCTTACTGCGATGGGGCTCATTCGGGAACCGGCTTAAAGCCAATGAGCTTTAGTGCGGAAAAAGACGAAGATGCCTATCTCTGCCAATGTAAGCATACCGCCAATGCTCCTTTTTGTGATGGTACACACAAGCGATTTACCGCAGAGCAAGTCGGTAAAGAGGGACCGGAACAAAAGCGAGAGAAAAGAGACAAACCAACGGCGTCTGCTACTCAAGAAGAACCAACCCTCGAGTTTATCCACCAATTAGCGAGAGAAGGACTCTCTAAACTCGGTCATCATGGTCCGATGGCTGCAATGGGGGTTCCTAGGCATTTGCTACCACATTGGGATGCTATACAAATCATGATGGCGCAAATGGCGACACAACCGTTGTTGGAAGACGTTCCTGTGTCTACCGAGTTGATTGTGGGACCAAACGCGCGTAAGCCGCTCAGACTCGCCATTCCTTTGTTGGTGTCGGACATGAGTTTTGGCGCACTTTCTGAAGAGGCGAAAATTGCACTAGCAAAAGGTGCAGAGTTGGCAGGGACTGGGATTTGCTCTGGTGAGGGTGGCATGTTACCGGAAGAACAAGCCGCTAATTCACGGTATTTCTATGAGCTTGCTAGTGCTCAATTTGGCTACGACGAATCTAAGCTTCTTAATGTTCAGGCGTTTCACTTTAAAGGTGGGCAAGGAGCAAAAACGGGCACGGGTGGTCATCTGCCTGCAAATAAAAATGTAGGTAAGATCTCTCAGGTGAGAGGCATCCCCGAGGGACAACCAGCGATATCACCACCAACGTTCAAAGATCTTCACACTACTCACGATTTCAGAAAGTTTGCTGACAGAGTTCGTGGCATCACAGGCGGCATTCCAATTGGATTTAAACTCAGTGCCAACCATATTGAGCAAGACATTCAGTTTGCGCTTGATGCTGGGGCTGATTACATCATCTTAGATGGTCGCGGTGGTGGCACGGGTGCGGCGCCAACTATGTTCCGTGACCATATTAGTGTGCCCACCATTCCTGCGTTAGCTCGTGCACGTAAGTACTTAGATGAAAAAGGTGCAAGTGACCGCGTCACATTAATCATCACCGGTGGGTTGCGAGTTCCTACGGATTTTGTCAAAGCGTTGGCACTTGGAGCAGACGGAGTGGCGATAGCAAACAGTGCGATGCAATCGATCGGTTGTGTCGCCGCTCGCATCTGCAACACCAATAATTGCCCGGCAGGCATTGCGACACAAAATGCCGATTTGAGGCAGCGTCTCGACGTTGAAAAGTCATCCCAGCAACTGAAAAATTTCTTCGAATCCTCGGTCGAGCTCATGCAAGTTATGGCAAGGGCGTGTGGTCATCACGCTCTGAGTGAATTTAGTCATCATGATTTAGCGACCTGGGATCACAACATGGCGAGGCTGTCTGGGATTAAGTATTCAGGTATGGACTTAAACTGATCTCTATCCATATTTTCTACATATAGGTACATGTTTGATAACAATTATTTATTCGCTGAAATGTTTGAAATTTTGACTTGGCGTTAACTAAAAAAACAGTGTATGAACTACGCTGTTTGAGGTGGATATTCGATTTATTGAATAACAAAGAGTGGTTACCACAACCACGACACGAAGGAGCATTATATGAGCAAAGCAAACGGCGGTTCGGTAGGTAAATGTCCAGTTATGCATGGTGGGCAAACATCTACAGATAAGTCGGTGATGGATTGGTGGCCGAATGCCTTGAACTTAGACATCCTGCATCAACACGACTCCAAAACCAACCCATTTGGTCAGGACTTTAATTACAAAGAAGAACTGAAAAAGCTAGATGTCGAAGCACTTAAAAAAGATTTAAAAGATTTAATGACTGATAGCCAAGACTGGTGGCCTGCCGACTGGGGACACTACGGTGGTTTAATGATCCGAATGGCATGGCATGCAGCGGGCAGTTATCGTATTGCGGATGGCCGTGGCGGTGCTGCTACAGGCAACCAACGCTTTGCTCCTCTCAACTCTTGGCCAGATAACGCCAACCTGGATAAGGCTCGACGCCTTTTATGGCCAATCAAGAAAAAATATGGCAACAAACTAAGTTGGGCAGACCTGATTGTCCTTGCCGGTAACATGGCGTACGAATCCATGGGCTTTAAGACCTTTGGCTTTGCGTTTGGACGAGAGGACATCTGGCACCCAGAAAAAGACACTTACTGGGGCTCTGAGCAAGAATGGTTAGCCACAAGTGACGCTGATAACAGCCGCTACTCTGGTGAGCGAGATTTAGAAAACCCGCTTGCTGCGGTAATGATGGGTCTTATCTATGTGAACCCTGAAGGGGTAGACGGTAACCCAGATCCTCTCAAAACAGCACATGACATGCGAGTGACCTTTGCGCGAATGGCAATGAACGATGAAGAAACCGTCGCGCTCACAGCTGGTGGTCACACGGTGGGTAAGTGTCATGGTAATGGTGATGCCGCAAACCTTGGCCCAGAGCCCGAAGCAGCAGACGTTCATGAGCAAGGTCTTGGCTGGATTAACCACAAAACACGTGGTATTGGCCGTGACACGGTAACGAGTGGCATTGAAGGTGCTTGGACAACGCACCCTACACAATGGGACTACGGATACTTCCACCTACTATTTAAGTATGACTGGGAACTGAAAAAGAGCCCAGCTGGCGCATGGCAATGGGAGCCAATCGACATTGAAGAACAAGACAAGCCTGTCGATGTTGAAGACGGTTCTAAGCGCTACAATCCAATCATGACCGACGCCGATATGGCGCTCAAAATGGACCCTGAATATCGTAAGATTGCAGAAAAGTTCCAAAATGACCCTGCGTACTTTGATGACGTTTTTGCTCGTGCCTGGTTTAAGTTGACACACCGCGATCTAGGACCAAAATCATGTTATTTCGGCCCTGATGTGCCAAGCGAAGATCTTATTTGGCAAGACCCAACGCCCGCAGGTAAGACAGACTACGATGTTGATTTAGTAAAAACAAAAATCGAAGCAAGTGGCCTATCCATTAGTGAGTTAGTAAGTACGGCGTGGGATAGTGCGCGTACTTACCGTGGCTCTGACCGCCGAGGCGGTGCAAATGGCGCGAGAATTCGCTTGGCTCCGCAAAAAGATTGGCAAGGGAACGAACCTGAACGTCTAAGACGTGTTCTTGCGGTGTTAGAAAAAATAGCAGCAGAAGAGGGCTGTAGTGTTGCAGATGCTATCGTGCTTGCTGGTAACGTAGGTATTGAACTGGCTGCGCGTGCCGCAGGTCATGATGTTTCCGTACCATTCGCGCCAGGCCGAGGTGATGCCACCCAAGAGATGACGGATGTGGAATCGTTCGAAGTACTTGAGCCTGTTGCTGACGGTTTCCGAAATTGGTTGAAGAAAGACTACGCGGTTAAGCCAGAAGAGCTTTTATTAGATCGTGCTCAGCTTATGGGGCTAACTGCGCCAGAAATGACGGTACTTATCGGTGGTATGCGCGTTCTAGGCAGTAACTACGGCGGTGGAAAAGAGGGCGTATTTACTGACCGAGTAGGCACTTTGTCGAATGATTTCTTCGTGAACCTTACTGACATGGCATATACGTGGAAACCAGTGAGTGCTAATCAATATGAAATCCGTGATCGTAAAACCGACGCTGTTAAGTGGACGGCTACTCGAGTGGACCTTGTCTTTGGTTCAAACTCGATCCTGCGTTCGTATGCGGAAGTGTATGCGCAAGATGATAATCAGGAAAAATTCATCCATGACTTCATCGCCGCATGGACGAAAGTCATGAACGCGGATCGTTTTGACTTGCAATAAGTGAAACGATGCCCGTCAGTAGATGGGTTGATGAATAAGTAAGAGAGGCGGGCGAAAAGCTCGCCTTTTTCTTTACCTATCTTTTTACTTTGATTGAAAGTTAAGCTCATTTGAACCATAATAACTGGACCATATGAACCATAGGAGCTTGATATGGCAACTGCAGCATTAAAAAGCTTCAAACCGAAACAACCTCATAAAGCCAATTTCTGGTTTATGTTGGGTATTGAAGACGCTGAAACAGGTCGCACTGATGCGGTTCACAAAGGCTTTGAGCCAAAGGTGTATCGCAATATTGTTGAGCGTGTGAAGCTTTCTCAGAGTGAGTTTCAAAACGTCACATTGATACCTGTCAGCACGATCAAGCGTCGTCTAAAAAACGATGAACGCTTCAATACGCAAGAAAGTGATGCAATCTATCGATTAGCGATGTTATTGAAACTCGCGACAGAACTGTTTGACGACGAAGAGCGCGCGTTAAAATGGATGAGAGAGAATGTGTACGGCTTAGGTGGAAAACGTCCACTTGATATGGTCTCGACCACGGTGGATTTTGAAATCGTAAAAGATTTGATCGGCCGTTTAGAGCACGGGGTATTCTCGTAATATGAAGCTCTATCGTCTCACACAAAAGAAATTTGCTGACACGCCATTCAGCCCCGTTGGCGCAAAGTTATTTGGAGGGCGATGGAACTCAAAAGGAACCGAAGCCCTCTACTTCTCTGAATCGGAATCCCTTTGCTCGTTGGAAGTATTTGTTCACGTAAACAACGATCCTGCTATCACCAAACTTTACGATTTATATCGTATTGAAATGCCAGAATACCTCATCGCCACCTTAGATGAAGAAGATCTCCCTGTGACGTGGCGAGCAATACCGGCGAGCGAGTCTACGCAGTACATTGGCGATCAGTTTCTCAATGATCCTCATCCAGAGTTTGCCGCGCTGCAAGTGCCTTCAACGATTTCACCTCGTGATAAAAACTACGTGGTGAATCCAAATCATCCCAAAATGAAAGAGATCATCAAGAAAGCCGAAAAGCTCGATTTCGCGTTTGATCCGCGCATTTTCAAATAGACGCCTAGCTTTGTCTTGCTTTAAAGCATTCAGCGCTTACCTGAGATAAGCGCTGAAGCATAAAAGTTTATTTCCTTGGTTATTGTCGGTCGTAAGTGAACTGTTGCGCTTCATTTGTAGTGTTGAGGTAATGCCCAAGCACCAACTCAGCACCTTTGTAAGATAAATGGCTGTCATCCGTATACATCGCATTGTTTGCTCCAACTCTCATTCGACATACGCCATTTCTGCAAATGGCATCGGTCAAGTCGACAAACTCAACGTGCTCAAATTGCTCAAAGTAGTTCACTAACTTCGCCACGTTTTGAGGGTGATGTTGTTTGGGAGAAAAGTCACAGGCAGACTCTTCTGTCTCGCCAAACAAACGCGCTTTCCAAAGGCATTCTCCTACCGCAAACGGTGCAGAAGGGGTTGGACCGAGAACGACCACTTCCTTTCCTTTCAGTTCATTCAATAATTTGGTTAATGATGCTTCATAATCGGCTTGTGAAAGCTCTTTATTGAAATTAGAAGAGATAACAACGCGACGAATGGAAGGGGTACTTAGAATGGTATCGACAGCCTCATTGAAGAACTGTCGGCAAGAAATTGAGCCAGCAGCTTCTAGGATGTCGACATAACCGACCGCACAGGAATCTTGAGTAAGTTGCACCACGCCAGTTGGTGTTACTTCAGATAGACGCTTCACGTAAACCATGCTGTGACTATTGCCTAACACAGCGATGGCGGGCTGCGGCGCAGACGAGCACACATCGTTAACGTTGGTGTTGCCGTTGCAATCTAAACCATAACCGTTGTTAACGCGCATGGCCTCGAAAAATGCGCTTCTTTCTGGAAAACCACCGTTTTGATGACCGATAACGCCGAGCGTTAGCAAGGGCAACGTCAACAACACAATAACCGCGGACACAGTGCGCATGCTCATGGCTTTTCGGCTACGGAACGGCTTTTCAATAAAGCGCCAAGTGAAGTAAGACAGTACAAAAAGAGCGATAACGTAAAGCGGGATATTGACGTCTTGTGTTGTGTCCAACACGTAGCGGTAAAAGACAAATAATGGAATGTGCCACAAGTATAAGCTGTAGCTGATTAAGCCGACGAACACGACCCACTTTAGGCTCAGTAATCTACCGCAGACATTGTCTTTAGAGGCAAACAAAATCACCAACGCGCTACCGATGACCGGCACCAGCAGCGTAATGCCCGCGCCATCTTGCGATTTTTCAAACAAAAGCGCGGAAGCCAATATCAAAACGATGCCAATGGTTGCTAGAGTATCGTTAGATTGAACTTGGACTTTTCTCATCACTAATGCGAGTAATGAACCGGTTGCCAGCTCCCAAGCGCGAGAGAAGATCATGTAAAAAGCGAAATCAGGATCGTTGCTCGCGTAGACAATAGTCATCAAACTCAGCGCAAATACCACGATGAAAAAAGTCAAGTAAAACGCGTTTTTGCCACGAGCGAGTAGCATGAGTAGCAAAGGAATGACAATGTAGTATTGTTCTTCAACGCCCAAGCTCCATGTGTGGAACAGCGGGTTGGCTTGATCTTCTAAACCGAAGTAATTGTGGCCTTTTAGATACAGAAGAATGTTGGATGAAGAAAGAATAGAAGACACTGCGAACTGACCAACGTCTTTGTGTGCTTGCGGCAAAAATAGCCACCAAGACATCAAATAGCTGACGGCGATGACCACCAGTAAGAGGGGGAGTATGCGACGAATGCGTCGCTCATAAAAATCACCAAGGCTGAACTTCTGGTTTTCTAAGTCGTTAATCACGATGGCAGTGATCAAATAGCCGCTGATCACAAAGAACACGTCGACGCCAATAAAGCCACCAGCGAATTGCTCAACTCCTGCATGAAACAAAATCACCAACGTGACAGCAATCGCCCTTAATCCGTCTACTTCTGCTCTGTAAGTCATATAGTGTTGCTCCAACATTCCGTTTAATGAAGTAGAGCAAAATATGAACCAGAAATAATGTTTATTTAAATCAGTGCCTTAAAGTGATTGTCAAAATGAAAATGCTAGGTGGGTTAACGAATTCCCAAATTGAATTTCAATATGGAAACCCCATAAAGAATGATCTTAAGAAGCGCTAAATCAAAGAACGTAAAGCGCGAGGAACTTAGACTTCATTGAAAATGATTACGCTAAAGAAACGATGACAGAGAATACGATTCAGGAAAAAATTGCCAGCTTTACTTGTATCGAAGAGGCTTTGGATTACTTCGACATCGAGTTTGATAGCCGATTTATCGAAAACAACCGAACCGAGTTGGTTAAGAGGTTTAACGGCTACTTAATCCTCACTAAACCGGATGATTGGTTTTCAGGTCGTCGTGCTTTAAAGAATGCTTACTGTAAAGTACAACGCAGTTTGCTCAGTAAAACGACGCGCTCTGCGTGTCGAGGTTGTACATCTTGTCAAAGACGTTAATTCTGGTGGCTTGCCTAAAAAGAACCCTGCATCTTGGCGTTACAGGGGGAAGAGCAAGGTTCTTTTGGTTTCGCTATTGGTTTATCGCGAGTTGCGAATCAGCTTTACGTAGATGAATTAACCCGCGTGGTACGCAGGGTAGTCCACTAAGCCTTTTTCACCGCCGCCGAACAATGTGGCAGGGTCATGTTCTGCCAGCGGATAGCCATGCTTGATGCGGCTTGGTAAGTCTGGGTTTGCAACAAACGGACGGCCAAAGCCAATCATGTCGGCTAAACCACTTTCAATCGCGTGTTGCGCCTTTTCTGCGTTGTAACGACCGGCATAGATCAGTGTGCCTTTATACGCCTCACGAACTGCGGTTTTAAAGTCGTGCGGAGTGTCTGGCGCGTCGTCCCAATCCACTTCTGCAATGTGAATGTAAACCACATTGAGTTTATCAAGCAGCGCTGCAGCGGCGGTGTAGGTTTCGACTGGCGTACTATCAACGGTGCCATTTAACGAAGTGAATGGTGCAAGACGAACACCAACACGCTCTGCGCCAATAGCTTGCGTCATCGCCTCTACCACTTCACCAAGAAAACGCAGACGGTTTTCAATGGAACCACCGTATTCATCGGTGCGATTATTCGCTTCAGAATCGATAAACTGGTTAACCAAGTAGCCATTCGCTGCATGAAGCTCGATACCATCGAATCCGGCTTCTATCGCGTTTAGTGCGGCTTGGCGGTACTCTTCAATAACGTTCTTGATGTCTTGTTTGGTCATTTCACGTGGCTCAACCACGTCGACAAAACCCGGTTCGTCTGTGCCGTTATCGACAAATACTTTCACGTTTTCTGCTTTTAGCGCAGAAGAAGAAATAGGTTGCTCACCGCCAATGTTATCAGGGTGAGTCACACGACCAACGTGCCATAATTGCGCGAAGATAACGCCGCCTTTCTCGTGCACTGCATCAGTTACTTTTTTCCAGCCAGCAATTTGCTCTGGGCTGTAAATGCCTGGTGTCCATGCATAGCCTTGACCCATTGGCGAAATTTGTGTGCCTTCAGCAACGATTAGGCCCGCTTCAGCACGTTGAGCATAGTAGGTCGCCATCATGTCGTTAGCGATATTACCTGGTTGAGAAGCACGAGAGCGCGTCATCGGAGGCATAACGATACGGTTTTTTAATGAGAGAGAGCCAAGTTGAATGGGTTGAAATAATGCGTCTGTCATAGGAAACCTCGTTATTTTTGAGTTTGGATGAGTTCGATTTGGTAACCATCGGGATCTTTAATGAACGCGATGTGAGTTTCTCCGCCTTTCATTGGACCTGGCTCGCGAGTAACGTTGCCACCAAGCGCTTTAATTTTTTCGCAAGCGGCGTAAATATCTTCAGACCCCAGTGCCATGTGTCCGAATGCGTTACCCAAGTCGTAACTGTCGGTATCCCAGTTATAAGTTAGCTCGATGGTCGCGCCATCTGGTTGATCAGGGTTACCAACAAACACCAGTGAGTAACGGTATTCTTGGTTTTCAAAACGATCCAAAACACTCATTCCCAGAACTTTTGTATAAAATTCGATAGATTTGTCTAGGTCAGCTACACGGATCATCGTGTGGAGAAACTTCATAAGTCGCCTTTTCATAACGTTGCGTAATCACTATGCAAACCATATCGCCACTCTAAATAAACTGGAAATTATCGTTAATTATTAAAATGATTATTTAGTGTTATGAAAAGCGAGGTTGCTGGCCCTGCAACATGCAAACAAAGATTACTCGCCGTTTCTTTTTAATTGTTGGCATATGCTAATTACTCTTTTGAGAAACCGAGTAACTATCATGTCCACAAACAGCTATTGTCATTACACTCACGAATCTCATCATCAATGTGCGGTTTGTTCTTCAATTAATGTGAATCCGAACTCTTTGGCCGTGAACTACCAATACCTAGCCGATGGTTCTGTTGTCGGAGAGTTTCACGTTTTACCGCGTCATCAAGGTTACACAGACCTGTTGCATGGTGGTATTGCCAGTTCGCTTCTCGATGGTGCAATGACGCATTGTTTGTTATCTAGAGACATTCAAGCCCTTACGGCGCAGTTGGATGTGCGCTACCATGCACCTATTCAGTTAAATGATCGAGTCACGATTACCGCACTCTGTGAAGGTGAACGACGCGGTATATATCAACTGGTGGCTCAATTGCGGGTCGAAAGCGAAGTTAGAGTGACGGCTAAAGGGAAGTTTATTCGTCCTAAAAAGGCATAAATAAAAACGTGTTCTACGGAGAGGCAATGAAGAAATTTGATGAGCTGTATGCAATTGCGACGAGAAAATCTCAATATGACCAAACCAATACTTGGTTTAAAGGCGTAGAGACTTATCTGGAGGCCATTGGCAAAGAAGTTGATGAAGTCCGCGAAGAGATTCGCGAGGATCGCCTTTGTCATTTGGAAGACGAGTTAGGCGATGTGTTGTGGAACTACCTTAACGTATTAAAAGCGCTGGAAAGAGAAAAGGGTATAGATCCTGAGAAAGTACTCGAAAGAGCCTGCACTAAATACGAGCAGCGTGTATCTGCGATTGAATCGGGACGCAGTTGGGATGAGATAAAACAGCAGCAGAAACAAGCCTTGAACGCGGAACATGAAGCCGCGCAGTTAGAAGATGTAAAGAGCCAATAACTGCGCTTGGTATTGAAAGGATAGGTTAATAGGGAATACCTAGTCAGCCCTTGGAGCTGTTGACCAACAGTAGGTCACAAGGTGGTTGGTCAAGTAACGTGTCTACAGTGCTGCCAGACCAAAATTGGGATGACATGCTTCGTTTACATGCACCCATAATCAAAATCGCTGCTTGTGATTGCTTAACTGCTTTTGGTAACGCCGTTTCAGGGTTTCCTTCCGGTAATAGTAATGGAACTCGCGTTAACTTTTGCGCAGTAATAAAATCTGTAATGCCTGCTTTTTGATTGCTTAATATCTCTGCACGATAGCGAGAGAGGTATGGCGCGACGTATCGGCAGTAAACGAGCGTCATTTTCCCGCTTAAGGTTTGTTCTAATTTTGAGCCTCGCGAGACGATGGCTTTATCTACTATCGACTTTTCATCCCCTCGATGAAGTGGGTCGATTGCACAAAGCATGTTGGCGTGAGAAGGCCATGAACGCTCACTCAGTAGCAACAAGTCGCAATCTTGTTGTGCTAGTTCTGTGAGCATCGTTTGAATCTCGTGTTTGTTAAAGTGTCCCACGAGCAGTAAGTCAGTGTGGTCAACAAGTCGTTTCGCAACTTGCTCAACCCAATGGCTCCCTTTGAAATGCTCGTAAGAGAGCGTTGGTGTTTCAAGCTCTTCTTCTTCACAAAGTTCGACAACTAATGCGTTGAACTTTAAGGTCCAAGCTTCAAACTCAGCTTGTCTTTTTTTTATATGGTCAGAGTTGAAACTGAGAAAATGAGCGAATGCGTGATCTTCACTTCGGCGATGGTCTTCCACTAAAACCACAATAGGCTGAGCCAACGCTGTCGAAAATTGAATCACTTTACGAAGCACCTTACGACTTGGTAAGGCGGCCTGCTGAGTCAGAAAAAATACAGGTGCCATTGATTACTCCATTATCAAACAAGGCGAATGAGCCTGACACACATTCAAGTCTATACCATGAACTGATGCAGAGGCGTTTTGTTTCTGCGAGCGAAATATAAATTCCGCAATTAAGTCAACTATCGCCTAGAATTTTAACATCAAGAATTCATGCCTTCGGATAGCACATATCGTCAATGCGGCGAATGTGGTAGTGAAAGCTATAGGTAAAAGTAATGATAGATTCCAACCAATTGCAAATTAACCGCAAAGTGCCACATTTGCTTGCTGAGATCATTAAAGCGATAGAATCGACCGAAGACTTGAGCTTTTTGAAAGACTATCAAGAAGCACAGATTGCGAACATTTTGGAATCGGTCAACATTGCTTACCGTAAACGTGTCATAGAAGCAGTGCCGCCTGAGAAGTATTGGACGGTATTAAATTTGCTCCGATACGACACCGCCAAGCACATTCATCAATCACTCAATAAAGACTTACAACATGAACGCTTGACGTACATAACGGATTCAGAACTGATCATCTTTGCGGACTTTCTACCGACCGAATTTGTAGATGAATACCTTATTGATCAAAGTGAAGAGTCTGTCGCGCATATCCAACAAGCATTGTCGTATGAAGACAACAAAGTTGGACGTTATGCCGAGCCTCACTTTCTGGTCGCAAACCCTAAAAACAGCGTAGGAGGCATCAAAACCGAGCTGCTAAAACGCGGGCAAAGTCCAGTGCGGTTGATTATTGTGCGTGATGCAAGTGGTGTGATTGGTACGATAGAGCCGCAAACCCTGTTGCTGCACGAGAATCATATCAAACTTACCGACTTGACCGTAGTTACGCCAATTCTAGAAGATATTCAAACGATTCAAAGCGTCAGCAAACAAGTCTCGATTGATGGTGGAGCACATTGGTTTCCTATCATGGCTGGTGGCAAAATTATGGGCGTCTTGTCGATGGCGACCATTGCGATTACGTTGCGCGAACTCAGCCTGCAAGCCGTAGTGGCAGAAAACGTACGAAGCGAAGAAGATTTGTTCACACCATTAAGCGTGGCGACAAGGCTAAGAGCACTTTGGTTGGTGATTAACTTGCTGACCGCTTTCGTAGCCTCCGCCATCATTGGGCTTTTTGATAATGTGGTCGAGCAGGTCGTTGCGCTTGCGATCTTAATGCCTGTCGTGGCGAGCATGGGCGGCATCGCGGGTAGCCAAACCTTAGCGGTGGCCATTCGAGGTATCGCACTAAACCACTTGCACCAAAGTAACTTGAAGCTATTGGTGAATAAGGAATTAAAAATCGCCACCATTAATGGTTTAATTATGGGATTGGTGATCGCGGGTGTCGTTTATATGGTGTTTGATTCTTGGCCATTGGCACTTATTATTTGCTGTGCCATTTTCCTCAATAGTTTGGCGGCCGCGGCATCGGGTACGTTGATACCATTCACGTTGAAGAAGTTTAACATTGACCCCGCCGTGGCTGGCTCGGTAGTATTGACGACCGTTACCGATGTCGTCGGTTTCTTTGCGTTCTTAGGCTTAGGTGCCATTTTCTTGATATAGATATCCAATTGACGCGTTAACCAGCAGAACCAATCGCACCATTTCCCAACCCAGTATTTTGGGCGAGCTTGCTTCGCTCAGCATTCCTCCGTTTTCCATAACCGATGAACACGTCGTTTCGGTTCTTACTTTGTAAATCTCTTCACTGCTCAGTTCTATTCCCCAAATTTCCCACTACCGATCCTCGCTTAACGTTAGCGTGCCAAATTCCAATTTCAAACGCCAGATGATGCCCATTTTCTTGGCTGTACACGCATTACTTCACTCAAACAAAAAATAAGGAAAAGATTTTGAACAAACTCATTGTATTCACTGGTGGTCCCGGTGCAGGAAAAACCTCGGTTATCGAACAACTAAAAACACAAGGCTTTATCTGCGCGCCAGAAACCGGCCGTCAAATAATACAAACGCAGGTTGCCAATCACGGTTCAGCATTACCTTGGAATGACAAACAAGCTTTTCGAGACGAAATGATGAAGGCAGAAGTGAGCAATTACCGAGCTTTCAATGTCCACCAAGGGAATGTGTTTTTTGATCGCAGTATTGTGGACGTATATGGCTACAGTAAGTTGGAACAACTGCCAATCTCGCATGAGCTCATCACGCATTGCCAGACGCTTCGTTATCATTCTCAAGTATTCATTTTTCCACCTTGGGCATCGATATTCAGCAACGACGAAGAGCGAAAGCAAGATTTTTCTGAAGCGGTGGCTACGTATCAACAGATGGCCAGCGCTTATCACAAATTTGGTTATCAATTGATCGAAGTGCCCAAAATGAGTAGCGTTTATTCGCGGCTCAATCATCGAGTAAGGCTGAAAGATGATTGATGCAAACAAATGCGTAAGGCGATTGTGACCACGACGACAATATGCGTAAAGGGAGTTATTTATACTGGATAAAATTCAATAACTTAATTGAGTGTTATGTCTTTTAAATATCTTACCTTATTGCTCGCAACGACGAGCATGAGCAGCTTTGCTGATGTAGGCCTGCCTTCGGGGGATGATTGGTTAAACCATGTGACGAATGGCCTAGCCCCATATTGGATGATGGAAAGCGCGCATGGACAACCTGCGGGGAATTTTCCGACTTTTCGTTGTGATAACGGTGTCATTCTCGACCCACAAAAGCCGTGTGAAGAATTAAACAAAGGGTGGATTAGCCCGCACTTCGATCGCGAATACACCCGCATGAAATCGCGCCAAACTTACGCTTATGGCGTACTTTTTCATCTTACGGGTGACAAGCAAGCATTAGAGTTGGCAAAGAAAGGGGCTTATTACCTGATTGATCATCTACAAGATGAGAAAAACGGCGGCTTCGTGAGCTTTACGCGTAGTGGAAAACCGGGGATGGAGTGGCAACAACGAACTTCTCAAGACCAAGCTTACGCCTTGGTGGGGTTGGCGATGTACTACTACTTAACGCAAGATCCAAAGGTCGAACAAGCGCTTATCGACCAGCAAGCGTTTATATTTAAACAATACCGACGAAGCGATGATCGCGGTCTGGCTTGGGTTTTGAAAGACGGTGATGGGGAAAGTGCGAAGCAGCAAGAGTTAGTCGCTCAACTTGACCAAATTAATGGCTACCTGTTGTTAACGGCGCCACTTTTACCAGAACCAGCGCAAGCCAAGTGGAAACAAGATCTGGAGTGGCTGACGCAAGTGATGATAGATAACTACCATTCCGTCAAAGAGCAGCGCTTTTATGGCGCGATACACCACAAAGCGGTAATGATGCCAAATGCGAAACACAATGATTTTGGACACACCATCAAGGCGTATTGGATGACGTATCTGACAGGTCAGTTGTTGGAAAATTCAAAGTGGACAGAGTTTGGTTTCAAAGGAATGAAACACACGCTTAAGCAAGCGCAATACCAGCAAAACTTTGAGCAAGTCAAAGCGCTTTTCTCACCAGAATGGCAGAGTAAATGGACGCAAGAGAGCATTCCTGCTTGGCAATCAAGACCATACAAGCACTATAGCTCGTCTTGGGAATGGGCAGAGCTCGATCAAGCGGCAATGACAGTTTCTCTTGTCGATGGTTCGATGAAAGAAACGCTTCAATACACGTTACCCACTTTTATGGACGTATGGGTGGATCATCAATATGGAGGAGTCGGTCTGAGTCCTAAGTCAACCAAAGCGTTCCATTGGGGAAATGGTTACCACCAGTTTGAACATGCGTTGGTCGGGTATTTGTACGCGCAACAAATGGCAAAACAGCCCGCCAAGCTTTACTACGCGCGACTAGCCGAGAGTAAAATGCCACTTAATCCATATTACTTTAGCGCAGACGTAAAATCGTTGTCGTCACAAAGTGATGGAGTCACCATCGCGACATTCACCAATATTCGACCTTAGGTTGGTCGATGGTGATGTGTTAGTTAAAGTCCGCGTAAAAGCCAATAAAGTCCTCCGATAGCAAGGATGACTATTAGCTATCTAGGTCTGTCACTAGATAAGCTTCAAGCAGTAATTGTGTAGGTAATGATCCCTGGGCACTTATAAAAAGCCGTCAGAACCAACTGGTTTTGACGGCTTTTTATTCTATGACAGGTAGAGGCTTCAATTTTCAGCGCTATAGGTCCATGAAAACTTAAGTGAGATTCCAATCACGTCGCATGATCTCACTAGTGTCATTGGAAATAAATGAATTGTTTCTGATACATAGAACGTATTAACATGGTTGCACTGGGTCCATATGAGTAAACTTATTGAATATACAATTTGAGAGAGAGGGTTTAGTTATTAAAAATAACAGTTAGTTGGAATCTAGGTTAAATGAAAATAAAACTATTTAAAAAGCTACAAGTTGTATTTCTTGTGGTGTTGTTTCTCTAGGTTGTCCAAGCGGAAGCATGATCTAAAACGCTTATTTTATTCAAATAAATGGAAAGAAATGAAAGTGGAATTAAAAAATAACTATTCAGAATCAGAAATAAACCAGCCACCATCGGTACTTCTTGTTACGTCTCTGTTGTGTCTGGCGTCCGTTTGTTGGGCTGCATTGCTGTTGGCCATTGAATATATTGTTGGGATAGAAATGAGTGGTACAGGCTTTCTTAGCACGTTAATCCCAGCCATGAGTGTTGGTTATTACTTCGGCTACAAGACTGGAGATGTAATGCCATCAAAAACAAGATGGTATGCTGTTTTACTGTGGACTTTAGCAAGTTTGGTAGTGTTCTCTCTTATCTTAATGTCGTTAGATATTTCTCCGTTTTATTTATTATCTGAGCTCGGTGGGGTAAGTATTTTTATTGCTATCATAATGCTAATAACGATTGGCATCGCCTACTTAATTTTAAAAAGTGGTGAGAAAATGGCGATTAGAGTGTTACTCAAAGCCAAGGAAAGTCAGTAGATAAAATACAACAAACGATTCAATTAGGATCATGACAAGACGCCAGCCATAATGTGCTGGCGTTTTAGTTTCCTGTTTGTAGGATTTTTTGTTTAAAAGGCAAACCCATTTATTGTGTTGTCGTTTGAGTTAATGGTTTATGCCTTGTGCGCAAGATAGCTTAGCAGGTTTATGTATCGAGAAACGTGTGTATAATTCGCCACGAATTACGATTTATAGATATGAAAGGTAAGTATGGCAGTCCTCGAAATTCTCTCCATTCCAGATCCAAGGCTTAAAGTAAAAGCAGAAAAAGTCACTGATGTATCGACAGTACAAACGCTGATAGACGATATGCTAGAAACACTTTACGCAACGGGCAATGGTATCGGTTTAGCTTCAACCCAAGTAGGCAGAAAAGAGGCGGTTGTTGTCATCGATATCTCTGACGAACGCAATGATCCTTTAATCTTGGTTAACCCAGAAGTGGTGAGCGGAGAAAACAAAGCACTTGGTCAAGAGGGATGCCTCTCTGTTCCTGAGTACTACGCAGATGTAGAGCGTTACACGTCAGTTGTTGTTTCTGCACTAGACCGTGATGGCAACCCGATTACAATCGAGAGCGATGAGTTCTTGGCGATTGTGATGCAGCACGAAATTGATCACCTATCTGGTAACTTGTTCATTGATTACCTTTCACCGTTAAAGCAAAAAATGGCGATGAAAAAAGTGAAGAAGTACGTAAAAGCGAAAGCTAAGTAATATGAAAGGAAGTAACTCACAACCGCGAGTTACTTCCTTGTAAGTCAAGAATAGGACGGTAGGGAGAGCGGTTTATCTCTGCTTTTGGGGGACATAACGCTTTACGACCTTCATAAGCTTCTGAAATGAAGAACAGTCCATATGTGACTCATGAGGGCAGGTGGCAACATGGTTTAGGCTGTCTCGCACCGCTTTCAAACGTTTTATTTGCTCATCAATCTCAAGTGCCTTTTTCGTTAGTAAGTCACGATCGATATATGGCTTTGAAACTTCTGATTGATTCAACATTTCTGCCATTTCGTTAAGCGATATTCCAGCGATACGCCCCAAACTAATTAAATTGAGTGTATTGAGTACCTCTGGTGAATATTGGCGTCTCAATCCATTCCTTCCTATCGAGCGAATTAACCCCAGATGTTCGTAATACCTGAGCGTTGAAGTCGGCAATCCTGATTTTCTAACCACTTCTGCAATATCCATATTATTCCCCATTGACTTCAAGTTGGCTTTAAGTTGTAGCATGCAACTAAGACCTTAACAAATCAAAAACTTGAGGAGAGAAAAATGCTGCTTTTAATGGGATTGCAAGCGGTGCTAATAGGGATTGGTGCCACTTTGATAATGGATTTATGGGCATGGTTACAAAGGAGAGTGTTTGGTATTCCTTCATTAAACTATGCGTTGGTTGCGCGCTGGGTTTTGTACATGCCCCAAGGAAAGCTTATGCATGCGCCAATTATGGCGTCAGAGGCGATGCCGGGAGAAAAGTCACTTGGCTGGTTTTTGCATTATGCCATCGGAGTTACTTTCGCTTTGGCTCACGTTACTGTTTTTGGTCATCATTGGTTGGTAGATCCCAGTCTAATGCCCAGCTTAATTACAGGCGTGGTAACGTTGATCTTCCCATTTTTGGTCATTCAACCTTGTCTAGGATTTGGTTTTGCTGCGAGTAAAACCCCAACACCTTGGAAAGCCCGTTTTCTTAGCACATTGGCGCATTTGGGTTATGGTTTGGGTTTATTCATAGCCGGGTTTGCAATCAAAGTTACGAGCCAGTATTTTGCATAGATAAAATGAGCATCATGCAAACGAGTGGTTTTTATCTATGATGCTCAACTCTTGGTTGTTTTTTGCGCTTTGATCATAGTTGACCGATATGTCTAAAGTCTGTTGCATTTATCCAAGACGTAAAGTCGGCGGACATTTAACATTGCCTTAACGTCAGAATGGCAAGCGGTTTACCAAGAAAAACTAAAATTATCTGGTTTGACATAAAGAATATTAAGGGTTTCAGATGGCTTCAAAAGTGGCAGGGATATCAATACTGAGTTTATTGGCAGCGCCAGTTGCGATGGGAGAAACAGCCAGTGCTTATGATTTATGTTTGCTAGACAAAATAAAGCAAAGCAAAGATGAAGAAACCATAAAGAGCATTCGCGCGCAGTGTGAGCTTGACACAGTAACCAGCACAGTGCCCGCTGATCCAGAAATTGAAGAGCCTGAAGAACTTCAGGAAAGTTTGGTCGACAAGCGTTTGGAATCAGAACGAGAAAACGCGTTCGAACCGTTTAGTCTGGTCGCGCATCGCGTTAACTATATTCTTCCGTTTACATACAGTGATCGTGTAAATAAACGCGCGTATGCCGACACCAAATACGGCGATGAACTGCGTAAGGAAGAGGCGGAGTTCCAAATCAGTTTTAAAGTACCAATGAACTATGATGACTTGTTGTTTGATGGCGATGGTCTGTTTTTTGGAATGACTCTTAAATCATTTTGGCAGGTATACACGGGTGCAGCATCTCGTCCATTCCGTGAAACCAATTATCGTCCAGAGCTTTTTTACTACACCCCAACAGACTGGAAACCACTTGATGGTTCGACTTGGTTAGGTTTTGGTATTGAACATGAGTCTAACGGTCAGAGACAGGAGCTATCGCGCAGTTGGAACCGTGTCTATGCCAACTTAACCTTTGCAAAAGACAATTTTGCGGTTTCTATCCAGCCTTGGTGGCGTATACCTGAAGATGAAAAGACATCGCCTAATGATCCCAAAGGTGATGATAACCCGAATATCGAAGACTATATGGGACACTTTGAGCTATCGAGTGCTTACAAGTGGAATGGTTACGAGTTTACCTTTTTAGGTCGCCAGAACTTTCAAACACATAAGGGTTTTGCAGAACTGGGTGTGTCATTTCCGATTTGGGGCAAAGTTCAGGGGTACGCACAATACTCAGCGGGTTATGGTAAGAGCTTGATCGACTATGATCATAATCAGCAGCGGATTGGTGTTGGTATTGCAATCAACGGTGTTTTGTAGTTTTTCGTAGATGGATAGAAATTAACACTGGCAATTGAAATTTCAATATTTAGAATGCGAGGCTGAAATTGATTTCTAACCTAGAGTGATTTTATGCTTCGTGATTACACCTTCGATTGTCTTGTAACTATGCCTCGCCATGAGCTGGAAGAGTTTAGTGCTCGTATGATCAGTAAAATGGTGCCAGAAGACGTGATGAATGAGTTGTTCACTTTTGATCAAGAAGAAGTGGATAGTGAAGATCGCATGTTGTCTGCACGTCTTGATGCAATGCTACGCATGACAGCAATCGCACTGAGTGAAATTCAACAAGCGTTTGATGACTCAGACAACGCAAAGCAAAATAGCGAGCGAATGACGAGATTGGTGCTTTGGCATTTCTACGCGATCTCATTCCGTTTGGAAGAGGCCATCACGCTAGAAACACACTGTGCTCTAGTGGAAAAACTAATCGAAAATGCACCTTCGGATGTTTTTGCGTGGGTAAAAACATTGACGGAGCTGCTACACACTTACGCTGAAATCAACGCGAAAGAGAATCCTCAAGACTAAACGCCTGCCGTTTATCGTTCAGTAAATTAGAAACAAGGCGAGCCATTTGGTTCGCCTTGTTTTTTCGCGTCAGATAAACCTTCGGGTTTGAAATACCAAACAAGCCTAGACTCAGATTTGTTCGTTCACTAGCGAACGGCGTGATTCCTTCTTACACTAAATCAAAGTGTTTGTTGCTAAACAAGCAAATGCATGACTAAGTCGTGTATTGTTTTCCACTTAAATGCGGATAATTTATGTCGAAGAACCTTCTGGTTTTTAAATTGGAACCGACTATTGAGCGTGTACGCTTTCCAGCTGAGCTTCATCTATCTAAAGGAAGTGAACGATGGATCCGTTAACGCAAGGTTTATTGGGTGCAGCTTTGCCACTGGCCGTGAGCAACAAGCGAAACCTTGCAGTTGTTGGCGTGTTGGGCGTGGTCTCTGGGATGGCTCCGGATTTAGATGTGCTCATCCGTTCTTCAACTGATCCTTTGCTGTATTTGGAATACCATCGCCAATTTACTCACTCGCTCTTGTTTATCCCGTTTGGTAGTTTCATTTGTGCTTTGGTGTTGTATCCATTGTTCGCAAAAAAGCGAGGACTAAGCTTCCGGCAGAGTTGGTTTTACTGCGCGCTTGGTTATAGTACCCATGCGTTATTAGACGCATGCACCAGTTATGGAACACAGCTTCTATGGCCGATAAGCAACACGCGTTATGCTTGGAACACTATTTCGGTAATCGACCCCGCGTTCACACTCCCTATTTTAATATTGCTTTTGTTTGTTGCACTGAAGCGAAGCCCAAACTATGCCCGCATTGCATTTTTATGGTGCCTGGCTTACCTAAGTCTTGGAACGATACAACGAGATAGAGCAGAAGTAGCTGGTTGGGAAATCGTCAAAGAGCGACAACACAACGCTATACAATTAAAAGCCAAACCAAGTTTCAGCAATCTTTTGGTTTGGAAACTAATTTATGAAACGGAAGAGAGCTACTATGTAGATGCCGTAAGGGTGGGGCGTTCAATAAAAATTTACCCTGGCGAATCAACTCCAAAGTTAAATATAAAAGAGCAATTTCCGTGGCTAAACCCGCAATCGCAACAAGCAAGAGACATCGAACGTTTCCGTTGGTTTTCAAACGGTTTTGTAGCGACGGATCCGAATAATGAAATGCGAATTGTTGATATGCGTTATTCCATCGTACCAAACCAAATTAATGCGTTATGGGGCATTAATCTATCCCCAAAAGCCAGCGCAGACGCGCACGTTGAATACACTGCTCATCGAGGAAGTACTGCAGAAGATCGCCAAGTTTTTTTCAACATGCTTACGGATTTTGAGTGATGGTTTTACTTTGGATTTCGATGCGGTTTCGTAATAACTATTACGCAGACTGAAAGTCCTTTACTAGGGTCGGCTTGCTAGCGAAGAAAATCTTGCCAAACAGGGACTTGTACTTCCAGCCAAGAGACAAAAGCCGTTTAGCTAAGTTCTTGTTTTCAATGATTGCAACCTCAACACCTTGGTAGTGGTAAGGATTGCTTTTGATGTAGTCGATA
Organism: Vibrio sp. 1562; assembly: GCF_033340155.1. Lineage (NCBI taxonomy): Bacteria > Pseudomonadati > Pseudomonadota > Gammaproteobacteria > Vibrionales > Vibrionaceae > Vibrio > Vibrio sp. 1562. The sequence goes on from NZ_JAWOVY010000034.1 coordinate 21,955, forward strand.
AATGCAGTAAGCACGCCTTGCCCGCGAACGGAGGGTGCAAAGTTGACTGCTACAATAGAAAAGCGTTGGCTACCTGCTGGGCAACGGACTAAACAGTGCCCAAGAGGATGAGTAATAGTCTCAGAAAATTCAGGAAAAGGGCGAGACTCAAGCTCTTGAGAAAGCGCATCGTATCGCTGACATAGATAAGAAAATAGTTGTTTCGCTTCGCTGTTCATATCGGTGCCGCTTTTGTGTTGCTTGGTTTGAAAGCATTGATGTCTCAAACATTGTAACCATAGATAGCAACACAAAACGCGGTAAACTTTTTCAGTAATGATTTCCTATTTTTGAAACCTTAATTGTTACAAATGAAGTTGATTGGGTTTTATATGGTAGTTGTGAACGAGTGTTTCTAGTTGAAGGGAGAATACGCTGGTTACTGGATTCTTACTGGAATTCCTTTGTTAAAAGGCGAGCTGCTTGGTTTAATGCCGCTCGTTTAACTGCGAGTGGCATCTTTTGTATTTCGTCACCTTGTACAGCGACGATGGGACATGATGTGGGATCTTCTATCCTAGCTCTTCATGGTCTAAATTATCTCATTAACCACTCAGAGCTAGATTCTTAGTCTCGCCAAGGCTCGCTGGACTGACACAAAAACATCGTTAAACTCCTGTTATTAAATTATTTGGTCCGCCTTTGCTTACTTTTGAACGCTTAACTAGGCGTTACTCCAAGTGCTTAAATTGCAATGCCACAAGTCGCTGATACAACTCACAGCTTTGCATTAATGATTGGTGGTTACCAACATCGACTAACTCGCCATTGTCGAGCACCGCAATTTTATCCGCATGTTGGATAGTCGAAAGACGATGAGCAATAATCAGCGTTGTGCGTCCTTTCATTAGAGCTTCAAGTGCTTGTTGAACGTGATGTTCACTTTCACTATCAAGGGCGCTGGTAGCTTCGTCTAGCAGTAAGATTTTTGGATCTTTTAGAATCGCGCGAGCAATCGCAATACGCTGCTTTTGTCCGCCCGATAGCCTAACGCCGCGCTCCCCTAAAAAGCTGTGATAGCCTTCGGGAAGCTTCTCAATAAACTCATGGGCATGGGCTTTTTTCGCGGCTTCGATAACTTGTACATCCGTCGCTTCAGGATTACCGTAGCGAATATTATGAAAAACATCATGGCTAAACAGCGCTGGTTGTTGTGGTACGAGCGCCATTTGACGTCGAAGCTCGTTTGGGTCGAACTGTCGAATATCTTCACCACCAAACAACACTTGCCCTTGCTGTGGGTCATAAAATCGTTGCAGCAGTTCGAATAGTGTTGTTTTACCTGCACCAGAAGGGCCGACCAACGCCAGTACTTTTCCTTGTTCAGCGGTTAGATTTAATTCTTTGATTGCTGGTTGATTTGGGCGAGAAGGGTAGTTGAAACTCACCGAATTAAAGTTAACCTCAGCAAGCATGTCGGCACGGACAGGCAAATGGTTGCTTGGCGCTTTAATATCACTGTCTACTTGAAGGATCTCAATCAGCCGTTCGGTAGCACCTGCGGCTCTTTGCAATTCACCCATGACTTCGGAAATGGTTGCAGTCGATGAGGCAACCATAATGGCATAAAACACAAATGCGGCTAGGTCACCCGCAGACATTTTTCCCTGAATCACATCGCTGCCGCCTACCCAAAGCATGCCTGCAATCGCGCTGAACACAAGCACAATAACGCCTGATATCAGGATCGCGCGCTGTTTTACTCTCTGTCTACCTACTTCATAAGCTTTTTCCACCTCGACAGCGAAAGCCGCTCGTTCATGCGACTCTGAGCTAAAACTTTGCACGGTTTTAATATGTTCTATCGCTTCTCCAGCGTAGCTGCCAACATCGGCCATTGAGTCCTGACTTTGGCGAGAGAGAGCACGCACGCGTCGTCCATAAAACAAAATCGGAACCAGAACCAAAGGCACAGAAGCAAGCACAATCAGCGTGAGCTTAACGTTGGTAGCGAATAACATAATGATGGCACCAAAACACATCAAAGCGCTACGCATCGCCATCGAGAACGATGAACCAATAATGCTTTGCAGCAATGTGGTATCGGTAGTCAGGCGCGACATTATGTCGCCGCTACTGTTGGTCTCAAAATAGCTCGGATGCAGCGTAATCACATGGTTAAACACCGCAAGGCGAATATCCGCACTAACGCGCTCACCTACGGAAGAGACAAGGTAAAAGCGAAAGAAAGTCCCAATGGCAATACACAATGTTACACCGACAATAAACTGAATCGCATTGGTAAGCTCTTGCAGTGATTGCTGAGCAAAGCCTTGGTCGATAAGAATGCGCACTCCATAGCCAACGGATAACGTCAAACTTGCTGTCGCGACAAGGGCAACCAAGGCCGCCGCAACCCGCCATTTATAAGGTGCAATAAAGGTGCTGAGTTTAAGAAGAATGCTGAGATTTTTGTTATTTTTTCTGCTCATGAGTGACTCACAAAGCGTTTTAGGTACCTGGCATAGTAAGCCAGTTTGGTTGATGAGACCAGCGAACTACCGCGTTCGGATTAGGAAATTCACTGGGATAACCAATATCGCATGTATATCGAAAATCACTTAAACGTCGAAGAGACTAGAATCAGCTTTTAGTTCGGAGGGTGTTACGCACGGCTTTTGGCGAGTAGCAGGTCGACTTTTCCTTTGGCTGTTTTACTGACCGTTTGCATCAACTTAAAACTTGGTTTTTCGATGCCTGAGTTTTCTATCCCTTCGACCATTAAGAGCCAAAGCTTGGCTGTCATTTGCGCATCGGCTAGTGCACGGTGGAAAACACCGTCGTTGTCGATATTTTTATAGCGAACAAGTTCACCTAGCTTATGTGATGGGGCTTCTTGAATGAGCCGTCTTGCTACCAGTAAGGAGCAAGCAAACTCACCCGAATAACCACAGTTGATTCGTTCAAGCTCTGCATCTAAAAATCGTTTATCGAAGGACGCGTTGTGAGCGATAAGGTTCTCGCCAGCAATGAACTCACTAAATGACGCCATTACCTCTTCGCAGCTTGGTGCCGATCGCAACATATTGTTGGTAATGCCGGTGTAGTTCTCAATGAAAGAACTCACTCTGAAACCGGGGTTCATGAGTTGCTGAAAACTATCGACAACCTCGCCATTGACTAACTTTACTGCACCAATTTCTATTGCGCGATCACCTAAAGTAGGAGAGAGACCTGTGGTTTCAAAGTCGAGTACGACCACAGAGTTTGCTTGAGGCATAAAATTTTCCAGCTGAGTAATATTGCGCAAGAGTATTATCGAAAGCGACAGAAAAAGAAAGGCGAACACAATGGTGAATATCTGTCTATCTTTACTCCACAAAGTCAGTGTTCGTCGTCCACTGTTTATGGACAGGTACGTTCTGGCTTACCCATCGCGGCTTGTGCGGTAGCCTTATATTTCAAATGTTTTTCGGCTTTTCGATTCATTTCAGTTAAGCATTAACTTTCGATACAACATACTGATTATAAATTGATTTTATAAATTAACTTCGGCATCATTCACGGCTTGATTTTGAGTATGAATATCATCACGGCAAAAAATTAGAACAACTTATAATGCGAGGCTAGGGAACGATGGAAGCAATGAAGAATCATTATTTAGAGATACCTGAAGAAAGAAAATTGCGTATTTTTCGTGAGGAAGATGAAGATTTTTACAACTTCTGGGAAGAAATGCTTGATGAAAAACAATCTTTTTATCAGCAACCTCTCAAAAGAATGAAAGGCGACGCTTGGTATTCGCTTGATTCATTCTTCACTGCTTCAAAATACGGACAACATCAGGCCTCGCCAGCTTATATAAAAAGAGCGCTTGAGTTACTGAATAACGTGTACTTGCTGGCCAATCATTCAGACAAAGTGGTTGAATTCTCCGTTGGGCACCGACATTTTTCGGAAGTAGGTAACCGTTCTATTGCAGGGGGAACGATGGATGCTTGGTTGGATGAAATCTGTTTAGCGATGGCCGCGAGAGATTGGCGCTGCGTAGAGCTGATGACCATCATGGATGAGTCGTTAGTGCGTTTAAAAGATCCTTTCGATGTTGCGTTGGTCGAGTTCGTTAACGGTGTATTTAGCAATTCATCAGCATTACCTGAGTTATTGCAAACTGTGATGGAGAAATCTTCTCCGCAATACTTAGAATCAACCAGAGTGCCATATGTACACTCTTTGTTTATTCCATTTGTGAATGTGTTTGTTGCCATTATCGATGGTGATGAGGCGCATTATCAACAAGCACTGAGAGATGCGTTAGAGGCGCATTACCAGTTCTACATGAATGAAGATGTTCGCTATTCGCCAAAAGGAAATGTTTCTCTGAAACTGACTGGTCTTGCTGCATTGGCATACGATAAGTATGGTTGGACGATTCCAGAAGCCGCATATTTACCTAAATGGCTTGTTTACGGTGAGCATGATCTTTGTTCTGCGTAAATCACTCTTAAGTTAAATCTATGTCCAACCGGAGGTTCAGCACGGAGGCATACGCAGAAAATACATCGCGAAAATGTAGTTTACGCCTCCGTTTTAACAAGTTACATTGTTGAAGCTTTGATTCAAAGGACAGAACAATGAGTGCCCACCTAAAACAGCTTTGTCATATCCATCTCTCTGGTAATAAAGAAGATTCTCCAGCCGAACACTTTGCGAAAATGGCAAAGTGGTGCGAAGAGAACAACGTAAATCACGATGTCTACGGTGAGGGAGAAACGATTCAAGCGTTCGAGCAAAAGGTTGCCGATCTGCTGGGTTACGAGGCAGGGCTTTTTGTTGTAACAGGGACGATGACGCAGCCAACGGTGCTTGAAATTGTCACAAGACAAAAGCGTAATCCTATTGTCGCCATGCACGCATCTAGCCATATTCCGGTGCATGAAAAACAAGGCTATCAGCTTCAACATCGCTTTAGTATTTTGCCAGTAGGGAACCCTTATCAAACATGGAAGCTTGAGGATCTCACTGCTTGGCCGGATGAAATCGCAGCCGTTCTTTATGAACTCCCGATGCGAGAAATTGGTGGTCAGCTACCTTCATGGCAAGAACTGGAAGAAATCAAAGCGTACTGCGCCGAAAACAAAATTCATCTCCATATGGATGGCGCAAGACTTTGGGAAACCGCAGCTTACTATCAGAAAGAATACCGCGAGATCGCCGCTGGTTTTGATACGACCTATGTTTCACTTTACAAAGGCATCAACGGCATGGGTGGATCTATGTTGCTTGGCTCAAAGTCGTTCATTGAACTGGCTTCATTGTGGATGAAGCGGCAAGGTGGCAACCTGTATCACAGAACACCTTATGTGGTGTCTGCGGCAATGCAGTTTGATGAAAGGTTGTCACAAATGCCGGTTCTATTTGAGCGAACAAAACAGATCTACAGGATCATTGAAGAGTTCCCACCTTTGGCGGTAAGACCAACCCAGCCTCAAGCAAACATGTTGCACCTTATCCTGCCATTTAGCTGTGAAGAGTTGAAAGAACTCCAATACACGTTTGCCACGGAAAAGGGCATTTGGTTTGGTAACCCGCAAGTCACGGCACATCCAAATCAATCGATTGTTGAATGGTATGTTGGTGACTACCTGCTCAATCTTGGTGATGACGAATTAAGGTCGTTTTTCAATCAGTTACTCGGTAAGAAGGCATAAACTTATCAATATGCGAGCTTACTAACACGCCATACGTGACACTTCATGTATTCTTAATTGAAGCGAAGAAGAGGATTTATCAATGTCAAAAAGCTCCAAACTTCACAATGAAGACAAACTGGTTAAGAAGGCACTAGATATTGGTGGGAAGATGGCGAAGCTACAAGGCTTTGACCTTCCTCAGTCACCACAACCTCTAAGAGTAAAAGCGATTTACCTATTCTTGGTTGATGCCAAACAGATCACCCCATTACCGGAAAGCAAGCTAGACGGCGCAAGCATCAAACACCGACTGGCAGTCTGGATACACAGTGCATTGCCAGACAACGACCCTCTAAAGTAGAAAACCTCATAAGTCATATAGGTCATTAATTAACTAGGCGAGCCAAATGGTTCGCCTTGTTTGATCTTGGCGAGTGCACCGAGGTCTTTTGGCGTGGCGGTATCATTGATTTACAAAACAAAATCAAAAGGACTAAAGATAAATCCCGAGAAGCGCTACAATGCAGGTGTTGCGAGAGTGCAACCAAGATTACTCATTTACAGAAGCCTTGAAGTAACCATACATGTCTAAAGATTTCGAATTCACTACAGAATACATACTCGACAAACCTTTCTTTGCTGAGTGTTATGATCAAACTAGCCAGCCAACGAAGTTCCCACAAGCGTACCTAAAAGGGATGCTGTTTCTTATCTTTGGTGTGGTTTTATTGGAGTTTGAACTGCTACCTAACGGTTACGTCGGTTGGTTCTTTATCGTATTGAGTGTGATTGAAGCGTGCAGCGTTTACTTCAAAAGAACCTGGTGGCTATGGCGTCAAACCATCAGTTCAAGCCGTGGCAGCAAAGTAGTGTTTGAAGTTAATGCAGATGGCGTGCGCTATAAAAGCGGTAAAATCGATCGCAGCCTCGCTTGGAGTGAAATCGACCAACTCGAACAAACCGATTTGGGCTTTATCCTTCACCTTGGTAAACAACGCCAATACATCAGCAAATCTTGCTTAAATGAAGAAGCGATCGCGTTTATGGTAGAGCGGCACGCGGCATCAAAAGCGAGCTAACCAACTCACATCAAGCTGGAATGAGCGATCGAAAAAGTAGGTGATATATGATCGAACATTGTAACAAGTATATGGTCGATTCTGAATCAATTGGGTTTGATGTAGAAAGCTAATAAGGTTTAGAGGTTTCTCTTTCGGACATACTGCTTCGGTGTCATGCGCGCAATCTGCTTACACTCTCTAGTCATGTGTGCTTGATCGGAAAAACCTTGCTCTAGCGCCAACTCCGATAAAGTAAGATCGGGTTGCGCTCGGAGTTGCTCTAAAGTGTGCTTAACTCGTTTAATGCGTTGGTAATGTTTAGGAGTAATCCCCAACCATTTCTGAAAATTGCGCTCTCTCTGGCGCTGACTGATGGTCCCTGTAGGTTGGTCAATAATGTGGCCGACATACCGCGGTTCATATTCGTCAATCAGTGTTTGAACCCAGCGATATAACGTAGAAATCCTTGCATATGGCGAACGCGCTGTTTGCAGAGACTCAAATGTTGCTAGCGCAGAAGAAGCCAAAGGGTGGTCGTCTTGAATCCGCAATAGCTGTTCTAGACGTTTACCAAATAGTTGATAACTAACAGCAGGATGAAAGCGTACGCCAGTCATCACCGCACCTGGCGGTAGGCAGACCTGATGTGCCAGAATGCTTATAGGTAGTAGGACAACCCCTGGCGTTTGCCACTCACCATCCATTTGTACTTCATTCTGTAAAATGAATACCACACCTGTACCAGCATCACTGAGTAATTGTTTACGTACGGTTTGCGTCGTATCAGGTTTGACGGATGCTGACCAAATGGCTTGAACATAGCCAGCTAAAGCCTTTTGAGGTTTTAAAATATCAAATTCTAAGTTCAAATGAATCATCCTATTTAACCTCAACTTAAATGAGAAAGTGATACACATGTACTTTTCATCCTATTAAGTTGAGGTATAAGCAGTGGCTTACAAGTAAGAACCGTCAAATAGAATTATCGAGGTTTATAGACTCCAACCTTTGGCTTAAATGCCTTAACTATTCGGTTCCAACTATTGATCGCGTTGATTGCAATTGTTAGGTTGACCATAGCTTCTTCTCCGAAGGTATTCAAGGTCAGCTGATAGGTATCATCATCTACTGGTAGGCCAGCAGTTAGTAATTCAGCCCAACCTAGTGCAACGTGTTCTGCATCGCTGTAGAATGGCATATCTTTCCATGCACTAAGCCCCCATATGCGTTCCGGCTTTTCACCTAACTTAAGCGCATCTTTACTATGCATGTCGATACAAAATGCACATTGATTGATTTGCGATATGCGTAACTTAACCAGTTCCCATATGATCATGTTCATAGTTTCTGATTGGCTAAATTGTTCATGGAAGTAAGCTTCCTGAGCGTATAGGATTTCTATTGCTTTTGGCGCTACTTCAATATAGTTGAGTCGTTTTTTCATGGTCATTCTCCTTTGTTTTTTACATAGTAAAAAACGCTCTTAGCAAAAGATTGAAGATTTTCGACATGCACTCAATAAAGTTAGATAAAAGAGTGAACGACGAAAGCGAAAAAATGTACCTATTGTGTAAATACCCCATCCTTAACACAACTCTCTCGTAGAATTTAAGCTGCTAATTTATATTCAATTGGCGTCATGTCAT
>NZ_JAWOVY010000035.1:0-24402 GCF_033340155.1 Vibrio sp. 1562
ATCACTAGCCCCAACAGAATGGGAGCCATCTCATCGGCACTCCAAAGCAGGAAGTGCGGCGGGTCATCGATATAGGATGGAATATTTACAGGTTCCATAGTCACTCCTCGTTGTTTGAATTGAGAAGTGAAGAATGCCTTGGGATTGGCAGGTTCAGTGGTCAGCTAGATGCCGAATTCTTGAAGGTTTTGAGGGTTCTACTCAGACAATACTAACAATTGATCTTTTTGATGCGGTTGATATGATGGGGATATTGGTCGTGTCGAGACCAGCTGCCCACATTAGCAAACCCGGACGGGACGACATGCATATCAAATTTATTTTTTGCTTAGGTTTTTTCTGCGACCTCGGCAGTGGGCACCGTATTCGCTAATAGGAGAAACTCAATGCAAATTACTAAAATCATTTCCTCTGCTACGGTTGAACGTTTAAAGCAAAAAGCACGAAAGCTTAAACGTGAAAAATCCATTACACACACTGAAGCACTCGATGAAATTGCAATATCTGCTGGTTTTAATCATTGGCATCATGTTGTGCAAGCTAATGACTTACTGAAACCATCAGAAGTGGCCTTATCTTCTGGATGTGTCATGGCTTTTGATGTCAAAGATGGTATGGATGTCGATACCAGTGATGGGGTTTTAATTGCAGACCACTTCTTGGAGATGCTCACTGAAAAGCAGCTATTTGAAATTTATGCCAATTCCCCTGATGAGGACGATGAACAAAACAGGCCGCTAAAAGAAACGCTATCGGATTCAGAGCTTCATGAGTACTTTCGAGATTATTGCTCATTCATGTACTTCCGTCTTGCCGAGCCTCATGCAAACAAACCGTTAAAAGAAGTATTGGCTCTTATACGACAGTACTCTTTTTGGATGCCGCAATATATTTGGCTTCAAGGTCACCTTATTGATACTTATCATTTGCCAGCTGAAGACGAGAACGGCAATACCGTAGGCGTCAGGTTTTAGCTCTACAAGATGAGGCCTAACTGGCCTCATATCTTCTTCTGCAAGTGACTTAACGCCAACCCCGCCATCAACGCCAAGCCGATGATCATCGACGGCAGTACCACCGGTGGAATAGCCAGTGGGGCGAACAATCCCATAAATAGCAAGATGACGCCTGAGCCCAGGATAATCATGCTGTAGCGGTGAATGATAGGGCTCGAAAAATCAAAGGTTGTCTTCTTAATCTTCCAGGTCATCAAGCCGTCCCACAGCGCCGGTAACATGAGAATAAGCGCAAAGGGCAACCAGACCATCAGCAAAGCAAATCGAATGAACACTTGGTACAGCACATCAAAAAATGCCTGAATACGGTCTTCTACCCACATAAACCAAAAGCCACCCATGTTCTCCATCCCTTTAGAGCGTAGTCGCTGTTCTTCAGTGGGGATTAGAAAATCTCGCACAGATTGCTCCATCTGCGTATCCACAATCCATGACTGATACCAGCGATGGCTAGTTTGACCAATCCAATAGCTTGTTTGTGCGCCCAATTGATTTTGGATCATCTGCTTCTCTTTACTAATGACCCGGCCAGTCCAATCACCGGGCACTAACACGCCAATGGCAATAATCTCTAGCATCAGTGCCAGACACAGTAGCCAAACCGACTTATGCTTGCTCATGCCAAACATCCTCTTCGACTCGGGCCAGCATGGCTGCAACGGTTGGCGTCATAATCCGGGCTTTAATCACTTGTTGAAGCCGCTTTGTCGTCGTATGGCCACTGACATAACGCACGTCGATGCGTCCTTCAGCCAAATACGCCATCCGATTTGGACGATTACGAATCCAGGAGTAGAAATACACACCATCCACGGCGGCCCACTCGAAATGGTCAGGATCACGCAGGCGAATCCCCGTTAAAGCACTGGCGGCAGTCCAGGTCAGTGCCTCAATGAAATGCCAAAGGCGTACACTGTCATCATCACAAGTGACTTCTTCATAACTGCCCAAGCCATTACACAGACACAAATCAAAGATGGAATGGCCATCTAACGTGAACGCATCCGTCAAGTAGTCCGCCAAGCAATACACCGAGGCCAAAGCATGAGGCCAGTCAGTTTCAAGCAGTCTTAAGGTTTCCTTGAACTGGGGGTTATGTTGCTGCCACTGAGCGAGCATTTCTTTACTGGTAAGTGTTGTCATTTTCAGACAGACAGAATGATGCATACAGACTCCTTATACTGCCTGTGTAGAGCTGGTTAAAATAGGAATACGGCCTTTGATCACGCGGCCACCTGAAAGCTTGGCGATGTACTCCAGGTTGGGGAGCTGGCCCAATAACTGCGGTGGAAACATATCGCCTTCTTCTTCCATCAAGCGCTCGCCATGATTGCCGGTAAACAACGCGGGGCTGTCCGAGTTGGACGACATACCTTGAGTTTGCATGATGTACTGCAACCGAGTCTTAGGCAGATTGTCGGTAATGTACTGCTGTGTTTCGGCATCCATCACCCGAAGAGCTATCAAATTGTTGATGTTACCTAACACCTGGCGAGCTTTAGCTTCACTGCCTGTACGAGCTGAAAAATCAGCAAAGGTCTGAGTAGCAATCACACAACGCATTTTTGCGCCACGGCCTTTGTTGAGCAGTTGAATGAAGGGATCGTTGACGACTTCAGCCGCCTCATCGATGAAGATATTTACGGGACGATTTTCAACACCATAGTTATAGCGGTCACCGGCCACGGCGGTGAGATCGGATAAAAGCAACGAACCAATGGCGCTACCAACCATGGCGTCGGTCAATGAATCCAAGCCGATATAGGCCACTTGGGCATTGTTGATAATACGGCCAGAATCCGTAATTAACCGGCTGTCATCCACATCGTTTGCAATCGGTGATAGCAATGGACCTAGTTCACTTGAAGTGAGCATATTGAGCACCGGCATCAGTGAGGCCACCATCTTAGAATAGTGGGTTCTATCATGCTCAAACATGCTCAAAAGGCCTTCCAAATCGGTATTAGCGGCAACGGGCTGAATGCGTTCGTAGTAAAAAAGCAGCATCGCCATAGCTTGTTTAGCCAAGGTATTGGCCTTTTCGGTAAAGCGCTTGATCTCCACACTAAAGTTCGGATACACCTGCTCCCCCCAGGCCGTGACGGCTTTTACTACCAAGCCTTCTGGGCCACCTTCCAAGAATCGTCTCAGTGTTTTCAGATCAGGACGTTGTGACGTAAGCAACAGACCTTGCACGATGTTATTCAGTGCCATTTGGCCAAAGGCTTTAAATGGATCAGCACCGGTTTCGGATGGGATTAATGCCGCAATTCGGCTGGCAATTTCAGTGCCCCGGTTAAAGTTTCTCAGGGGATTAAGCCGTACTGAATGCTCAGGAAAACCCGGATGAAAATACACAAAGCGCTCTGGACTACCGGCGGCAATACAGGCTCGCTGCGCATTATCCTTAAGTTCCTTGTCTCCCTTAGGGTCAATAATAATCACGGCTTCATTACGCAAAATGGCCTGAGTGATCATCGCATCAAAGCATCGGGTTTTTCCGGCACCGGTCGTACCGACAATTAATGTATGCCCCTCAGTGTGTCCAACTGGTTGGTACACATCTTCTTCTTTGGGCTCGACACCATGAATCCAGGTCGAACCCATTTGTTTGCCGTGACCTTGGTTAAGCAAGGTTTGCTTATCCCGCTTTAGGATTTCATAAGCGCGTTGGGCATGGCGTTGGTCCCACTCAAAGCCATAACCTAACCACAATTCATCAGGATGTTTTGCCATCACCTTTTGCAAATGCGACAGCTCCATAAAAGCCAATGGTTTTCCTTTTAGTCCCTTCTGCAACTTATAAAGACGGTAAGCCTCAGGCAGGCGATACAACGCCATGCCCGAGGAAATCCCTGTCATCCACCAAAATGGCTCAGGTGGTAGCTCAGTCAGCATTTCTGCGGCAATTGCCCCAGTTGCACCAACCAGCCAACCTGCTGCTGCCATGGCTTCATAGTTCGTGCGCCAGGGCATCTCGTATGCGTTTTCTTTCATTCATTCTCCGCAAAATAACCGTTTGCAATCGCTTAATTTCAAATGGATTAACGTTTAGCGTGAGCGGTAAACAGAACCGTTTCCCCCTCATAAAACTGGCATTCGTCACTGGCCGAGATCCCCCGAAGCAGCTGTCCGGCTGGAATACCATGCTCATTGGCGACTTGGCGTAAGGTTTTAATCGTGACGCGAATACCATCGGCACTATGATCCACGTCTGGGTAATCGCCATCGGTCAGTAAGATGGGCAAATCTTTCACAAAATTAACCATCTGTTGGCGCTGCGCGTGTTTGGGGTCTGTACTTGAGTTCGCATTGGGCGCAATCGGCTTTTGCTTACGCTCCGCTCTTGTGGCGGGCTCTTTTGCTTGGGCATTGGTTGTCTCGGTTCGACTCGGACGCTGTAAAGCCTCTTCGCTCTGAATTGCTGTCACTGATTCTTCGTCTTGTTTAGAGATGTCTATCAGTGCAGTAAGCCCTTTAGAAATCGATACTTTCAGCAGCAACCCTTGCTCCTGAACGCCATCTTTCGTAGTAACAGTTCTGGCTTTACGTGTCGGGTTTGCGGAATCTAGTTCAAGCCAATCTAATTGACTGAGTTCAGCAAGCAGTTTTCGGGGGGCACACCAAGGTCTTATGGCATCGGGATAGCGGATCAGTATCTGTTCACCAACCATAACCAACGCACTACTGGCCTCTGGGAGCCATGCCAAAGATTCAGGGAGATTCAATGCTTCTGTATCGTGCTGGTTTACGTTATTTGAGATAGCGCCATCATGAAAATTGTTAGGCTTTTCACATCCATCACCCGGAACATTTTCATTTGCCTGAAGGTGATTAACATCACTGGCATGACAAAGTTCATCATCTTGTTCGGACGGTTTTGTCGATGGCGACTCAGCCGAATTACTGAGTTCGATTGATGATGACGCTTCAGGCAAGTCTGAATGCTCACTGGAGCGACTCTGTGGCTCTGTTTGTGTTTGATGTGTTGCTTCCCACTCAGATTTGCTAAACAGTCTAACGCTACTTGGTACATTCGAGCTGAACAATAAATCGGCCTCAACTATATGCAGCATGGCTAACCAGATTGGCTTGTCGTCTTTGATCAGCACTTCAGGGGCAAGGCTTTCATATCGCTCATTTGAGGCGGATTTAGTGGCCAATCCTCGCTCAATGAGGATGTCCGCAAGGGTATCGGGATCTCTTGGAATGCCAGGTATCTTGTCTTTGGCCAATAGCTCAATGATGTCCTTAGCCGCGCTTTTCCAAACCAGGCAAAGATGGATTGATTGATTCGATTTTCGTACCCAGACTCTGGCGTCTCGCTGATTGACCAGCCACTGGGAACTGGCAAGTAATCGCCTCATGGCATCAAGTAGATAGCGTTCAACTGGGACACCAAGGGCATTGTCGTCAACGGAAATTCGTTGCGCTTTCAGGTCTCGCTGGACACTGGTTTGGTCAGCTTCAATAACCAATTTAGACAGGACATGCTCGGGATCGGTATTGCCAATCGCTTCCAGCATGGCTTGCAAAATCTCAGGGCCAGGTTGAGTTAACCAGGCGAGCAACTCAGGTGTCATCACCCGGTTTAACACCAGAATTGAAAATTGCTCGTGCCGCTTACACCGCCCGTCGCGCCAGCGAATGAAATAGCGTTCAATGCTGTTATTAGTGGTCCACTGAGATAAGGTTTCTAAAAAAGGGTTCCATTGATAGCGTCCATCTTCATCCGTGATGGACAAGTCTGAAACGGGCTTACCAATATCATGGAACAAACCGCCAAGAGCCGCTGCAACACGCCACCTTGGCTCTAGCTCTTTTTTCTCAACCGGTGTGCCACTGGCAACAAAGATGATCCCTTCAGCAGCTTGTGCAGCCCAGAAAGCAACTTCCAACGAATGACGTAATAAACCACCAGCGCCACTGTGATGATGATGCTCAGAAGCTGGCAACAAATGAACATAAGCAGCCAGATGATCAATGCAGGGCTGAATTAGCCTTTGAAAATCACGCAGGTTAAAGCCAAGTATCTGGCGCAGTTTGGCAATTAGCTCGTCTTGTGTGGACTGCAAATCCTCGGGTGACGCTGCTGGCAACCCCTTCAGGAATGGCGGATAGCGTGGGATTTCTGCATCCAGTTGCGATGACAGCTCTGGTAGTGCTTTTGTTTGAAAAAATAGGTTTTTGAACATAGTGAACCTCCGACACGATAGTGTGAAGGTTCAATCTGGCGTTGCCGGTTGATTAGACTCAAAAATCCGATATGTATTAACACATATGCCATAAATTCCCGAGGGAGCTTATTAAGCTAAGGCGTATTTCTACTTGGACTTTTAGTTTTTTTCCCAACTCTCCTTTTGGGTTTTTCAATCGGTGTAAAAGCTTCTTGTAGGTGATGGCGAAACCATCGGCGGCGCTCAACTTGACGAAACTCGTTCAAGACAAACCGATAGTCACACGAGCCAAGACGATCACCACAACCACATGGACAAGGTAATTTATTTGCCTCACGCTTGCGCAAACCTAACGCTTTCAGTGCCCGTAGAACTGATGCTTTACCATTAATATTGAACAACTGAGAATAATCATCAATCAGGCCTTTCTCACCATGGTCCAGTTCGCCATAGGGAAAGTTGCCAAATTCAACCCTATGGGACACCGAATAAAGAAACCTGACAACAATCTTTTCGAAAAAGGTTGTCAATGACGAGTCGGCTTTCAAAATTGACTTAATTTTCAGGTCTGAGCCAAGACAAAATGATCCATCAGAGTAAGTATGGAAGTCCTGATTACGAGGAAAGTAACCAGCGGTATCAAACACCACTGGTAAAGCCCTAGGATAATCACTTGGGCATACAATCCTTAGAGAAAATGTTCGCTCTATAAACCGACTTCCTGCTAGCTGTGCTTTTAGCTGATACTCTCCCTGCAACTCAACCTTATCTGCATGGACGTCTACTAATCTAATGTTCGGATAGGCCGAGAGAAAAGCCTCTAGGCCTACAGCCTTCCAATGCTTCATCTATTGCTTAAACCATGGCTTTGGATCAGATGATTGAATTGCGAAAGTTGGTTTTGCTGTCACCGCCGGAATACCCAAGAGACGTGCTACCGAACTTGAATCAAGCTTCAAATCCAAACCATTTTGCGCCGCATTTACTATTCGTTGCGTATCATCACTTGAGCAAAGAGCACTAAAATCAGCTCTAGCTTGATACAGCCATTTATAAAAGTTTTCTTGTAATCGGTATTGAGCAGATTTTTCGTCATACCACTTGTCTGCAAAGTCTTCGGCCGGGTTGACTGGGTTCGGAATCATTGGCGCTTGTGCAGAAATATGGTCATCCATCTCGGAGAGCACCGTATTCAACGCTGAAGCCAAATCACTTTCACCTTTATATGATTTAGCAGCCAATGTAGTGATGATTACCGATATTGGCTTACTATCCTCATTGTTTTTAAACATAGTGTCACGATGACGCTTCAATAATTGGATAACCTGCTGTAAGGGTGTCTTCCATTGATAATATGGCAGACTATCTATACTGGCTTTAAATCGCATTTCACGTTCGTTTATTACTAACCGTGCCGTCTTCATGCGCGTTTCAAACCATCGAGCATATCCTTCAGGATTGCTGATACGCCAGTTTTCATTCACAACTGCATAAGTGAAATCTGTGTTGTCGGTAATCGAAACTGCAAGCTGAGACACGTTTTGAGCCAAGTTTTCATCAAACTTAGAGTTTTCGACCATCCGCTTTTTCAACAGGCCTCTTCCTGTATCACTCTCTGGCACACACGGAACTATGTCCATGTGAAAGCTAAGCCCATCGGCATACTCTAAGCGCCAACAGCGTTTCTTCTCGGCTAGCCCTTCCTTAATGCCTCTGGCGTTTCGATAAAGCTCTAATTCATGACCGACTAGGTGCTTTAGTTGCTTTTGAGTGATAGACGTTTTATCCAGGCCACGCCGAAGATTGCACCCCATGTCTAGGTCATACTGTTCTTCTGAATCGGGCCTAATCGCAGTACCTAGACGAAAGGAACCTTGAGAAAACACGTGGGGATCAAAATTCACGCATGTTGACTCTGGGCGATGTAACCAATCGCCTAGATCCTTATAGCGTTTTTCAGCCTTTTCATAAGCACTGTCAGGTAGCTCAATTTTTTCGAGAATTGTGTTTAGAACATCGTTACTTTTGCTATTACTCATATAGATCTCCTCGAAGCTCGATTGCCATTACAAATTGTTGTGTTTTTATGTCGTGGTCATAAATAAGCCATGGCATATCAGCCTTAGGCATTCTGGCCCGTCCTAATTCGACGGCACACGATACTGGCATCACAGGAAAAATTTGCAGTGGCGTCGCATCCCCGTGTGTATTTTTTATTTCAACAATCAGCTTTCTTATGCACTTTCTGAACAAGGAGAGCTGCTGCTTTGACTGCATGAAATCATTATGAGGCTGCTTGATAGTCACTTCCCAAATCGATGTATCTGGCCCTATAACCCGAGTAATTCGCTCATGCGACACATGGTCACTCAAAGAAAGTACCAGGGCTGGCTTTCCCTCCATATTTTGAGGTCTGTTGATGATGTACTCAAAATCATCTGAACAGTCTTGCCAAAACCAGCCTTTAGGCTCTCGATGCAGCTGATAAGTCTCGACGTCAATTTTGTCGGTGAGCAAAGCGCCAAGTTTTATTAACAATGGTTGAGGAGCTAACGCGAACAATGAAAAATGCTTACAAGAATCCTCTTCGATAATCGATGAAATTTTACTTTGAAAACGCTTCGTTAGGTGTTGCGACTCTGCTTGCCAATATTGTTCAGAGTGATCCTTCAGCTCTGATACCATGGATAGGGTCACTGGCTTTTCAGTTGCCGGATACCAATTCGGAAACATTGCCTCAACACAACCGTGATAATTAATCGGTGATCTTTCAGTTCCAATATTGGCACCATATAAAACAACATTTGATTTGCGATCAGGATCAATGCCTGTGAGTATTTCTATACGTTGCTCATGCTGCATTTTCCAACTAATCAAGAGATCGGCTGGATACCTATCCTCGCTGCCTTTCTGATCAATTTTTTTGTGACAGTCATAGCACATCAACATGAGGTTGCTGACGTCATTCAAGCTGGTTGGCTTAGTTTTAAAGAGTCCCCAACCACGAGGCCCATTCTCAGAAAATGCGTAAATATGAGCATTTTGAGAGACATTGACCGATTCCTGGGTCACCGCTGATTTGTATAGCAACTTATTACACCCGCTAAACTGACAACGAGCAGCGGCACGAGCCCAAAGTTCTCGCTCAACTTTACGGTCTATGGGTCTTGTGACTTTAGCGACCATTCAAAACTCCTATAGTTTGCCAATTAACGGAAGTGAGCGCGGTGTTGTCGCATCACAGAGCAAATGGCTTACATAAGCACATCCGGCAATTAGTCCCAGCCCGCGAAGACACTTATCAATTGCCTCCTCCGGTTGCCACTCATACAAATGTTTGAGACCAACACCTAGTGCAGTTAACACCAATAGACTGTGGCAAAACTGGCGATGGTGAGGGTTACCCAAAGAGGGTTCCAAAATATCTGGAAGCTTGCCAAATAGAGAGCCAATCGTAATGGCAGTTACAGGATGGTGACTGACAGCTTGTTTTTTGTTGTCCGCCAGGGCAACGGTTAAACCAACCGCAGCCCCGACGACCAAATGGGTTTTACCATTAGCCAAACTATTTCTCCTTCCTGACACCTTTAAAAGGTGTTTTGTCGGATGTCTTTACATCCATGAATCGACCAGTATCAGCATCTCGCTTTACCCAATGTCCGCTTGGCGTCTGAGTCTGAGATCTACCTTTAACGGCACCGTTTCTGTGTCCGTCACCTGATGGGGGATTTGTAGCCATAAAGCCTCCTATTCTGCTTAACTTAATCACATTTATCAGATATTAATAAAAAAGATCCAAAGGATCTGATCAAATAATAAACCCTCACTCTGATTAACACAAGCAGATTAACCAGAAAATCAAAAAAAAAACTACAAAATTGATCGGTAGACAAATTCCAGTCCACCTGACTCTGCCACTTCTTTTTGACCTAACACAAGACCTGTCGCATGAAGCTTCTTCAATCGACCACTGGCATTCTGTGCTGAAATGTCAAAGTGCTTAGATACATGTGACGAAGTCACTGTCTTTTTTGCAATAACAAAATCTAGAAGCTCTTTGACAGTCGCACTGAGTTTTACACCAAGCACTTCGTAACCGCTATCGTTCTTGACTAGAAGAGGTTGATCCTTGGCTGTAGCGCCATAAGACCAATTGTCCAGAAGGTCCCGACTCGGAACATTAGAAAGGTAGAAACCTTTTTCACCTTTTAATGCTTTAGCCAACGAGATTACACTTTCACGAGGAAATGAAGCATCAGTGAATCGAATCCCTTCCAAGCTAATAGCAAAAATATCGCATGATGGGTGACCATCAACGATCTTTTTAATCTTCACATAGGCTTCACTACCTTCATCGTTACCAAAGGCATGGTCAGAACCTACGACTTCTGAAAGAAGAATTTTATGAGTTAACTGTTTCATCTGCTTAAGTTGACACTATTTATCAGAAATTGTCAACATAGAAGTCAAAACAGATATGGGTTCCTGTGATAGGGACCAACCCTCTATCTTCAGAAACATTGATGAGTTGACCCTTCGCATATTCCAAAGCCAATGAGAAAGTTAGCTGCCTAATAACAATGATAACTTTCTCTTTGCTAGCGTGCTCTCGACTACTCTTAAAGCCTAGCCCCCGGCCTTTACCAAAGCGACTAACCTCACCAGATGTAAATGCTTTTTGAACGAGCGCAATGTCATTCTCAACAGTTTCCGCTGAAAACTGTGCGTACAACTTCGGATGTTCACTTTGTAACGTTGTTCTCAAGGTAGCGGCAATACCTAAACCAGAGTCGGATATGACTGTTTGAATATGCTTTGGTTTATTATACGGTCGATACACTTGCAGACCTGCTAGTCCAGGTATTTTGGATTCACTGTGATCAGTAACGTTGCCTACAAGCTCTGAAAAAACAGTCTTAGCCGCTAAGAAATAGCTAGCTGAAGAATGCTCTACAAACCTGTCGCCCAAACGAATTACAAGCTCCTTGTTTTGGGTTGGCTGTGCAATTTCTCCTAGTTCGACCAAGGTATCGCTATTATCCCGATAAGTTTTAGCAGCTGACAAAACGGGCCTTTCAGGAAGACAAGTGACACTTTGATTAAGATAATCAAAGAAGCCATTTCTGCTGAAAAAACTGTGAGTATTAGGACATGCTGTAGTATCCATCACCACATCCTTCCCATTAGCAGTAAGCTGATTCGCCAGAGCAAGAAAACGGGCCAATGCTATCAGCAAAAACTTACAATCGATGCCGAATTTAAATGTTACCTTTGTGGCATCTTTTTGGTACGCAAGCTTACCGATAGCACTCTCAAAGGCTTTCTCATCAATCCAACCTGTAGCGAAATCAATTTCCACATGATGAGCCCGTATCATGCTCCATTCATGATTTGAGTTTTTCACAAACGTATCCTGGTTTTTGTGAAGAAACGAGTTCACTTGGGACTTATCAAGTCCCAGCTCCCTGGCAATTTGACGTCCTTTCAGGCCTGGTGACCCATCTAACAATTCTGAGACTGCCTTCAGCAAACCATCACTCCTTTCTACCTACCTACATACCTACCATTCGTTGCATACTTTGCGTCCACGACGCTTTAAATGCTGAATCTCCTGCGAACAACTTGTAGAGCTCAAGTTCATCTTTACGGCGTTGCAGCATAATTTCCTTGAGCATTTTTTCGAAGGCCAAATCTCGATTATGAGGATCTGGGTTGTTTTTGTATTTAGATTCAAAATCTGGGTGATTGCGGATACTCTCAGCGATGTTCACGAACTTAACCTTTTGCTCTTCAGGTGTGGCACTCCAGCCTTGGAACCATCGTTCATTAAATGTGCGAATGATTTCATCCAGCGGGTCAGTTTCTTTTTCACCGCCATGCGCCCCACGTGGGTTCGGATTTTGAGGATCAAGCTCCGCTTCTTGGTCACTAAGCTTAATACTGTGGTTAAGCTTCACACGTTGCAAACCGTATGAACTCAGATCGACAGAATCGAGAAGCTCATCAATAGCATCTGCATCGGGATCTTCAACTTTCAATTTCGGTATTAAAAACTTCAGGAACCAAAACAGTTTTTCCCAGCTGACCATTTCATAAGGCATGATAGACGCCATCTGCCCATAGATTTTCACGAACTGCTTGGCTTTAATCTTAAAGTCCACTTTAGCTTCAGCTTCAAGCTCCAGCTCATGGTCAAACCGGGCTGCTGCAACATCAATGATTGGGCTGAGTGTCTGGGCGTCTTCATTCTTGAAATAACGCTCAACAAAGTCTTCAACCTCATACCACTCGTACACACCGACATCGTCCATTTCATCTTTCAACTCGTGCAGCACGTTTATATCTGTAGCCTGGGACAACGACGTTGCTGTGTAGAAAGGATCGAATGCTGACTGAATATCTTCAACCGAGTTGAAAAAGTCTAAAACAAACAGGTCTTCTGTTTTTTTACCCCATTTAGGCGCACTTCGATTGAGACGAGACAATGTCTGTACACACAAGACACTGGCGAGCTTCTTGTCCACATACATGGCGCAAAGCTTAGGCTGGTCAAACCCAGTCAGATACTTGTTAGCAACCACTAAAAGTCGATACTCATCGGTATCAAACATATCTTTGGTATCTGACTCGGCAAAACCATTAATATCTGCTTCGGTATATTCAATACCGTCAACTTCTTTGGTTCCTGAAAAAGCAATGGCAACTTTAAACGGGTTTCCTTGCTCCTCAAGTATCCGCTTAATCGCTTTGTAGTATCGAATGGCCGTCTCAATATTTTGAGTGACCACCATTCCCTTACCTTTACCTTTGAGCTTTTTCGCATTCACGACATGTGGAACAAAATGCTCCAGCATAATCTCTGCCTTGGTATCAATTGTTTGCTGGCTTCGCTCTACATAAGCTCTGAGTTTTTTCTGTGCCTTTTTGGTATCAAACTCAGGGTTATCAGCGATTGATTTCTCAATCTCATAATAACTTTTGTACGTCGTATAATTTGCCAGGACATCCAAGATGAAGCCTTCTTCAATGGCTTGTTTCATCGAATACAAGTGAAACGGCTTGAAAGAGCCATCTTCTTGGCGTTGACCAAATTTCTCCAAAGTGCTGTTTTTTGGTGTCGCTGTAAATGCCAGGTACGACGCATTCCCGCGCATCTTGCGCGATTTCATCGCCTGAAGGATTTTATCCTGAGCATCTTCTGCCTCTTCGACTTCAGACTTGCCCATCGCTCGGTTCATATTGTCATGCGCCGAACCAGACTGTGAGCTGTGTGCTTCATCGATGATCACCGCAAAGCGCTTGTCACTAAGATCGGCGATACCATCAATAATGAACGGAAATTTCTGAATCGTCGTTATGATGATCTTTTTGCCATTTTCGAGCGCCTGCTTAAGCTCAGATGACTTGTTCGCCGGGGCAATAATGTTCTTTACTTCAGAAAACTCTTTAATGTTATCCCGCAGCTGCTTGTCCAATAGGCGTCTATCGGTGACCACAATCACAGAGTCAAACAATGGCTGCTCCAAGCTTTTTCCGCCTGCCACATCAGACGATGCAGGATAGGTTTCAATTAACTGATAAGCAGCCCAGGTAATCGAATTAGACTTACCTGAACCGGCCGAGTGTTGAATTAAATAAGTCTGACCGACACCGTGCTGGGCAGCATGGTCTACTAATTTTCTCACCACATCCAATTGATGGTATCGAGGAAAGAACAGAGTTCGCTTTGGTAATGGATCTTTGCTTGACCCAT
The DNA here is from genome assembly GCF_033340155.1 of Vibrio sp. 1562. Lineage (NCBI taxonomy): Bacteria > Pseudomonadati > Pseudomonadota > Gammaproteobacteria > Vibrionales > Vibrionaceae > Vibrio > Vibrio sp. 1562. The sequence goes on from NZ_JAWOVY010000035.1 coordinate 13,947, forward strand.
CCAGACGCACAAAATGCTGAATAATATTCGCCAAGCTTTCTTTGGTGAATACTTCTTGCCATAGGTATGCCGTTTTATGGCCAGTTGGGTTCGGTGGATTACCCTGTCCAAGATTGTGTCCTTTATTGAACGGCAAGAAGAAGGTACTGCCACCTGATAACTTGGTGGTCATATACACTTCGTCGGTATCGACCGCCATATGCACTAGGCAGCGGCCAAAGGTCAGCAATGGCTGAGTTGCATCTCGATCATCTCGATACTGCTTTTGGCCGTGGTAACGTGCTGTTTGCCCGGTCCATGCGTTCTTCAACTCCAGCGTTATCAATGGTATTCCGTTGATAAACAATACCATGTCGATTTCTTGTAGGGGATTTGCCATGGAATAGCGCACTTGGCGAGTACAACTAAACACGTTATCTGCAAAGTTTTGCTTTACCTTCTCACTACTGCTCGCCAAAGGGGCTGGATAGAGCAAATTGAAGTGAGCATCGTCTACGCTTAGCCCTTTCTTAAGTAAATGAAGAATGCCATGCTTCTTAATCAGTCGGTCAAATCGTTCAAGTAACTTACGCTGCCAATCTGAGGGGTTGTTCTTTTGCAGCTTGGCCAACTCTACTTCTTGTGTCTTTTGTAGAAATTGCCAGAAAAAACGTTCATCAATGGCATATTGCATATTAAAGTCACTAGCAGCACCAATGAAGTATCCAGCACCCAGTGACTGCTGACTCAGCCCCTCTTTGAGCTCTTCAGTACTGATCCCAGCCAGACATTTCTCAATGGCCGACTCTAATGCTTGTTCATTGGTTTGACTGACCATAATTGTAAGTTCCCTTAATCAAAATTCTTCTGTTTCATTGCCTCAGCCGCTTTTTGCAGCGGTCCTTTCAAGGCTTTTTCTAACTTTGTCATCTGCTCTAAGTGCCACGCAACCGCTTGGGGCCAAGTCTCTTTATTAAACCCATCAGCTTTGGTCGAAAACTGAATACGGCAAGATTTCTTTTCATCCAGCCTCATCCACTCAAGTTCTGCACCAAAAGTATGTTCAATGTCCTGTTTGGACTGACTCAACAAGTCAAAAAGGTATTTATTCTCTTCGGTAACCCCACGGCTGATCCAAAGCTCTACTCGAAGCTCTTTTTGCAGAAATATCAGGTTATACGGACATCCACTTAGCCCTGAGCCTGCTGATAACCAATGATCTTTACTTGGGCTAATGTTGTTATAGAGTTGGCAAGCGCTTTTCTGAAAAGCCTCTAAGGCACGCTCCCAGTACTCGCGCCGCACCGTATGGCGGTTTTTTAGTACCACTTCGGTGGTTTTTTCTTCCGCTTCCTTGGCATTAATGCCGATCATCAACTCTTTCGCTTCTGGCGTTGGAATGATCTGGTCAATATTAATCAGTAGCTGTTCACCCAGTGAATAAGGCGTGATTTTGAAGCAGGCAATGCTAATGCCTTGACCCAATAACCACAGCGCGGTGCTGGTCACTTCTTTGCGAAAGTTTGCCGCAACTAACATAATGCGCTGGCTGTTACCCAGGTTGAGCTTTAACTCATCCAGATCGGGCGCATCCAAAAACTCACATATTCTAGCAGAGGCACTTGCAGGGGCATTTAACAGGTCAACCTCTCCTGTTACAGGCTCATAGCGGTCTAAGTACTGCTGGTAAATTTCAACGATTTGCGCTTTGGTTAAACTGGCACAGTAAGAGGCATATTTAAGCGCCTGCCACACCACATCTCGGCCACTGTCGTCCAGCTTGTTTTCAATAATGACCAAGTTGCCATCTTTATCCAGTGCCAGTAAATCTAAACGTTCACGGGTATCATCAAAGCCATCAAACTCCTTTTGAATAATCAGTAGCTCTTCACCCAATGCGGAAGGCTCGTGTGCCAACCATTCCTGAAGATGCTTGCGCTCAGTAAAGCCCAACTCACTGAACTTCTTTGTCCTAACAGGACTAATCCTGTTGGTCTGATGATTTACCGTGAACATATTCGCGTCCTATTGCTCAACCATTTCTGGGGTGATTTTTATTTTTCCAGTCACGGCGCTGTTGATCAGGGAAGTTTTGTATTCTTTGAGCTTTTCGATTTGTGCTAATAGCAACTCAATGCCTTCATCAGAAGACTTCATGAAAGCGCTGACGTAGTTAGCTATTTCTTTTTGCTCTTCAATGGGCGGAATAAACAAGTCAACCTTTGAAAAGTTGTCAAAATTTAGGTCTTGACCATCTCTAATGAAACTTGCTGTCTGCTGCAAAGCTGCGATGTAAGAGGGTAGTTTTAATAAATACCCATAGAATGAAGGATCAATTTCATCTAATGCTCTCAGGACTACATAGGAGGACCGGATACATCCTTGCGACCAGGCACGCTCTAAGCCGCCTTGGAAACTTCTCATACTGATTACAAAGTCGTCCCTTTCGACGTGCTTCCTTTTATCTAAATGAAGCTGAATTTTGACAACGCGTTTACCTGTTAACTCCTCATACTGGTCTTGCGGAATAACACCATAAGCTTGAGTTGCAGAAAGCTGTACGTCATCTTTCCAAGCCCGCTCTTTTCTTTGAGTAAATACAAACTTGCTACGACGGACTTCCCAATGCGCTGGAATCTTACCAATCCAATCCACACCGGAGTCTTTCATTGGCACATTAGAATCAAGCCCTTGGGTCACCGCCTGTTGTATGATGATCTGCTTACGCTCTTTCAGCAGGCTAATTTGCTGCTCTTTGATAGCAATCGCTTCGTCGATTTGCGCGGTTTTCTTGTCTAGAAAGTTGGCGATACGGGTTTGTTCTTCTAGTGAAGGAACAGATATAGCAATCGTCCGCATTTCATCGTATCGAGTAGTCCACAAATCTGCGACAATTCCACGTCCAACACGATAGTATTCCTCAATAAATGCATGACTTTTCAAAAGGTGCTCAGAAAACTTTGGATGAATCCCTTTTGGTTTAAGCACTATATTTATAAGCGATACTGATCCATCTCTGTCTGATACTCCACTAGAACCCTTACGATCAGAGCGGCTATTTATAACAAAGTCACCCTCTTTTACTAGCTTTCTGTTATCGCCATCTTTTGTTTTGGCCGCATTATCCAATTGAGGTAGAACGCCTTTTTTTGTTACGGAGAGTGCGGGGTAGTCAATGTCTGAAACTTTAGATCTACGCTCATTAAAGCGAGTGCCTAATCGTGTTAATTCCCAAGAGGCAGGTACTCGTCCCAACCATTCAACCCCAGAATCTACATAATCGTCATATTTCGGCATCAATGCTAAACGTTCCATTACGCTTCTCCCTGAACTTCCGCCACGTTCACACCCAATATCTGCGCAATAAGACCTTCGGCTTTTTGTTCTAGGTTGATGATGTCGGTTGCGACCTCTTCTAAACTACGCAGCGGTTTATGACGGTAGAAATACTTATTGAAGCTGATTTCATAACCAATTTTCACCGTATCTAGGTTTATCCATGCTTCATCAACATGAGGCTTTACTTCGTCTAGGAAGTACTGATAAATGCTTTGCTTCAGTGGGACAGATTCTGTGTCACGCAGGTCTGTGTTGGTCTCGTAAGTAATGAACTCGCCTTTTTTGCCGCCTTCTTTTGTAGGAACGGGGTAATAACCAAAATCTGGCAGGTCAGCGACTTCACACTCATAGCGCTCCAGCAGGTCGTTTAATTTGTCGCCCGTTAATTTAACGATCTTTTTCACCACTTTCTTGGCGGTTTCGTCATACCAGCTCACCGCGTTCAGGATGGCATTTTTCTCAGGTGCTGAAAGCTTAATAGCATGGGCTTTTAGCGATTTATCAACTTGGGTTTTAAAACTATTGAAGTCATCAAATTCAATACTACCTATGTCAGCCATCAGCGTTTCTGCCGTTTCAAGCAATGCTTTAAGCGCCAGCCAATGTTTCACATCGAGCAGTTTTGCCTTAGCTTTGGCATTGAGACTGATTTCGTTCTCTTCACACCAAGAAAGAATGTCTTTCTCAATGGATTTCAAGAAGCTCTTTTTCTTTTCAGTACCATAGCCAGTTTTTTCGTAAACACGTTCGCCTTGCTCTGCGTACACGTACTCCATCACTTCACTAAGCTGCTTATCAAAGCGCAGTGGAGCTATTGCGTCTTGAGTGAACTTGGCTCTGCGGCGATCTGGGCGCTCGATAGTGACTTTGTAGTAGCCAAAATCGTCATTGCTGAACACCTTACTGGCGATACCGATAGGATCATTGTTTGCATCAAGTGCTCTTTCAACGTCCACACACGCGAGGTAAGTATCGGTAATTTCCGTGATGTGCTCAGGCGCAAATTCGCAGTTTTTGTTACCCAAGTTCTTACGCAACTTACGGTATAGCAAGCTGGCATCAATCAGCTGCACCTTACCTTTGCGTGCCTCAGGTTTATTGTTGTTCAACACCCAAATGTAAGTGGTAATACCGGTGTTGTAGAACAGGTTATTTGGTAACTGAACGATGGCATCTAGCATGTCGTTTTCAATGATGAAGCGACGAATGTTACTTTCGCCACCGCCCGCATCACCGGTAAAGAGCGATGAGCCGTTATGAACAGAAGCAATCCGGCTGCCTAATGGGCTTACACTCGGATCTTTCATCTTGTTGACCATTTCCATTAAGAAGAGTAGCTGGCCATCACTTGAACGTGGCGTGGCATCTACCACTTCGAGATTCCCCCAATAGTCTTTCAGGGTAACCTTAAAACGTGGGTCAATCACATCACTGCCGTCTTTAATGTGCTTCTGTTCAGACGCCCAACTCTTACCATATGGCGGGTTAGACAACATAAAGTCAAAGCGAGAAGCCGCAAACTCGTCGGTAGACAAGGTTGAGCCTACTTTGATGTTCTCAGGGTTGTTGCCTTTGATCATCATGTCCGATTTACAAATCGCGTAGGTCTCGTCGTTGATCTCTTTGCCGTAAAGATAAACATCTCGGCTATCGTTTGGATATTTCTCTTCAATGAAGTTTTGAGATTCAGTCAACATACCACCGCTACCACACGCAGGGTCATACACTGTCATGGTAAGCGGCAACTGGTCTTTCACTGGGTCAAACACCAGGTGCGTCATCAGTTCAATCACTTCACGTGGCGTAAAGTGTTCGCCTGCTTCTTCGTTGTTTTCTTCGTTGAACTTGCGGATCAACTCTTCGAACACGTAACCCATACCCAGGTTGGTAAGGGCTGGCATCTTGTTGCCATCTGGGTCTTCGACCGTTTCATGAGTTAGGTTGATATAGGGGGAAACAAACTTCTCGACGACATCAAGAAGGACTTGCTTGGAGGCCATATGACGAATTTGCGATTTGAGGTTAAAGCACTCAATGATCTCTTTGACATTATCGCTAAAGCCAAGCAGGTACTCTTCAAAGTTGGCGAGTAATATCTGTTGGTTATTAGTCGCGGTGTTGAACAGGGATTTCAGCGTCCATTTAGATGTATTGTAAAAAACATAACCACTGGCCGCCTTCAACGGTTCATCATCAAGCTCTGTGGCTTGCATCTCTTCTTTTTGGAACTTTACCTCTTCAAGCACGGCTTCTTTGGTAGGTTCTAGTAACGTATCTAAACGTCGTAATACCACCATAGGTAAAATCACATCGCGGTACTTACCGCGAACGTACACATCACGTAAACAGTCGTCGGCAATGTTCCAAATAAATGAGATGAGCTTGTTATGTACACTATGATCCATTTTCTTTTCCTGTTCAGTGTTGGTTGCATCCCACTAGGTTGCTGCAACGGCTTCACTATAAATTTAAAATTCTGTTCTTTCTGTAACGCCTCAATGGCCGCTACATCGTTCGATTAACTTGTTCTGCCCGGCGCAATTCTTAAGTTTGTGACACCATAAAGTGCTTGGCTGTTACGCAACCAAAGCTGATACTCAAAGCCCATTAATGAGTGTTCCGTAGAACAATCCACATGCCATTGGCGAAGCAAATACCCAGCGGTTGCAGCCCTAATCTCAACCTTTAGAACACCACCCGTCATACCATAATCCAGCTCAATCGCTTCGCTATGCTCAATACGTGGGTGTGGCACTAACTCTAGCTCTACAAATCGGTTCCATTGCCGGTCCTGGGTTTCTAGTTCAGCTTCAGATAACCTTGAATCTTCAAGCACAACCGCTGCTTTAATGCGGGTCAGCACAAAGTCACGGAACTCACCATGCTTGCGGTCAAAACCACGAACGTGCCAACGCAGGCCATTGTCCACCAGCGTATGCGGAACTATTTCACGCTTGGATTCACCACTCGATAACGACACATAGGTGATACTCAAGGCTTTGCCTTTGTGAATGGCCTCGGTGACTTTCGCCACTATCGATAAACTCGGCTTGTTGAGGTGATAAGGCGCTTCACAAGCAAGGGGTGGTTTTACCTTTCCAGTAAAGCCATCACCGTACCCTTGGCTAATGGTTGCCAGTGTTCTCACAACGTCGTAGTCGAACAAGGATTCGAATGCTTCACCACGCTTATGCAACTTGAGCTTTTGGTCATACTCAATGTTGCTTGGTGCAAGCTCTCGGTACATTGTGAAGTCTTTCGTTGCTTGTGCAGCGGCTATGCTGAAGCGATCGACTAAATCCGCCCGTACCGCTTCGCCCTTAAACAATAAGGTGAAATCGATATGGGCAATGCGATCCCTTGTTGCTTGTGGCAACTGCGCTATCTGCGAAAGCCGATCTGACTTCGCCACTACTGTTTGTTTCAGACCATCATTTGTCATGCGTCTTGTTTATCCAATTCAACCAGATTCTTAAAACTCTGTTTATAAAGTACGGTCAAACATCGCGTAATCACATTGAACGGCATGGCATAAAGCTGCTATTCATCCGCAATGGCTAATCAATCTCTACCGGTTGAAGCTGAACAGATGGCCATAAAACACTGAATAGGCTTCAACCTAATTAATTTTATTAGGTATCATCCTATCACAAATTGTTTTGTAGGGAAGACTAAGCGGCAACTTTTTGATCTGGATTACAATTGCCGCTGAGTCATGAGCGTGAAGACCTTGTTTTGTGCCAATGCTGATAGCCGCTATCAATGCGCTACCCGAACCAGTGGCACCACGATGTTACCGCGATGAGATACCCCTTTATCCGACTCTGTAGACATCAGGGCTCGTTGCTCACTCTCCCGAATGCGCCTGGCAACTTCTGCCTGGGCTGGTAGCAATGGCAGCATCCCTTCAGCAATCGCGTCTGGGGCAGACTCTTGGCCACAGGACATCAAATGCTTCCATGGATCTTTAAGAAAGCGCTCGAACGTGATGCCAAATTCAATGATGCGGGCAGAGACGAAGATTTCGCCCCAGTATTCAATGTAGGTGTCTTGGTACATGGAAAGATTCCTCTTATTGGTTAAACCATGAGTTCACTTTCCATTTTCCAGAGGTTTTAAAATATGCAAGGCTTACCTTATAGCTACAAAGCTTTAAATCGATTGCGGGCATCTTTGTAGTCATAGTGGGCATGTTCTGAGCCACGATGGTACAAATCATCTAGGTAAGTTTGCTCCAGCGGCAACTCGTCTTCGCTGATTTCGCGCCACCAATGTTTGTTGGCACCTTTAACACCGTCATGCCAGCGGTAACCACGCTCTTTTAAATAGTCCTTTACGTCAAACGGCGCACCAAACGCACGAACTAACACAGTTCGCCTGTCTGCTTCAGACAACAAGTTTGCAACGGACTCGGGCAACAAATGAAACAACCAGGCCATCGCCAAACAATCGGTTGCAGCTCGGTGTCCTTCATAGAACCAACCTAAGCGAAGCAGCAGGTACTCAAGCTTTCGACTTTCAAAACCCAGCGCCTTCCAATCTATGCCACTGGCTGAACAGGCCCAAGATAGATGGCCTAATGCAGCAAACCGCTTTTCAAAGAAAGGACGATCAAACTGCGAATTGTGTGCAACCACCAGCGGATCATCGGATAACCAACTCGTTACCAGTGAATCATCAATGTGCTGGCCTTGCACCATCTCATCGGTGATACCGGTTAACTCGGTAATCAGCTCGGGGATTGGCTTGCCGGGATCTTCATACAAGCTGATCACATCAACAATCGACACAATTCGCTGAGCAGAGGGGCTGTAAAGCACCTTAACCATACCAAGCTCAATAATGGACTCATCATCGGCAGACAGTCCGGTTGTCTCTGTATCGAGCAGCACCATTGGCTGTTCATCACCGACCATAGGAGAAAGTTCAAGTGGCCAGGACTGCGGCTCACGCGTTAATGGAATACGCTCCAGCAATCTAAAATCTTCTGGTCTTTCTGGGATATCCGCGAGGCGCTCTAGCGGAAATGGCGCAGGGGCTCTTGTCATTGATGGTTCCTCTTCAATTCTATTGTTCGCTTTAGGTGATTTCACTGTGCCACAGGTTTTTCTAAATGCACCTTGGATACCTCAGCGTTTTTTTAATCTTTCTACTGGGTGAACCCATGTATGAAGGCTTTGGCTAAGCCTTTCAGAAAGCCTTAGCTAAACCCTTTAGGTAACCCTTACCGATACCCTTTACGTATGGCTTAGCCAACCCCTTTTCAAACGGTTGCAAAAGGCTTGAACTGAGTTCGACTGAGCACTTTAATGGTGCTCCTAACTTCGCTTTAAGCCAGTAAATTCAATACGAAGCAGAATTTTACTAACTGTTTTTAAACCCTTTGCAAAGGGTTCAACAAGCCTTGTCTGACGGTTACTTGACCCATGCGTTAACCAGTAGCAGTAACAGGATCAGTAACAGAAACAAGAGCAGTAGGCAGAAGCAGTATTGTCCAAGCCTTGCAGGCTTTGACGAGGGCGAGCAATCCCCACATCAAGCTTTTCAACACAAAAAAGAAATCACCCACGACACAACGTCTTACTCGAACAACTACAGTTTTACCTACAATTTTACTTGTAGAAATCAGCATAGCATCAGATACTGTATAAACAAACAGTATTAATTCTATTTTTTCGAGGTTCGTCATGAGTGTCTCGCTGATAGGCCGTAGCGGCGCACTTGCCTTCATCAAAGCCAAGCGCCTTCGTATTCCATTGTTCATGGAACGTGTTTCTGCTGGTTTTCCCTCACCAGCGCAGGATTATGTTGAGCAAACGCTCGACCTCAACGAGCTGTGCATCAAGCGACCGGCTGCAACGTTCTTTGTGCGTGTTGAAGGTGATTCAATGATTGATGCTGGGATTCACCCAGATGATATTTTGGTGGTTGATCGTTCTGTTCAAGCAGAACACGGTGACATTGTCATCGCTGGCATCCATGGAGAACTCACGGTAAAGGAGCTTCAACTAAGGCCGTGCGTCAAGCTGATCCCAAGAAACCAGGCGTATGAGCCCATTCATATTCCTGAAGGGGCAGAGTTAGAGATATTTGGTGTGGTCACCAATGTGGTGCGAAACATGCGCCGTAAGTCGTGACTGTCCCATGCCTGTATTTGCCTTGGTGGACTGCAACAACTTTTACGCCAGTTGTGAGAAGCTGTTTCGTCCTGATTTAAAAGATACGCCGGTTGTGGTGCTGTCCAACAATGACGGCTGCGTGGTTGCACGCTCGCGTGAAGCTAAGTTACTCGGTATTAAAATGGGCGTACCCGTCTTTCAGATCAAAGCCGAAATGCAGCGCCATGGCATTTTGGCATTCTCCTCTAACTATGCGCTTACAGTTGGGAAATACTTTAGACATCACATGTTGTAATGTTTCAGGTTGTATAAATTAGACGTCGAGATGAGGGGTGGTTACAATTTTTACTATTGGTTAAGAAATATCTTGAAAAAGTAGATGTATGAACGCGTAACCCCCTGGGGGAAGGCTTAGCAGTGTGAATAACGGATGATTTAGGTGTTAATGTGATTGAACAAAATAGGTCGTTTCCAGATGACTTCGGCTTTGACTATTGTCTTATGTGGATTAGTACGGAGAAATATCCCTCATTTATAAGTAGGCCACACCCTGACAGTGGCGAGATCATCCATGACGTTAGGGACAACTCAAAACCATTTGCTCATAAACTTCCAATTTTAATAGACCCCGATGGTATCAATGTGGTGCCAGTGAATCTATATCTTCACTCTTTGTTGGCAGATCCAGATATATCCTCCGATAAGACGATTCAATCCCATGCAGTTGCGTTATTGAGCTTCTATCGGTGGTTGAGCACGGAAATCCCCGAACATACACACCCAAGGACTGGCCTTCTGGTTGATGAAAAACCTCCGTTAACAATATATGACTGCACCGAGAAGGTAGAGGAAAGTCCAATCGTGAGATATCGAGACTATTTATTGGAAAACCTTTATACCAAGGATGAAACTGGAAAAGTCGGTGGTTCTCCAAGTACAGCCTCTTCAGTGGTCCACCGAATGCGATTTCCGTCTGCATCTGTTGAAGTTGGGCGACGACGGCTTCTGAGCCTTTACCG
>NZ_JAWOVY010000036.1:0-22952 GCF_033340155.1 Vibrio sp. 1562
GAGTAGTTTTACAGGCAAAGCCGAAACGGATGATAACCACCTACTGAAGTAGGTGGTTTAGGGCTGAAAACAAAAAAGGATGCCACTTGGGCATCCCTTTATATCTTTATATTTAGTCGGTTTACTTAAAACGATTACACGTCGTAAGTTGTAGACGCTGTGTCGCCGCCTGTACCAGTCCAGTTAGTGTGGAAGAATTCACCACGTGGACGGTCAATGCGCTCATAAGTGTGAGCACCGAAGTAGTCACGTTGAGCTTGAAGCAGGTTCGCTGGTAGACGAGCTGTTGTGTAACCGTCTAGGAAAGATAGCGCAGAAATCGTACATGGCATTGGGATACCAGATTCTAGAGATTTCGCTGCTACTTTACGCCATGCTGCTAGGCTGCCTTGTAGGATGTTTTTGAAGTACTCATCAGAACCAAGGAATGCGATGTCTGGGTTCGCTTCGTACGCATCACGGATGTTGCCTAGGAACGCAGAACGGATGATACAACCGCCACGCCACATTAGAGCTACGTTACCGTAGTTTAAGTCCCAACCGTTCTCGTTAGACGCTTCGCGCATTAGCATGAAGCCTTGAGCGTAAGAGATGATCTTAGAAGCTAGTAGCGCTTGACGTAGTGCATCAACCCACTCTTGCTTGTCGCCTTCAACTGGAGTGATTGTCTTACCGAATAGAGATTCAGCTTCAACACGTTGGTCTTTCAGTGCAGATAGACAACGAGAGAATACAGACTCAGAGATAAGTGTTAGTGGAATACCTAGGTCTAGTGCGTTGATACCAGTCCATTTACCAGTACCTTTTTGGCCTGCTGTGTCTAGGATCTTTTCAACGAGAGGCTCACCGTCTTCATCTTTGTAGCCAAGAATGTCAGCCGTGATTTCAACAAGGTAGCTGTCTAGCTCAGTCTTGTTCCAATCAGCGAATACTGCTTGCATCTCGTCTGCAGACATACCAAGACCGTCTTTCATGAACTGGTAAGCTTCTGTGATAAGCTGCATGTCACCGTATTCGATACCGTTGTGTACCATCTTAACGAAGTGACCAGCACCGTCGTTACCAACCCAGTCACAACATGGCTCACCAGCGTCAGTTTTCGCAGCGATACCTTGGAAGATAGGCTTAACCGCTTCCCATGCTTCAGCAGCACCGCCAGGCATGATAGATGGACCGAAGCGCGCACCTTCTTCACCACCAGATACACCAGTACCGATGAAGTGGATACCTTTTTCACGTAGTGCAGCAACACGACGGTTTGTATCTGGGTAGTTAGTGTTACCACCGTCAATAATGATGTCGCCTTTGTCTAGCAGAGGTACTAGCGCTTCGATGAACTTGTCTACAACGTCACCAGCGCGAACCATCAACATTACTTTACGCGGCGTTTCTAGCTTCTCTACTAGTTCTTCTAGAGAGTATGCACCGATGATGTTCGTGCCTTTTGCTGGACCTTCCAGGAACTCGTCTACTTTAGCAGCAGTACGGTTGTGAGCAACCACTTTAAAGCCGTGATCGTTCATGTTTAGGATAAGGTTTTGACCCATTACTGCTAGGCCAATTACACCGATATCACCTTTCATTGTTTCTCTCCAATTTTATTTCATCGACGAGCAGCGTCTTAAGCAATTTTTGCTGCCGCGTCTAAATCTAAATACCATTCCGTTAGGCCCGATTTCGCTTGAATCTTAGCCGCTGGGTATGGCAGTGCGTGTGCTGGTGAACTGTTAATTTCTTCAACAATGTCCGCTTTTCCTGCACCAAGCACTAAGTAACTAATGCGTTTCGCTGCTTCTAATACGCGTGCGGTTTTCGACACACGAAGTTGGCCCGATTCAGGATGCGACGCCACAAGAGATAGGTTCGCATCATCATAATTCGTTTGGCCAGGGAACAGAGAAGCTGTATGACCATCTGCACCAACGCCTAATAAGATCCAGTCAAACACAGGTGTGCCGTTTTCACTCGGGATCACCTCTGCCATCTCTTTTGCAAAGCGCTCGGCTTCTGCTTTAGGCTCATCTTCGCCACGGATGCGGTGAATGTTTTCCGCAGGAATATTTACTTGGCTAAACAACAACGTGTTCGCTTCACCGTAGTTGCTTTCTGCATCGTCAGGGGCAACACAACGTTCGTCACCCCACCAAAAGTGGAGGTTTTCCCATTGAATGGAGGTTGCGTAAGCCTCTGAAGCCAGTAGTTTAAACAGCATTTTAGGAGTGCTGCCGCCAGAAAGAGAGATGTGAACAGGTCTGCCCATTTCGCTAAACGCTTTCATATCGTTAGCTAGGCTTTCAACTACCTGTTCTGCTGTTTGGTAGATCTTATGGTTGATCATAGTTCACAGTAATCCGTATCTGTTAAGTTTTTACATGGGAAACGCCAAGCGCGGCCATCACGCTGTAACAAGTCATCTGACTCTTTAGGTCCCCAAGTGCCGCATGCGTACCCGAAGAGGGATTGTGGATCTTGCTTAAAATCTAAGATTGGCTGTACGTATTGCCAGCACGCTTCCACCGCATCACTACGTGCAAATAGCGTAGCATCACCATTCAAAGCATCAAGTAGAAGACGCTCGTATGCCGTTAGCATTTGCGTTTCTTGCAGGTCAGCGTAATGGAAGTTCATTTTCACTTCCTTCGCTTCAAAGCCTGCGCCTGGCTCTTTCAAGCCAAAGCTCATTTGAATGCCTTCGTCTGGTTGAATACGAATGATCAGCTTGTTTTCTGGTGCGTTTTGACCAAACACAGGATGCGGTGTTTGTTTAAAGTGGATAACCACCTCAGTAACGCGTGTTGGAAGACGCTTACCAGTACGCACGTAAAATGGCACGCCATTCCAACGCCAGTTGTTGATGTACGCTTTCAAACCGATGTAAGTCTCTGTACGAGAATCGTCTGCAACTCCCGGCTCTTCACGGTAGCCGCGTAGGCTTTGCCCACGGACTTCAGACGCCGTGTATTGGCCTAATACTAGGTCATTGCGCAGAGCGTTTTCGTCTAATGGCTTTAGGCATTGAAGCACTTTTACCACTTCATCACGCATCGAGTCTGCATTGATTTGCGCTGGTGGTTCCATACCTACCATTGCTAATACTTGTAGCAAGTGGTTTTGGAACATGTCGCGCACAGCGCCAGAGTTGTCGTAGTAACCACCACGCTCCTCTACGCCAAGGAATTCTGCGCCTGTGATTTCAACGTAATCAATGAAGTTACGGTTCCAAAGTGGCTCAAACATCGCATTAGAGAAACGAAGCACAAGTAGGTTTTGTACCGTTTCTTTACCTAAGTAATGGTCAATTCGGTAGATTTGATGCTCTTGGAAGTGCTCGTGAATTTCTTTGTCCAGAATACGCGCCGATTCAAGATCATAGCCGAATGGTTTCTCAATGATCAGGCGTTTCCAGCCATCCTCTTCACTGTTAAGACCATGTGCTGCAAGACTTGCAGGGATCACACTGTATAAACTTGGTGGGGTTGCTAAGTAAAAAAGCGTATTGCGTTGCTCGAATTGATATTCGTCCGCAAGTTGGTCTAAGCGAGAAGATAGCTTACCGTAATCTTGTGTGTCAGAAGTATTAATTGCTTGGTAGTGCAGATGGTTAATAAATGCATCAAGCGTTTCTGGCTCAGTCTTTTCCATTTCCTGAAGCGATTTTTTCAGCTTCGCGCGGTAAGACTCATCACTGTATTCAGTGCGACTTACACCCAGAATGGCAAAATTCTCTGGAAGCTGCTTGTTCGCGTAGAGGTGGTATAAAGCAGGAATGAGCTTACGGTACGTAAGGTCACCTGAAGCACCAAAAATAACGATGCTGCTGTTTTCTGGTATTACCATCATCTTTCCCTTAAAAACGAGGTACTTATTGTGTGCCCGGATACGGCTAGAGAATGAGCCAACCCTATCAATGGCACCTCAAAATAGAAAATTGGTCTTACCTATTACGTTGATAGGTAAAGTCTATGGGCCCAAAGAACCTCAAGAAGTTGCATTTCCGATTCTTGGAAACACGACGTATTGAGGTCATTTAAGTCACTTATGTCTCAAAAGTACACACTGTACTCGCTGGAGGAGAGTCCGACACGGGGCAATATTGTCTACGACTATTTGATTTACATCAACACTTGCCAGTGCAAACGTTTAAATAAGTTGCACAAAACGTCATAAGCGATTGTATTTTATTGATAAAAAAAGTTTCATCTGAACGCTCCAAAATTTAAGCAAAAACTCTAATATGGACAATAATTACTCATCCTTGCAATCCATTACAGTTTTATCGTGATCTGTGTTACTTACTTTTTATTTCATCATCCTATTGATAATGATACTCAATTAAAGATAATGAAATCACTATTAATGTGAAAGTAGAACGCCATGAAATCAAGCGCCATTAACCCACATCCCATAAACCGAATACAATCGGTGCTTGACTACATTCACACCAACTTAGACAGCACTCTGAGCGTAGATGAAATATCGAAAGCAAGTTGTTGGTCGCGCTGGCAACTGCAACGCGTATTTCAACAACACACTGGCGTATCCGTCGCTCACTACATCAGAGAGCTTAAACTTAGCCTTGCGGCTGAGCGCTTAATCCATACTTCTGACCGCTCGTTAGATATAGCGATAGAAATGGGATTTACATCTGAACACGCATTTAGCCGTGCGTTCAGGAATATGTTTTCAAAAAGCCCCCGCGAATATCGAAAAACGCAACAACTCTCCGGGTTGAGGCAACCTTTGACGCTGCGTAAGACACCAGAAGAAGAGAAAAAACATCAGCGCTTTATTGAAGTTCGAATAGAAACAAAACCGGCTTTTGAACTTGCTGGTTATCATGAACCTATTCACGGATTGTTTTCCGCTACGCCCGATTTCCAATCCAAAGTACCGTCACTTTGGTCACGTCTTTATTCATCTGAAAACCTTAACAATTCGGAAAGTAGTTACTTTGGCGTGATTGATGTGACTCAAGCGTATTCAAACAACCAACAACTTGAGTATTGGGCAGGTTATGAGTGCAGTCCAACAGCAAACGCACCAAGATCAACGAACTCTTCCAACTCGGGGTTAGACCTCTTGGCTGTTCCTGAGCAAACCTACGCCGTCATTACACACATAGGCAAAGCATCAGAGCTCGCCTCAACGCTGGAATGGTTTATTTTACATTGGCTACCCTACTCTAATTATCATGCTATCGATGGTTATGAGTTAGAGCTTTATCCAGAAGGTTATGATGTTGATAGCGAACAAGCACAAATGCAGTATTGGATTCCTGTCGAGCCAAACGACTCGCTATCTTTAAAACCTAAGAACAGAAGAATAAGTTCCAAAGATTAGTGTTTTGCACCAAATTGTTAACTTTTCCTATTTCTTTGAATATAGAATACAAATAACAATCATTATCAATAAATAGAAAAAGTAGTGGAATTTATAAATATGGAAAGTCCGATTCGATTTCATCGTTCAGCGGTTGCTATCGTCGTATCCGCATTGCTCGCTGGCCACGCCAATGCGACTGAGAGCGTATTCCAACACGAAACGATTACGGTGCTAGGAGAAACATACCGAAACACCGCAACTAAAACCGTTTTAGAACCGGAGGAAACACCGCAAGCGATCACGGTAATCACTAAAGATGACATGGACCTACGCGGCGTAAACTCGGTGAGCGAAGCATTGCGTTATGCGCCTGGCGTAAATACAGAATTGCGTGGTGGTGCCGTTTCCCGACTTGACCTATTCAATATTCGTGGTTTTATTAACTACACCAACTTTTATGATGGTCTTCCTTTGCTGTACAACGGTTGGAACCTTCAACCGCAGGTCGATTCCGTTGCTCTTGAGCAAATCGAGGTTTTTAAAGGGCCAACGTCTGTTCTTTACGGCAATATTCCACCAGGAGGTATGGTCAACATTATCGCCAAGGCGCCTCAGTCAACACCCTCGCACTCTGTCTCGATTAGTACAGGGACTAACAGCCTAAAAGAACTGACGTTCGACACCACAGGACAAATTGGTGATTCTAATGTGGATTACCGTATCGTCGGCCTGGCAAAACAGCGAGATGGTCAAGCCGATACGTCTGAAGATGAACGTTATGTACTCGCCCCATCTTTCAATTGGCAAGCGACAGAAAGCACATTAGTGAACGTGAATGTTTACTATCAAAATGATCCATCAGCAGGTATCTACACGACTGTGCCTGCGTCTGGCTCAGTGATTAAAAACCCACTTGGCTCGATGTCACCAAGCACTTATTTGGGGGATGAGGACTGGAACACTTACGAACGCGAAGTTCTGATGATGGGTTACAAAGTCCAACACGACTTTAACAACAATTGGCAATTTCTACAGAATGCCCGCTACATGACCGCCGATGCCTATCAGGAAAACACATATAACGGTGCACTTGAAGCGGATAACCGTACCGTTGGTCGAAATGCCTATTTAACCGATGAAAAGTCCAAATCCTTTGTGATTGACAACCAACTATCTGGCTACGTTAAAACAGGAAATTTTGAACATAACTTATTGTTCGGGCTTGATTATCAGTATCTAGATTCAGATGTAAAATACAAAGACACGCTTGGGTATTCGCTAACTCAGGACATTTTTAATCCTGACCACAACAGCATTGATCGTAATGCACTGAATTTCCAATACAAACAAAACTTGGATATCAAAACGAAGCAGATTGGCGTTTATTTCCAAGATCAAGTTCGTTACGACCAACTTGTAATGATTGCAGGTCTTCGTTGGGATAAATACGATTCAAATACAGACGCCGTTAGCGATTATCTAGGAACAGTATCCAAGAGCAAGGAAGAGTTAGACGATACCAACGTATCTTTCCGAGTCGGTGGTTTGTATGAGCTAGACTTTGGTCTCTCGCCATACCTTACTTACTCGGAAAGTTTTGAGCCAATTGCGGGTGCCGACTCTTCTGGTAAAGCATTTGAGCCATCAACCGGCCATCAATGGGAGTTAGGCTTTAAATACGCACCATTATCTGGTGATATCTCAGGTAACTTAGCACTCTTCCATATTACGAAGAAAAACGCGATCTTGACCGATCCGAATAATCCATATGCACCGAACTATCAAGCGGGCGAAGTGGTATCACAAGGTATTGAACTTGAGGCAAAATGGCAAGCCACAGCACAAGCTGATTTCACTCTAGGCTATACATATACCGATATGGAGATTACCGAGGACAGTTATTACAACCAAGAAGGTAAAACGCCGGTTTGGGTACCTGAGCAAACGGCCTCTCTATGGGCCAATTACTTCTTTGAAGGAAATCTTTCAGGCCTTCGTACCAGTGCTGGCGTTCGCTATGTCGGGGAAGCACAAATTGATGCACAGAATAGTCAAAAAGTACCGGACTACACCTTGTTTGATTTGGCAGCAAGTTACGATTTCTCAACGGTATCTGAATCAATGAAAGGGGCTAGCGTCACGCTTTCTGCAAGCAATCTATTCGATAAAGAATACTATTCTTGTTACGACAAAAATAACTGTTGGTTTGGCGCTGAGCGCTCTATCGAAGCGAAGTTAGAATACAACTTCTAACCTCTTAGAACAGAACAGCAGTAATTTGTAAAGCGATGGTTTCTAAAACAAGCCATCGCTTTTTATTTTGCATAGAGCATCAATATAAACGCTACCGTGTCACTTTTTTATAGCACCTTTCTGGCCTACCTACCGACCCATAGTTTAAATCAGCCTCTAGTTCACCAGTACTGATAAGAAACTCAAGATAACGTCTAGCGGTTGTTCGGCTCACTCCGATTTTTTCACCTGCCTCATCAGCGGTCAGCACACTGCCATTTGGGAACAACTCTCTGATCTTGTCTAGGGTTACACCATCAATCCCTTTTGGTAATCGGTTCGGCAAGTTGTCTTGATTGGCGTGAGACTGCAGCATTTTATCAACGAGGTTCTGATCCAAACTCTCTACGATGTCTAGTTGTTGGCGTTGGGACACATACTTTTTCAGTGCGGCATCTAAACGTGGAAACATCACTGGTTTTAACAGGTAATCGACAACGCCACCCCTCATCGCCTGTTGTAACGTATCGACATCCCTTGCGGCTGTAATCAAAATGACATCACACGTTTGGTTACTTGCACGCAGTGTATTTAGTATCTCAAGCCCTGTGCCATCGGGAAGATAGACATCCATCAATAGTAAATCTGGCTTAAGAATGTCGAGTTGCATTTCTGCTTCCATTCTCGTGGTCGCAATTCCAACCACTTCCAAACCTGTCAGTTGGCTTAAGTATTTGTGGTGCAGCTCAGCAATAGCCAGATCATCTTCAATGATCATTACGCGAGTCGCCATACTCATATTTGTTCTTCCTTGGGTAAGTACACCGTTATTCTTGTCCCATAATTTGTATTGGGTATCATCTCAACATGGCCGTGATATCGAGTAGCAAGCTGATTGACAAGGTGTAACCCAACACCTCGATTTTGACGAGATTTCGTCGAAACGCCTTTTGTAAATAATGTTTGTGGATCCACTGTTTTTGGGAGGCCACAGCCATGATCTATCACCTCAAGTATCACTTCATTTCCGTAATCGCTAACGGACACATCAATGTTTCTGCGTTCTGACGCAACATTTGATTCATCGCGAATTGAAGTTAACGTGGCATCGAAAGCGTTATCAATCAAATTACCCAAAATTGTGACAAGGTCTTCCGAATTTAGCCACTCAGGTAGGGGCTCCAGACGACTGCCTTCCTCAACCACCAGTTGTAAGCCTAACTCGCGAGCACGTTCAGTTTTTCCAAGCAACATACCTGCAATTAGCGGGTCCTTAACGGTATCTCTTAAAAACTCAATCATTGCTTGATAGTGTGCGGTTTCTTGTCCAATTAACTTTTGCACCGCATCAAGCTCACCCATTTGTACTAGCCCACTAATGGTGTTGAGCTTATTTCGATGCTCATGGGTTTGCGAACGTAACAAATCTGCATATTCCTTGGTTTGTGATAGCTGCTCGGTTAGATCATTAATTTCATCCCTTAAACGGAAACTCGATACCGCCCCCACGATTTTTCCATCAACATAAATTGGAGAGCGATTTGCAATCAGGCGCTTATGATTAAGGAATATTTCAATATCATGATCTTCCTGCCCGCTTTCTAATACTGTATATAGATCGCTATCACGCAGCGTGTCAGTCAAAGGTTTATTGAGCGCTGATTCTCTATCAATACCGAGAATCTGGCAGGCACTACGATTTATCGAGCGAAGTATCCCTTGGGCATCAATGCTTAACACGCCCTCTTTGATAGTGCTCATCGTCACTTCTAATTCGCCGTACAACCGCCCTATCTCTTCAGGCTCAAAGCCTAAAATGGCGCGCTGAAACTTTCTCGACGCATAATTGGATACAATGGCATTAGCGACGACAACTACGATGACCATTAAAATCAAAAAGGCCAAAAATGGTTCGATGCGGTCTTGCAGTCGGTCGAGCAAATAGCCAACCGAAACCACACCAATGATGTTCCCTTGCTCGTCAAAAATCGCAGCTTTACCACGAACTGAATAACCTAACGAGCCCTGTGCCGTCGAAACATAAGACAACCCCTGCTCTAGCGCTCGACGATTGTCGCCACCTCTCATTGGCTTGCCCAACCGCTCATCAACAGGGTGGATTAAGCGTACTCCCTTATGGTCGCCAATAACGATGAATGCAGCACCTATGGCTTCGGTTAATTCTCGAAAGCGAAGTTGGTATGGCTGGGGGTGTTGGGTTTCGATCATTTCACGAACAACCGCTGAGTCCGCTAAAAAACGGGCAACACCCAGTGCTTTTTCTCCCATTTCTTGCTCTTGATTGATTTTGAGATAAGTGAACCCTGCGGCGACAAGCAATAACAGCTCTATCAACCCCGATAGCGTCATGATAATGAGCATCCGCTTACGAAAGCTGATGGTTTTCCAACTCATTGATACATCCTTGTGATTCACTCTTGAGCGTAACGTTAACACTCAGTTAACAGCATGACGTTGTCGTGGTGATAAATCTGTGAGGAAGACAAGCAAACCGCAGAGTTTACGGTTAATTAATCGACGAGCTGAAACATAAAATTACAACCATTCACCAAATTTAGCATTCCTCTCTGATACTCAATTCCATACATAAATTGCCCTTAAAATCATGATCGCGATCACATCGATTTTAGCGGTTTTTGAGGCGTTTTTAGACTTTACAACGTATAATTTTTAATCAACGAAACCAATGAGAGTTTCGGTTTGAAAGCAGTGAAGCTGGAAGTCTATTAAAAGCTCAACATTGATGTCAGTGGTTTGGACAAAAATAAAACAAAACACAAATACTGACTATATGACAAACACTTAGACACCATCTGAAAACTGGAAAACTATAAACAGAGGTGCATTTATAGTTAGAAGGAACACCAAACATGGAACGCGATACCTTTGGAATATGCCTGAATAAGGCGATGCTGTCAGAGAATATGTATTCAACATTTACACACGTCAGGGCTTATGAAAAAAACGGAGGCGGTACTTCTGATCTCAAAGTCCTGTTATCGTTCCCTCAAATGAGTGGAAAAGATCTATTGAATACGATGCGAGGTTCTCGTCAGCTCGAGTGGAGAGCGGAGTTTCACTGTCCATATACGAAATAAATTTGTAACATCTCCCGCGCCCAGCACAAATATAACTGGGCGCATACTACTGCCCAATTTTCCCTCCTACTTAACACGCAGTTACGAATCCTTTATATTAGAGCTAATACTCTACGACAAAGCAGCCATTATGAAAAAAACAGGAAAGGTTTGGATACTGGGCTTACTTAGCAGCTCGATTTCCCTTGCCTGTCATGCGGCACCGATCACTTTTGATACCGCATGGCAGCTATTGCTAGAAAACAACTATTCTCTTAAAGCTCAACGCTCAAACGTCGAGAACTACCAATACCAAGAGAGTGCCACCAGCAATCTCAACTTACCTCAGGTTACTATTGGCGCGAA
Organism: Vibrio sp. 1562; assembly: GCF_033340155.1. Lineage (NCBI taxonomy): Bacteria > Pseudomonadati > Pseudomonadota > Gammaproteobacteria > Vibrionales > Vibrionaceae > Vibrio > Vibrio sp. 1562. The sequence continues at coordinate 11,019 of NZ_JAWOVY010000036.1, forward strand.
TTACACGCGTTTAGATACCGATATCACGCTGTCGGGAAAACAGATCCTAGACAGCACAGGAGCACACATTAACGTACCTCCTGCTTTTCAGCCTATTTTTGGTGCCTTAGCTAATACCACTTCGACCATAACCGAGCGCGATATTTTCTCTTCGTCTATTCGTGCCATTTGGCCAATTTTTACTGGTGGTAGAATTTCTGCGGCTCAATCAGCAGCAGAAGGCAAAACGGATGAGGCGAAAAGTCAGCTTCTAATGGAACAACAAGCGCGTTTTGAAGATTTATCGAAGTACTACTTTTCTGTCGTACTGGCAAAGGAAGTACTCGCAACGCGGCAAGCGGTTGAAGCTGGGCTAAAAAAGCATCGAGATTTTGCCATTAAGCTTGAAGAGCAAGGACAAATCGCGCACGTTGAGCGCCTGCAAGCCGAGGCTTCTTTAGATAAAGCATCCGTAGAAACACGTAAAGCTGCCAGCGATTTGAGTATCGCTCAGGCTGCATTAGGTAAATTACTCGCACAAGATGACGCCGTAGAGCCCGCTGAATCTTTGTTTATCAACGACAGTCTTCCCCCTCTTAGCGCTTTTGTCGATCAAACGTTGCTTACCTATCCGGGGTTAGAACTTCTGAGCGCTAAACACAAACAAGCCTCTAGCTTAATCAAAGCAGAAAAAGGGAAATACTACCCTGAAGTTTATCTTTACGGCGACTACAGCTTGTATGAAGACGATTCTCTCGCAAGCCAAATGAAGCCAGACTGGTTAGTTGGTGTTGGTGTCAGCATTCCACTGATTGAATCATCAGGGCGAAGCGAAAAAGTCAAAGCCGCTCAAAGCGTCGTCTCGCAGGTCGACTCATTAAAGTCCCAAGCCAAACAAGACTTATCGCTGTTAGTCCAAAAGACATACTTGGAGGCTCAGCAAGCCATTGATGAAGTACAAGGGCTCGCATCTAGCATTGAACTCGCTAACGAAAACCTGCGCTTGCGTGAAAAAGCATTTACTCAGGGTCTGTCGTCTTCGCTGGATGTTGTGGATGCACAACTTTATGTCGCGAGTATAGAAACACAGCGTTCAGCGGCGCGTTTCCGCTATTTAATATCTTTAACCAAGCTACTCGCATTGAGCAGTGAAATGAACAGCTTCGAACAATATCAAAATACCGCTTATATCCCTGCTTCAACATCCAAAGAGGTGAAATAAATCATGGCAGCTAAATCACTAAAACCCGTTTTACTCTCACTTTGTGCTTTGGGTGTTGCCTCTTGGGTTGGGTATCAATTTTACCAAGCCTATCATTCGGAACCGATCCGCTTACAGGGATTAATTGAAGCCCAGCAATACAGCATTTCCTCAAAAGTCCCAGGGCGTATTGATGAGGTAATGGTACGTAAAGGCGACGATGTAGAGAAAGGTCAGCTTATTTTTACCCTTCATAGTCCTGAAATTGAAGCGAAGTTAGAACAAGCAAAAGCAGGTGAAAAAGCGGCGGACGCTTTAGCTCAAGAAGCTGAGAAAGGCGCACGTGAGCAACAAATCCAAGCAGCAAAAGATCAGTGGATGAAAGCCAAAGCCGCTGCGAATTTAATGGAAAAAACCTACAATCGTGTAAATAACCTTTATAACGATGGCGTGGTTGCAGAACAAAAGCGCGATGAAGCTTTAACGCAGTGGCAAGCAGCGAAATACACAGAAAGTGCCGCGTTTCAAATGTACGAAATGGCAAAAGAAGGCGCTAGAAGTGAAACCAAAGTGGCTGCGGCGGAAAAAGCGCGCATGGCATCAGGTGCCGTAGCCGAAGTAGAAGCGTACGCGAAAGATACTCAGATCTACAGCTGGTTTGACGGCGAAGTCTCTCAAGTTCTACTTCAAAGTGGTGAATTAGCACCTCAGGGCTTCCCGGTTGTTACTGTGATAGATACAGAAGATGCCTGGGCGACACTTAATGTGCGTGAAGATTACCTTCAACACTTTAGAAAAGGAGCAACCTTTGATGCCTATTTGCCTGCCTTAAACAAAAATGTTGAGTTCAAAGTAACGCATGTTGCCGTTATGGGTGACTTTGCAACGTGGAGAGCAACCGATGCTTCTCAAGGTTTTGATCTTCGTACCTTTGAAGTAGAAGCTCGTCCAGCTCAACCCGAACCTGAACTGCGTATGGGAATGAGTGTTGTCGTTGAACTTTAATCACAACCACTAGGTTAATGCTATGACGATTAAGATTTCACAGCGGCATATCTTACGACGAGACAAGTGGTTGCTTTCGTGCCTTACTTGGATACCGATTTTGCTCGCGATGATGATTTGGGGAGTGTTCTCTGCGGGCATTGCCCGGGATCTGCCAATCGGTGTGGTTGATCTACAACATTCCCAACTTTCTCGAAAGCTCATTCAATCTTTGGATGCGTCGTCGAGTCTGGCTGTTAACTATCACTACACCAGTGCAAGCGAAGCAAAAAATGCGATGATTGAAGGCGATATCTACGCTTACGCGGTCATCCCATCTAAGTTCGACCAAGATATTCTCCAACACCGCCAACCTCAACTTTCTGTCTTTTACAACAGTCAGTACATTTTGGTAGCGAAACTGATCAACTCTGCCGTTGCGCAAGCACAAGGCTATTTCGACGCTCAGGTTGAAGTAATGGGAAACTTGGCTAAGGGTAACACCACAACGTTAGCAGCGGCTGGACAAGCTGTACCCGTGTCGACACAAATAACCGCATTATTTAACCGTAACAATAACTACGCACAATTTTTGGTAACGGCTATCGTTCCAGCCATTTGGCAAATATGTATTGTAGTAAGCACTATTTTGATTCTTGCCGCGCACTTTCGCATTTATGGTGGAAAGAATGGATTTGCATTTTTGGGCGAAAAGCCATACGCCAGGCTCACTACCCTATTAAGTCAGTACATTCCGGTCTTTATGGCGCAAGGTGCGTTGTTCTTGTACTGGTTTTATTCCGTGCTTGATTGGCCAATGGAAGGCAGTTTTGTGGTTATGCTACTAGCACAATTGGCGACGGTTATCGCCTGTATCATTATGGGAGCGTTGTTCTTCTTCTTGTCGATGGATCCTGCACGTGCGATGAGTTTTGCTGGCGCGTTTACGGCTCCAAGTTTCGCTTTCATGGGAATTACATTCCCAGTTTCTGACATGAACACACTCGCTTATGCATGGCGTTCATTATTGCCGATTACCCATTACATTGAAGTACAAGTGAGTCAAGCAAACTATGGAGCATCGGCCGCGCAATCTTTAAGCTCGCTATGGCCTATGATTGGTTACGTTATGCCTCTGCTCATTACCGCTGCCTTGATGGGTAAACATCGAACAGCTTCATCAACACGCCAAGCGAAGGAGGCGGTATGACATTGTGGCAACTGATTAAAGCGGAACTTAAGGCCGTTCTAACCAATCCAGTCGTTACGTTGACCGTGTTTGGTGGTGTCGTATTTTACTCGTTTTTATACCCTTTGCCTTATGCACAACAAACGCCTCGTGAACAACCAATCGCGATTGTTAATCTAGATGGTAGTCTGACGAGTTTAAAGCTGGAACGTATGGTTGATGCCACCCCACAAGTCAACGTAGTCACTCGACTTCATACGATTGCCGATGCAAAGCAAGCATTTTTACAACGAGAGATCACCGGTTTTTTAGTCATACCGGAACACTTTTACAAAGACCTAATGCTAGGTAAAAGCCCGACTCTGGCCTACGCTGCGGACGCCTCGTATTTTCTCGTGTACGGAACCGTGGTAGAAGGATTGGCCCAAGCTGGAGGCACATTAGGGGCCCAAGTGAAAGTCAGTAAAATGGTGATAGATGGTGTGCCCATGAGTATGGCTAGCCATAATTACTCTGCTATTAAGCTTAATATGAAACCAACGTTCAACCCAACCATGGGTTACATCGAATACGTAGTGCCGGCAGTATTTGTTCTGATTTTACAACAAACGTTGATCATGGCGGTTGGATTACAAACGGGAACACAGCGTCATGGTCGTGGCTATTGGTCACAAGTATCAACGGGATCGCTGTTGCTTGTGAGAACGTTAGTATTTGTGGCAATTTATTATTTACTCGGCGCCTATTATTTTGGTTTTAGCTTCGAACGCTTAAACGTAAACCATATCGCCAACGCGGGCGAATTGCTAGCTATGTTGTTCCCGTTCTTTTTAGGTTGTTGCGGACTAGGCTTCTGGCTAGGTTACTTATTACCTCGGCGTGAACTTGTCACCTTAGTCGTCTTAGTGAGCTCTATGCCGCTCATTTTCTTGGCTGGTTTTATTTGGCCAATTGAAGCCATACCTACTCCCTTATTATGGATTGCTGATTTAAGCCCAAGCACTTGGGCGATAAAAGCTTTCTTAGCGCTAAACCAAATGGGGGCAACCTGGCAACAAGTCGCTCCACATTGGACGGCGCTTTGGGCACTCACCGTGCTTTGGGGTAGCGTTGCGTACTGGATTGCTAAGCGAAGTAACAAGCCAGTTGTAACAGAGAGCTTGGGGTGACAGCTGACATTTTTTATTACTATAAAAAAAGCCGGGTAACTAAACCCGGCTGAAAATCTGCGTCCTTGCAGCGGACATATGGTAAAAACACTTTTTGCTCTGGGCTTACCCATTGAGCGAGGTTAGATTAAGCCAAAAACTATGGACTCCATACTCTCATATAGAGGGTTATATCCTTCCAATAGACATTAGCTCTTCGCTAGAACGATAACGTTTTTCAGACACAAAAAAACAAGACTCACATTGAGTCTTGTTGTTGATAGGGATGAGCAGGATACATGTCGCCGCTAAGTCATATCACGGATTATTTTCTCTCGGTATTCTGTAACGACCTTCATGATTGAATTTTTTACATCACCGACTTGCTTAGAGGGTTGGCACCATAGGCCAAAACCAAACTTAAAACCTTCCAATAATTCAGAAGCTTCCACTGGCTCTATATGATTATTAGAAAACTCCGAATGGGCAAACGTTCTGGGGAGAATCGCCCATCCTAAACCTGCTTCAACCATTTTCACTACAAGGGCCAATTGGTCGACCTCTTCATGGTTCGAACTTACGATGACTTTTTCGCCCATTCCCTCTTCAATAAGAGACCGCAGTACAAATTGTTTACTATTCCTCAAGGCTGTCAATACTCGATCTGGTGCCACAGAAGCGAGTTCACCACCTTTCTGGACGAAAGGAACAAATTCAAAATGACCTAAAAACGTCGCATCCAAACTATGTATTGCTCGACTATCATGCACATTGACAATACCGAATTGATACTCACCATTCTGTAAACCCTCTTTAATTTCGTTGCGATTACGAACAAGAAAGTTAACTCGCATCATCGGAAAATCTGCTGCTAATTGAATACGAAGCAATACAAGAAAACGGTGTGGTATAGCGCTTGAATAGGCGATACTAACATTCTCTAACCCACCGTAAGCCAGACTTAATGCGACTTTATCGAAAGTACGTGCTTGTTCGATGGTTTGCTTAGCATAGTGGTAAAGAAGATGACCATCTTCTGTCGGTTCTACCGAGCGCCCCACTCGCTCAAACAGGTTGACCGCCAGTTGATCTTCAAGATTGGTAATCACCTGCCCTATTGTAGTTCGGTGCTTATTGAGTTTGACCGCCGCCTTACTAAACGAAAGCTGTTCATAAACGGTTACGAACGCGAGAAGTTGTTCAAAACTAAAATTCATAGGTTGTGCTTACTTTTTAGAGTTATCTAATTAAATTACCACAAGATCGTAGAATTGCTACTTGGTAACGGTAACAATCTGCGTTTGAATTCCTTCTCGACAACACAAAAAAAACCTACTAGCGTCAGTAGGTTTTCTCTAACTTAGTTGTACTCAACGACACGAGCTAAATAGTTGAATTCTCCTGAGTCACCATGGTAATCACGGTAGACATCGACACTGAAATATTTAGGTTGATCAGCGTAAATGTGGTCAACGACTTTTTGCTCAAGTGACTCCAACGTTTCACCGACCTGAGAGTACACGAACTGCTTGTTCACTTTTTCCAATTTACGTTGTTTCGCTTCTTTGTGTGACACATAGTTGTTGATCTCTTCCCACTTTCCCACGAACTCGACCGCCACGTAACTCGAGTTCTCGTCAATCATAATAAAGGCTGCACCTTCTTCTTTGATTGCAGACAGTTGCTGCATATCACTATCCACTTTTTGCTGGTCAAGATGGGCTCCACTTTGGGCGAATGCAGTCGCGGAAGCGGTAAGCATCATGAGTGTAAGAACGGCTTTTTTCATTGTATCGTTTTCCTGTATTAAGGGAGTTCAGTTACCCAAAGTTGCCCTTGGGTGGCTTTTTTGAATCCATATTCGTAAATCGTCAGCAAGTAGCGGTGATCGAACATATCTTTCGTTACTTTGGCGTATCTGAAATCTTGATCAATGTAGGTAAACTGCATCTCGATATCGTTGATTTCACTGATGTATTTCATTCGATAGAGATCACCACGAGTTTGCGCTAGCGTAAGGCTTGAGACACTCTTCGATACCAAGTCCAAACCTTTGTCTTTTAGTGGACGATACGGCGCTTTTAACGCACCATTGCGAATCACATCCAACTGAGGCGCTTTTTCTAACCCCAAAGCATCTGAGATTTGTTGATAGTTGAAGTTAGACGGATTAAAGAACACCTGCGCTGCGAGACCGCCATCTACGTGTAACTCCTCAAGTGTTTCTCCATCATGTTCAACATCGATAAATTGTGGAGGGAAAACACCAGGGATCGATGCGCTCGCAGCAAGCACCTTGTAAATAAGTTCAGATTTGTCCGCTAAATCACTGTTCGCAATCGCACCAATATTCCAAATCACCAGTTCGCCTGAATCAAAATGTGTACTGCCAATAAAGAGGCGTTTACCATTGCGGTGTTGCTGCGCCATCGCCTCGATCATGGGCTCAGGGTAAGCGTCTGCGATGAAATCATAGAGGTTCTCACCATCGGTAAACGCGTCCTTAAACAGGGTATTTAAGAAGTTCTTCTTACCCAAAATATTCTTATCATTGATGTTGAGCATGACTTCTTTCATCTTTGGCATCGCATCACCGCCAATGAAAACAAAAGGAGCGATTAGGGCACCCGCACTGACTCCAGTAATGATGGCATAATCTTTTAGCTCCCCCTTTTCCTGTAGCCCCATCAAAACGCCGGCCCCGTATGCACCGTTTACGCCACCACCCGATAAGGCCAAAATATTGAGCTGTTCACCCTCTACTTTGATCGGTGTGGTTTGATTGTGCGCTGAGTAGAGAAAATCCGGCGCTTCATTGGCCCACATTCGAAGTGGCTCATTTGGTGTCGAACTCGCGATCTCGACATCTTTATAGTTGCTTTGAGAAACACGAACATCCAGCGTATGAGGTGAACTACAAGCTACTATCAGCAGCGAAAGTGCAACCGTCACACCAGAGGAAATTAAACGATTCATAATCAGTCTCATTTAATGTTCTCTGGCGTATGACCAGAGACTCAGTTTGAAGTTAATTGGGTCAAAATGAAGTCCGTTTCGTTGTTTGGAGTTACTATAGCTAGGCACGGCTAAACCCCATAATCGCGATTGTAGGATGCTATCCATCAAAGCAATTATGCCAAGTTTCTATATGCTAACTTTACGCTTCTCCGTTAATTAGGTACTGCGCTAAGCAATTTTCACGACGTTGAACTCATGCGTCGGTTCGACAAATTCGTATTGGGCATTGATCGTCTGTAGCTCCCATGTGCCATAGCCTTTTGTGATCTCCAATACACCGTAAACGGCGTTATGTGTATGACGAAAGGCTGCGACAGGAGACATCTTCTTCACCAAACAAGAGGTAAAAATAGCAGAAATTAAATCACCGACTCCGACTGGCTGCATAGCAAATTCAACACTAGGTCGTTGGGCCAAATAGCTTGCTTTCGGCGTCGCTAAAATCATACTGAAGGCGTCATCTGTTAGTGCATGCAGGTGTTTCACCAATACCATTTTCGGTCCTAACTCTAAGGCTTTTTTACATGCAGTGACCGCATCATAAAGAGAGTTAATTTTCACACCTGTTAACTCGCTCAGTTCAAACTGGTTAGGAACAATCACATCAGCGATGGGCAACAAGCTATGGCTTATCGCTTCTTTGACACCGTCTGCCACAATGCAACCTTTGTCTGGATCACCCATAACTGGGTCACACACATACAGTGCACTATGGTTACGCGATTTGACTAAACTTACCGCTTCGGCCACCGCTCGACATTGCTCTGCGCTGCCTTGATAACCGGACAGTATCGCGCCACATTCGCCTAACTTCTCGATGTTATCTAAGCCTCTCATTAGAGAATGAATTTCATCTGCCCCAAACTTCTGTCCAGTCCAACCTTGCTGGTACTGAGTGTGATTTGAAAACTGAACCGTGTGAATTGGCCAGACTTCGAGGCCCATTCTCTGCATCGGGAAGACGGCAGAACTGTTTCCTGCGTGGCCATAAACCACATGAGATTGAATAGAAATAATGCTTTTCATAAGTCACTCTTAATTGAGAAGTTTGTTAGCTTGGCGACTAAATAAACACAATATCGCGCACTGTGCTTATTTGGTCGGAATAGCCTCGACAACGCCGAGGCTTATTCTTAATCAGGCTGGATTAATTAGCCTTGGAACTCAGCGAAGTACTCATCCAACACTTTGCGCGTTGCACGACCGATAAGCTCGTATTCGTGATGAGTAAGGTTTGCTAACGAAACTCGAACTGATGCGTGTACTACATCGAAGCCTTGGCCTGGAAGTAGGATAACGCCGGTTTCATGTGCAAGACGGAACAGGAAGTCTTTGCCCTTCTCGCTCGCTTTGAACCATTCAACGAAGGCTGGTCCGTACAATTTGCCGCCCAAAGTGTCGAGCTCAAGCAGCGTGTAGTAGTCCACACGATCTTTGTTTTCTTCAATTTCTACACCCATGTTTTTGTACAGAGTTTTGTAACGCTCGCGGATGATGCGTTTACATGCTTCTTTGTAGTTTTGTTCTGAGTCCATCAAGCAGTTCAATGAGAACAACGCCATTTGAACTTGTTGAGGAAGAGACAAACCTGCTGTGTGGTTAAGCGCTACGCTGCGGCTATCTGCAACGATACGGTCAATAAACTTGATCTCACGTGGTTCCGGAGTCAGCGTTTTGTAACGGTCGTCTAACTCAAGTTGACGCGCTTCAGGAAGGCAGCGCATTGCATCGTCAAACACGTTGTTGTGTTGAATCGCAATCGAGCCTAAACGCCAGCCTGTTGCACCGAAGTACTTAGAGAACGAGTAAACACAAAGCGTGTTGTATGGCAGTTTCGCGAACAGTGAGACAAAGTCGTCCGCAAATGTGCCGTATACATCGTCAGTCACAATGAACAAGTCGCTACGTTCGTTGTTCACAAAATTTGATAGGTTATCCAGAGTCTCATCCGAGAACTTCACAGACGCTGGGTTTGCTGGGTTCACGACACAAAGCAGTTTGATGTCTGTATCTGCAAGCTTTTCGATTTCAGACATCGGCAGCTGCCATGTTGTCTCATCCAAACGTAGTTCAACGATTTCCAGTTCGTATTCACTCAGTTCTGGAATTTCTAGGTACGGCGTAAAGATTGGAGTGATTAGCGCTACCTTGTCACCTTTCTTCAACAAACCGTTGTTGAACATAGTTTGGAAGGTGTACGTCATAGACGCCGTACCGCCTTCAGTTGCAAACAGATCGAAGTCTGTTGTCATTGGCATTGGGCCGTACATTTCTTCTGCAATGTATTGCTTCACAACGGTTTCGATGTTCGTCAACATACGTGGTGGCACTGGGTAGTTACATGCAAGGTATGCGTTAACCAGTTCATTCAAGAATGCTTGTTTCTCTAGACCCAAACGGTCTTTTGCGTAGCTCAGCGACTTTTCTAAGAACTGCACGCCTTGGTCTTTCTTATTGTCGTTTGCAAACGTGTCGAAGCGCTCAACAATGCCCACACCATCAGGAATGCCACCGAAGCCACCATCTAGGTATGAGTAAGTGCGCTCTGCTTCCAACACTGCGAATTCACCCAAACGAATGAACGCTTTACGTGGTAGCGTCGCTAGAAAGTTAGGGTTACCACGACCAGCATCTAATAACGCGCGGTCAGGAACAGTTTGTGCCACTTCAATTAGTTTATCTTTTAATTCAAATGGGCTTAAATCTGCAAATTTTGAAAAATCAATTGTTGTGTTTTGCGTAGTCATAATATTTACCTGAATCTATTATTTACTTAAATTTGGATATTACTTTCCCTATCGCCTATTTAATTAGGCGATAAGTGTGTTCGAATTTATTTAAATTACATGCCTGCGTTTAAAGTAATAATGCCGACAATAATTGGACCCCATAGGGTAAGCAGTACATTGGCGACTGCATAAGTCACGGTGAATGAGAATACTGGCGTTGCGTTGCCTGTTTTTTCCATTAAAGCCGCGAATGCTGGGTTCGCACTTCGTCCACCTGTAACACAACCTAGTGCTTCAACTGGGTTCTTAATCTTCAATACAAAGTATGAGAAAAAGAACGAAATAAACTGAGGAATAATGGTCACAGCCATACCAAGGAACAACAGAGACATACCGTGTTCTTTGATTGTGTCGACCGCTTGAGGGCCTGCCTCTAGGCCAACAATGCCCACAAATGCTGCCAAACCGAAATCTCGAATGAAGTTCGCCGCCCCTTCTGGGAACTGAGCAACGTGGGGATTGCGGCTACGCAACCAACCGACGATCAAACCTGAGATCAAACAACCTGCACCAGAACCGATGGTGACGGGAATACCTGCAATCTTAAAGCTGATAAGACCAATCAATAGACCAAGCACCATACCCATACCAAGCACAATGAAATCCGTCATGGTTGCAGAGCCCATGCGTTGACCGATGTTTTTCTCAACGCGATTAATGTCTTTTGCTGTACCTGTAAGCTGGATGACGTCGTTTTTCTTCACCACAAGGTCCGGCGTCATTTCGATAGAGCTGCCTTCACGAATGTAATCCGTCACATAAATGCCGCGCATTGAACCTTGGTTCGAAGCCTCTTTGATCTCTTGCAGCGACTTACCAATCAGTTTGCGGTTGTCTGCGATCAGTTGACGGTTTTCTTCAATAACTTCATAGCCTTCTGGAAGTGCAATCTCGTTGTCAGCCAAACCATCTTGCAACTGATGTACCGCATTACGACGACCTGTTACAACAATGACATCCCCTTCTTTCAGTGCTGTGAATTTGTCCACTTCTAACACTTTGCCATCACGTTGAATCAATTCAATACAAGCAGCTAGAGCGTGTTGGTTTAACTGAGCTAGGGTTTTGCCTGCTAGCCCGCCATCTTTGCTCACTTTAAATGCTCGTGTAACCAGCGCGGTTACTGCGTTGAATTCACCCGGCGCTAGATCGCGCTTACCATTTGAGTTTTTCTCTTCTAGAGCAATCGCTTCTGCTCGGATATCCCACTTCATCAGTGTTGGGAATACCCATGTCACCATAAGAATTGGACCCAGCGAACCAAAGATGTACGTAACTGCGTAGCCTACTGCGACGTTGGTCTGCATTAGGTGTTTCGCTTCTTCTGTCACACCACCAAGACGTGCGATCGCATCACCCGCTGTACCGATGATTGCCGATTGAGTCAAACCACCAGCTGCAAGACCAGCTGCCGTACCTCTGTCTAGATCAAACATCCAAGCTGCCGCTAACACACAAAGCAGACCTGAAACCGTCATAACCACGGCAGAAAGTAGAATGTTGATGGTTCTAAAGTTCAATGCTTTGAAGAACTGCGCACCACCTTGATACGGCTTTGTTGCGTAATTCGATGGAACTAAATCAGGAAGTTACGATCTGATCGGTTACATCAGTTAATCATCGTAG
>NZ_JAWOVY010000037.1:0-22502 GCF_033340155.1 Vibrio sp. 1562
GAGTAGTTTTACAGGCAAAGCCGAAACGGATGATAACCACCTACTGAAGTAGGTGGTTTAGGGCTGAAAATAAAAAGGCCATCATAATGATGGCCTTTCTAACTTTAGCATCTAACAGTTGTCGTTTACGTTCGACTGTTTAGATGGTCCTGCAATTACGCTAGCAATTCTTTAGCTGTGTTCACTACGTTTTCAGTCGTGAAGCCAAACATCTCGAATAGCTGACCAGCAGGTGCTGATTCACCGAATGTTGTCATACCGATGATGCGACCGTCGAAGCCTACGTACTTGTACCAGAAATCCGCAATGCCCGCTTCAATAGCGATACGTGCCGTTACGTCTGATGGCAGTACAGATTCACGGTAAGCAGCGTCTTGTTTGTCGAATGCGTCTGTTGATGGCATTGAAACAACGCGTACTTTCTTGCCTTCTGAAGTTAGTTGCTCAGCGGCTTTCACTGCAAGCTCAACCTCAGAACCTGTTGCGATAAGGATTAGCTCAGGCTTACCTTCGCTATCTTTCAGGATGTAAGCACCTTTCGCGATGTCTGCGACTTGTTCAGCAGTACGCTCTTGTTGCGCTAGGTTTTGACGAGAGAAGATAAGTGCAGTTGGTGCATCTTTACGTTCAATCGCTAGTTTCCATGCAACTGCAGACTCAACTTGGTCACATGGGCGCCATGTGCTCATGTTTGGAGTTACACGTAGAGACGCCATTTGCTCAACAGGTTGGTGAGTTGGGCCATCTTCGCCAAGACCGATCGAATCATGCGTGTAAACTTGGATGTTCTGAATTTTCATCAGCGCAGCCATACGCATTGCGTTACGAGCATATTCCATGAACATTAGGAATGTTGCGCCGTAAGGAACGAAACCACCGTGCAATGCGATACCGTTGATGATAGCGGTCATACCGAATTCACGCACACCGTAGTGGATGTAGTTGCCAGAGAAGTCCTCCATTTCTAGAGACTTAGAACCAGACCACATGGTCAGGTTAGAAGGCGCTAGGTCAGCAGAACCACCCATAAACTCAGGAAGCATTTGACCAAACGCTTCTAGTGCATTTTGCGACGCTTTACGTGATGCAATGTTCGCTGGATTTGCTTGAAGATCGGCAATGATTTGGTTCGCTTTTTCTTCCCACTGTGCAGGAAGTTCGCCGTTTAGACGACGTTTAAGCTCTGCCGCTTCTGCAGGGTAAGCTGCAGCGTATGCTTCGAATTTTTCATTCCAAGCTGCTTCTTTCGCGGCGCCCGCTTCTTTTGCATCCCACTCAGCGTAAACATCTGCCGGGATCTCAAATGGGCCGTACTCCCAACCTAGGTATTCGCGAGCCGCTTGGATTTCATCGTGACCTAGTGGTGCACCGTGACAGTCGTGCGAACCAGACTTGTTAGGAGAACCGAAACCGATAATTGTTTTGGTACAGATAAGCGTAGGACGTGGGTCCGCTTTTGCTGCTTCAATTGCTGCGTTGATCGCGTCTGAGTCGTGACCATCGACTGCTGGGATTACATGCCAGCCGTACGCTTCAAAACGCTTAGGTGTATCGTCAGAGAACCAGCCTTCAACGTGACCGTCGATAGAAATGCCGTTGTCATCCCAGAACGCGATCAGTTTGCCTAGACCTAACGTCCCAGCAAGAGAGCATGCTTCATGCGAGATGCCTTCCATTAGACAGCCGTCACCCATGAACACATACGTAAAGTGGTCAACGATATCGTGACCTTCTTTGTTGAACTGTGCCGCTAGTGCTTTCTCTGCGATCGCCATACCAACAGCGTTAGTGATGCCTTGACCTAGAGGACCAGTTGTTGTCTCGATACCAGGCGCGTAGCCGTACTCTGGGTGACCTGGGGTTTTTGAGTGCAATTGACGGAAGTTTTTCAGATCGTCAATAGATAGCTCGTAACCGCTTAAGTGCAGTAGAGAGTAAATAAGCATTGACCCATGACCGTTTGACAGCACAAAGCGATCGCGGTCGGCCCACTCTGGGTTTGAAGGGTTATGGTTTAGGTGAGAGCGCCAAAGAACTTCAGCGATATCAGCCATACCCATTGGTGCGCCTGGGTGGCCTGAGTTAGCTTGTTGAACACCATCCATGCTTAGAGCACGAATTGCATTGGCAAGATGTTTACGAGACGACATGTCTGCTCCTGAGTACATTAAGCGAAACGAAAAGTAGGTCATAATTCTCTCAAAGCCCTGTTGGGTGTGCAAACGTTTTCCAGTCCAAAACCTCACAAATATTGCACCTTTCGCGCCAAATCGTTCGAAGTTCTTAAAATTATCAATAAATCAGGCAAACGTTTGGTTATAACAAAAACCAAAAAAGAGCTTGTAATTCGAGCAATCAAATTTAGAATAGACGTCTAGATGTAGATACACCTACAAAAATTAGTATTAATTTGCGCTGGAGAGTTTATCATTCCCCAGTTTTAAACCAGATATAGTGGAGCTAACATGGCTAAGCACCTGTTTACTTCTGAGTCAGTATCAGAAGGTCATCCAGATAAAATTGCAGACCAGATTTCTGATGCGGTTCTTGACGCGATTCTAGAGCAAGATCCAAAGGCTCGTGTTGCATGTGAGACTTACGTTAAAACCGGTATGGTAATGGTGGGTGGTGAAATCACGACTTCAGCATGGGTAGACATCGAAGAGTTAACTCGTGAAACCGTTCGTGAAATCGGCTACGTACATTCAGATATGGGCTTTGACGCAGATTCTTGTGCGGTACTAAACACAATCGGTAAACAGTCGCCAGATATCAACCAAGGTGTTGATAAAACTGACCCTAAAGAACAAGGTGCAGGCGACCAAGGCATCATGTTTGGTTACGCTTGTAACGAAACTGAAGTACTAATGCCAGCGCCAATTACTTACTCTCACCGTCTTGTTCAAAAGCAAGCAGAAGTTCGTAAAAACGGCACACTACCTTGGTTGCGTCCTGATGCAAAATCTCAGGTAACATTCCAATACGATCAAGGTAACATCGTTGGTATCGACGCGGTTGTTCTTTCAACTCAACACTGTGACTCAATCTCAACTTCAGACCTGCGTGAAGCGGTAATGGAAGAGATCATTAAGCCAGTGCTACCTTCTGAGTGGATCAACAAAGAAACAAACTTCTTCATTAATCCAACCGGTCGCTTCGTAATCGGCGGTCCTATGGGTGACTGTGGTCTAACTGGTCGTAAGATCATCGTAGATACCTACGGCGGCGCAGCTCGTCACGGTGGCGGTGCGTTTTCTGGTAAAGATCCATCAAAAGTTGACCGTAGTGCAGCATACGCAGCACGCTACGTAGCGAAAAACATCGTAGCCGCAGGCATGGCTGACCGTTGTGAGATCCAACTTTCTTACGCAATCGGTGTTGCTGATCCAACGTCTATCATGGTGGAAACGTTCGGTACTGAGAAAGTATCTCACGACATCATCATTGAAGCGGTTCGTCAATTCTTCGACCTACGTCCATACGGTCTACAAGAAATGCTTAACCTTCTTCAACCTATCTACAAGAAGACAGCGGCTTACGGTCACTTCGGTCGTGAAGAATTCCCGTGGGAAGCGACAGACAAAGCTGCACTTCTACGCGATTTCGCTGGCATCAAATAATCAAGCCAAGCAAGAATCAATCAAGCCCTCGCCTATGGTGGGGGCTTTTTATTTTCAGCAACTTTTATCTAGCCATTTCGGCTCATACCGCCCTGCCCCACAAAGCAGTCCTGTTTCTCCCTCATTTTTATACCGAATAAATTTTAAGCAATTATTTGTAAATTATCCCATCTCCGCCAATAGTTAAAATATTGTTAACTCCAATTTAAATAGAGACGTCGGATGCTGGCGACTGTGGAAGCAACACTTAAGTAAAGACATGAGTCAGGCATCTTTATGGCCGATACCAAACTAAGCCAATGCTCAGATGTAAACTTGAAAAAGTCGCTTCAAGTTTGACTGAACAAAAACCGCTGTCAGTTGGTATAAGCGGATAATGTGGGAATAAATCAAGGAGGAGTTATGCCTCGAACTGTTAATCCATCGGACTTCCACAACAAGCGAAAGGAAGTGCCAGACAACGAATACGCCAGAACCATACCGTGCAATACGGTCAATCTTTCTGCACCTTTTCATTGGCTCGCATTAGGTCTGCATGATTTCGTGCGAATGCCGCTTATTAGTGCTTTCTATGGCATCTGTTTTATGGCAGCAGCCATAGGCATTGTTTTGCTCGTACAGTGGCAAGGCACACACTTGGTCGTCATGCCCAGTTTGATTGTTTACATGTTAATCGGTCCGTTTCTCGCGCTCGGCTTGTATGATGCCAGTTGGGAGAGAGAGCGCGGACACAAAGCAAGCTTGTTCCATTCAATGAAAGCGATCGGTCGTAACTCAACATCTCAATGGGCGTTCGCCGTGTTACTCGCAGTGTGTATGATATTTTGGATGCGCATTGCCGCTCTACTTCATGCGCTCTACCCTTCTGTTCAAGGGGCACCTTTAAGTGAGTTTCTACCCTTCCTTGTCATCGGCTCTTTAGTTGGCTTTGTTTTGGCTTGTGTGGTGTTTAGTATTTCAGCCTTTTCTATTCCGCTCATGATGGAGCGTCGCGTAGACATGATGACCGCTGTATTTACCAGCTTTAATGCAGTGAAATCCAACATTCCAGCAATGATTGTTTGGGCAGCGATCATCTGTGGCGGTATTCTTATCGGCTTTGCGACCTACGGGATCGGAATGTTGTTTACCATGCCAATTCTAGGCTACGGTACATGGCACGCTTACCATGCCACCATCAAGAAAAAACACACACCATAATTAACTGATGCTATGATCTGGCCCTCGCAAATGCGGGGGCTTTTTTATTTGATTTATCGAGGTGAATTGTGGATATAGAACTCAGCTATAAAGCCAAGCAAGTGATGGCGGGCTGTATCGCGATGGCGGAACAAGCTTTCAAACGTTCTTTCCCGATTCCAACAATCACCTTCGACGTCCGTGGGAAAGCGGCAGGAAAAGCCTACCTTCAATTAAATCAAGTACGCCTAAACCCTGTTTTATTTCGCGAAAACACCCAAGCATTCTTAGATGAAGTCATTCCTCATGAAGTAGCACACCTGATTACTTATCAGGTTTACGGGCGAGTTAGGCCTCACGGTAAAGAATGGAAAGGCGTCATGGAAGCCGTATTTAACGTACCAGCCAAAACCACTCACAGCTTTGAAGTAAAATCCGTTCAAGGTAAAACCTTTGAGTATCGTTGTGGTTGTATGACCTACCCTCTATCGATTCGCCGTCATAATAAAGTGCTGCGCAAAGAGGCGACGTACTCTTGTCAAAAATGCCGCCAACCACTTAACTTCACCGGTATTCAATTATCGTAGCCCTTACCTCATAGTGTTACTTGCGTTCCCAAAATAAAGATCGAGTTGATCAAAACCTTCCCTTCGCCAACTATTGTTAACTTACTCATCACTAAAGCTATTTTGTGCGTGTTATCATGAATAAAGTCATACTTTATAAAGACTTTTATCATGAAATACTTACTCTCTCTGTTGCTTATCGCGCTTTCTAGCACTGCGATTGCCGCGCCACCGAGCTCATTCTCTGCTGCCAAACGTGAGGCGGTCAAAATTTATCAAGACCATCCAACAAGCTTCTACTGTGGCTGTAACATTCAATGGCAAGGCAAGAAAGGCTTACCCGATTTAGCCTCTTGCGGTTACCAAGTCCGTAAACAAGAAAAACGGGCTGCACGAATCGAATGGGAGCACGTTGTTCCTGCGTGGCAATTTGGCCACCAGCGTCAATGCTGGCAAGATGGCGGACGTAAAAACTGTAAGAAAAAAGACAAAACTTTTCGTTTGATGGAAGCAGACTTGCACAACCTAACTCCTGCTATTGGTGAAGTAAACGGTGACCGTTCGAACTACAACTTCAGCCAATGGAACGGTATGGATGGCGTGAGTTATGGTCGCTGTGAGATGCAAGTGAACTTTAAGCAGCGTAAAGTCATGCCACCAGACCGTGCGCGTGGCTCAATTGCTCGTACCTATCTATACATGAGCAAAGAGTACGGTTTCAAACTGTCGAAGCAGCAAACGCAATTAATGAGTGCTTGGAACAAAACCTATCCTGTCGATAAATGGGAATGTGAGCGTGACGAGCGCATTGCAAAAGTACAGGGCAATCACAACCCATTTGTTCAAGAAGCCTGCCGCGCACTGTAACCTCCGACCTCGAAGCGTTTCAATTACTGATATTGAAACGCTTCTTGCCCCTTGTTTTTTCGGTGCAAAGCATCCATGTTAGGGTTTAAGTTTATTCTCTTGCTGGAAATCTCATGCGTACCCCTCGAATTTATCATCCAGAAACCATTCATCAACTTGGCTCACTTGCTTTAAGTGACGACGCAGCAGGCCATATCGGTCGTGTTTTGCGCATGAAAGAAGGCCAAGACGTTCTCCTTTTTGACGACAGTGGCGCAGAGTTCCCAGCGGTTATCAGTGAAGTCAGCAAGAAATCAGTTTTGGTTAACATCACCGAGCGTGTAGAAAGCAGTATTGAATCCCCTTTAGATCTGCACCTTGGTCAAGTCATTTCACGTGGCGATAAGATGGAGTTCACCATCCAAAAGTCTGTTGAACTTGGCGTCAATACCATCACTCCTCTGATTTCTGAACGTTGTGGCGTCAAGCTTGACCAAAAGCGTTTTGAGAAAAAACTCGCGCAATGGCAGAAAATCGCCATCAGTGCCTGTGAGCAATGTGGGCGTAATGTCGTGCCCGAAATTCGTCCAATTATGAGCTTGGAAGAGTGGTGTAAAGAAGAGTACGATGGTTTAAAGCTTAACCTTCACCCTCGTGCTAAATACTCAATCAACACTTTGCCAACCCCGGTTGAAAAAGTGCGCCTACTGATCGGTCCTGAAGGCGGTTTATCGTCTGAAGAGATCGAGATGACTCGAGAATACCAATTTGAAGAAACGCTACTCGGCCCTCGCGTTCTGCGTACCGAAACAGCGGCTCTGACAGCAATTACAGCCTTACAAGTTCGTTTCGGCGATCTTGGTTAAAACGGAGAAAAATAATGATCAAACTCGGTATCGTAATGGACCCAATCTCGTCCATTAACATCAAAAAAGACTCTAGCTTTGCCATGATGCTTGAAGCGCAACGACGCGGCTATGAAATCCACTACATGGAAATGAATGATCTGCATCTCGATCAAGGCGTTGCCATTGCAGATACTAAAGTGGTAGAACTAAAAGAAGATCCAAACGGTTGGTACGAGTTCAAATCAGAGCAAACTATCGAACTGTCTGAGCTAGACGCGGTGCTAATGCGTAAAGATCCTCCGTTTGATACTGAATACATCTACGCGACTTACATCCTTGAGCGTGCAGAAGAACAAGGTGCACTGATCGTTAACAAGCCTCAAAGCTTACGTGATTGTAACGAAAAGCTGTTTACGGCATGGTTCCCAGAGCTGACACCTACAACGATCGTGACGCGAAAAGCAGAGAAAATTAAAGAATTTCGTGAAAAACATGGTGATGTCATCCTGAAACCGCTTGATGGTATGGGTGGCGCGTCCATCTTCCGTGTAAAAGAAAACGATCCAAACGTCTCTGTGATCATCGAGACATTGACTAACCACGGTCAAAACTACGCAATGGCGCAAACCTTCGTGCCAGATATCAGCAACGGTGACAAACGTATCTTAGTGGTAGATGGCGAACCTATGCCTTACTGTCTAGCACGCATTCCTGCTAAAGGCGAAACGCGCGGCAACCTAGCCGCTGGTGGTACTGGTGAAGCTCGTCCGCTAAGCGAAACCGACCTCAAAATTGCGCAAACCGTTGCTCCGACATTGAAAGAAAAAGGCCTTATCTTTGTTGGCCTTGACGTAATTGGCGACAAGCTAACAGAAATCAACGTCACCAGCCCAACCTGTATTCGCGAAATTGAAGCAGCTTTTGATATCTCAATCACAGGCAAGCTGATGGATGCGATTGAGCGTCGAGTAAAAGGCGAATAACTCAAACTGTATTACAGTTAATAGAGAGCGTAGTACATTAACTTAAGCAAACTCATGCACATACCTAGATGGTAAACTGTATGATGTTTGCTTAAGGGCATTTACGAGAGTTAAGGGTCAGTATGAGTATGAATCTCACAAATCACTTTTTGGTTGCCATGCCTGGGATGAAAGATCCGTACTTTCAAAACAGCGTGATCTACGTTTGTGAGCACAACGAAGACGGCGCTATGGGGCTGATGATCAATGCTCCTGTTGATATCACCGTCGGCAACATGCTCAAGCAGGTGGAAGTTCAGCCAGTACACCCTCGCCTGTTTGAAGCCAGTCTAGATAGACCAGTCTACAATGGCGGCCCAATCTCGGAAGATCGTGGTTTTATTTTGCATAAACCCAAAGATTACTACGAGTCCAGCGTCCAAATGACCGATGACCTCGCGGTAACCACTTCGCGTGATATTCTGTCGGTGTTAGGAACAGAAGCAGAACCAAGTGATTACTTAGTGGCACTTGGCTACTCCGGTTGGAGTGCAGGCCAATTAGAAAGTGAGCTGGTCGAAAACTCTTGGCTCACCATTGAAGCGACGCCTGAAATTATCTTTAATACACCAATCAACGAGCGTTGGAAGAAAGCGGTCGAAAAGCTGGGTATCGACCCAAGTCACCTTTCAGCAGACTCTGGACATGCTTAGTCCAAATATACAGTTACATTAGATAGAGACACCTTATGTCACGCACAATTATGGCTTTTGACTTTGGAACCAAAAGCATTGGTAGCGCTATTGGCCAAGAAATTACTGGTACAGCTTCCCCATTAAAAGCCTTTAAAGCCAATGACGGTATTCCAAACTGGGACGATATCGAAAAGCAAATCAAAGAGTGGCAACCAGATTTGCTAGTGGTCGGTTTACCGACCGATCTGCATGGTAAAGACCTTGAGACCATAACCCCTCGTGCACGAAAATTTGCTAAGCGTCTGCAAGGCCGATACGGATTGCCTGTTGAACTGCATGATGAGCGTTTATCTACTGCAGAAGCTCGTGCGGAGTTGTTCAGCATGGGCGGCTACAAAGCCCTATCGAAAGGTAATGTTGACTGCCAGTCAGCAGTGGTGATTCTAGAAAGCTGGTTTGAAGCTCTTTGGGGTGAGTAAACACTTCAAGCACAATGAAAAAAGGTTGGCTCCTGCCAACCTTTTTTGTTTCTGGATTGGATTAATCCATATCGATCTTAACGTTCGCCAAACTGCCCGTAGAGAATGCTTCACCACGCTGCGTTTTCAACATCAAGCGCAGATCATTCGCTGAGTCGGCACTATGTAGTGCATCCTCTTCGCTGATCTTACCTTGCATCACTAACTTATAAAGAGATTGATCGAACGTCAGCATACCAAACTCATTTGAGCGAGCCATGGTTGACTTCAACTCATGTAAATCTCCGCGACGAATCAAATCCGACACACGTGGACTATTTAGCAAGATCTCAAATACACCATGACGTCCCTGCCCATTTTTATCTCGGATCAGCTGCTGACCAACCACGCCTTTTAGGTTCATCGACAAATCGAACAAGAATTGTTCTTTTTGATCTTTCGGTACCAAGTGAAGAATGCGCTCTAAAGCTTGGTTTGCATTGTTGGCGTGCAACGTTGCCATACACAGGTGACCCGTTTCGGCGAAGGTCATCGCGTATTCCATTGTTTCACGGCTACGGATCTCACCAATCAAAATCATATCTGGTGCTTGGCGCAGCGAGTTTTTAAGCGCAACTTCATAGCTTTCCGTATCTAACCCAACTTCACGTTGAGTCACGATACAGCGCTTGTGTTCATGCACGAACTCGATCGGATCTTCGACCGTCAAAATGTGCCCGGTTTTATTGCTGTTTCGATAGCCTGTCATCGCCGCCATGGTGGTCGATTTACCCGACCCAGTAGCACCGACCACCAGCACCAAACCACGCTTAGCTATCGCCAAATCTTGCAACACTAACGGTAACTTTAACTGCTCAAAAGTAGGAATATTAGTTTCAATACGACGAATCACTGCGCCTGGTAACTCGCGTTGAAAAAAGGCACTCACACGGAAGCGACCACAATCTCTCACAATGGCAAAATTCGACTCGCGACTTTTACGAAATTCCTGACGCCGATCTGGTTCCATAGCGCTGTCGAGTAATGCAGCCACATCACTCTCGGTGAGTTTTTCCCCTTGCGGACGCAATTCGCCATCCACACGAAATAGAATTGGCGCTCCAACCGTGATGTAAAGATCCGACGCTTTCAGCGCCAACATGCCTTCGAGAAATTTATCTAGATCCATCTTCCGTATTCACCATTATCTGTATGAACGTTACGAGAATTGCTGCACTTCTAATCCGATCTTACTATCGACCTCTTCACGAGCAACCATGCCTTGCGCCATTAACTGACGAGCATTTTGCTCCATGGTTTGCATGCCGTGAGCCGCACCTGTTTGAATGATCGAATACATCTGCGCGACTTTGTCTTCGCGGATCAAGTTACGAATCGCAGGCGTTGCCATCATAATTTCATGGCATGCAATACGGCCACCACCATTACGTTTCAATAATTTTTGTGCGATAACCGAACGAAGGGATTCAGAAAGCATCGAGCGCACCATGTCTTTATCGCTGCCAGGGAACACATCGATAATACGGTCAATGGTTTTTGCCGCCGAGCTGGTATGTAACGTGCCGAACACTAAGTGCCCCGTTTCCGCCGCCGTTAACGCAAGGCTGATGGTTTCTTTGTCACGCATCTCACCAACCAGAATGACATCCGGGTCTTCACGCAATGCGCTGCGCAGTGCGTTTTGGAAACTATGGGTGTCACGGTGAACTTCACGCTGGTTGATCAAACATTTATTGTTGTTGTGAACAAATTCAATCGGATCTTCAATTGTGAGTACGTGCTTGTTGTGATTACGGTTAATGTAGTCAACAATGGCTGCTAAGGTCGTCGATTTACCTGAACCTGTTGGGCCAGTGACCAGAACTAAGCCTTTTTCAGCGTTCGCAATTTTTTTGAAGATCTCTGGCGCTTCTAGCTCTTCCAGAGTTGGAATGCTACTTGGAATGGTACGGAATACTGCCGCACAACCGCGAGATTGGTTGAAAGCGTTGACACGGAAACGGCCAACGTTATGCAACTCAAAAGAGAAATCGACTTCGAGTTTTTCTTCGAACTCACTGCGTTGGGCATCGTTCATGATTTCGAAAACCAAACGATGCACTTCTTGGTGTGTAAACGCTGGAATGCCTAGTTTTCTCACATCCCCATCAATACGAACCATTGGTGGGACACCTGCAGAAAGATGTAGATCCGAGGCATTATGTTTTACACTAAAATCCAGTAACTCAGTGATATCCATTTAAAATCCTTAAGTCTAAAGTACAGCTATGAGTAGTATTCAACAAAATATTGAACATATCACCTCTCAAATTCGATATGACGAGCAAAAATGTGGTCGAACTCCAGAGTCAGTGCAACTTCTAGCGGTAAGCAAAACTAAACCTGTCGAGGCAATTCTCGAAGCCTACCAAGCGGGACAAACCGCCTTTGGTGAAAACTACGTTCAAGAGGGCGTCAGTAAAGTTCAGCACTTTGCCGAGCATTATCCAGATAATCGAATCGAATGGCACTTCATTGGCCCGATTCAATCCAATAAATCGCGACTTGTTGCTGAACATTTCGATTGGGTTCACACCATCGATCGAACCAAGATTGCTCAACGCCTGAATGATCAGCGGCCAAGCGAACTTAAACCGCTACAAGTTCTGATTCAGGTTAACACTAGTGGTGAGGCATCTAAGTCTGGTGTCACTGAAGCGGAAGTATTCGAGCTGGCGGAGTTGATTTCTCGCCTACCCAACCTCACTTTAAGAGGGTTGATGTCGATTCCTGCCAACGTGTCTGACTACGAATCACAACTCCGTGAATTTCAGAAGTTGGCTACGTTGAAGCAAACACTCGAAGCACAGTTCCCAGAAATCGATACATTATCAATGGGAATGAGTGGTGATATGACCGCTGCAATCGAAGCTGGTAGTACAATGGTTCGTATTGGAACCGCTATTTTCGGCGCACGAGACTACAGCTAAATCAACAAAACGCTCACTCGCGACATAAGTTATGTCGTCAATCGTTAGAGCGTAAATGCGCAATCATCTTACTCGCCAATAGGAGCAGTAAGTAACAGCGGCGCCATTATACACCTGAGCGCACAACAAATTCTAAATATCATGATGGAAATCAGACAAATGGAACATAAAAAAATCGCCTTCATTGGTGCTGGCAACATGGTGAGAGCCATTGTTTCCGGCTTGGTTGCTAACGGATACCCAGCGCAAAACATTACCGCAACGGCTCCTTCAGAGGCTCGTCGCCTTCTGCTAGAACAAGATTTTGGCATCCGTACCACCAGCGATAACATCCAAGCTGCGACCGAGGCGGATGTGGTGGTATTGTCTGTAAAACCGCAAATGATGGCGGATGTCTGTAAACCACTGCAATCGATCGATTTCACTAATAAACTGGTGATTTCTATTGCCGCAGGCATCAACTGTTCACGATTGGATGATATGCTAGCCACCAAATTGAACTTGGTTCGTGTTATGCCAAATACGCCATCACAGCTTGGGTTGGGTATGAGTGGGTTGTTCGCACCAACTCATGTAACCGAGCACGACAAAGCTTTTGCCGCAGAGTTAATGGAAGCGGTCGGTAAAGTATGCTGGGTTGAGCAAGAGTCTGGCATCAATAATGTGATTGCCGCAGCGGGCAGTGCTCCAGCATACTTCTTCCTGTTTATGGAAGCGATGCAAGCAGAAGCGATTGCGCAAGGCTTTGATAAAGAGACCGCTCGACTATTGGTTCAGCAAGCGGCACTGGGCGCGGCCAGTATGGTGGTTAGCAACCCAGAAACTGAGCTATCGACCCTGCGTGAGAACGTAACATCGAAAGGTGGGACAACGGCAGAAGCACTGCGTACATTCAACGAACATCAACTTTCAGATATTGTCGCTAAAGCCATGCAAGCTGCTGTGGCTCGCGCGGAAGAAATGGAAAAACTGTTTTAATTATTTGGATGAACTCCGTTTAGTATCATCCATCACTTGTTAAGGGTACCTTA
Organism: Vibrio sp. 1562; assembly: GCF_033340155.1. Taxonomy (NCBI): domain Bacteria; kingdom Pseudomonadati; phylum Pseudomonadota; class Gammaproteobacteria; order Vibrionales; family Vibrionaceae; genus Vibrio; species Vibrio sp. 1562. Next base: position 13,196 of record NZ_JAWOVY010000037.1, read on the forward strand.
TGAATTCAATGAGTTTTCTCATCTCAACCCTATTTGACCTGTACATCATGGTCGTAATTTTGCGAATTTGGTTGCAAGCTGCGCGCGCAGACTTCTACAACCCATTCTCGCAATTCATAGTAAAAGCGACTCAGCCGGTCATTGGTCCATTGCGCCGCGTTATCCCTTCCGTGGGGAATATTGACCTAGCAACCGTGTTGTTTGCCTACGTGTTGTGTGTGCTTAAATTTGTCGTGCTTATCCTAATAGCTTCGAACGGTTCCGTCTCTTTCAGCGCTGACTTCTTATTCTTGGGCTTATTATCATTAATCAAAGCCGCAGGTGGCCTATTGTTCTGGGTACTATTGATCCGTGCAATTTTGAGCTGGGTAAGCCAAGGCCGCAGCCCTATCGAGTACGTATTCCATCAACTGACCGAGCCAATGTGCGCTCCAATCCGTCGTATTCTTCCGGCTATTGGTGGTCTTGATTTAAGCGTACTGGTGTTATTTATCGGCTTGCAGTTCGCGAACTTCTTAATGGGCGATATCATTGGTCCAATTTGGTTCCAGCTATAATGTCAGCTGCAGTTTGGCAAGATGGTGAGGACATCATCCTGAAGCTCTATATTCAACCTAAAGCTAGCCGCGATAAAATCGTTGGCTTGCATGGTGAAGAGCTAAAAATCGCCATTACTGCTCCACCTGTCGATGGCAAAGCTAATGCACACCTAACTAAGTTCTTAGCCAAGCAGTTTAAAATCGCTAAGGGCTTGGTTCACATAGAAAAAGGTGAATTAGGACGGCACAAACAAATTCGGATAGAATCGCCTACCCAGATACCGACAGAAATTAAAGCCATCATATGATGGCTTTTTATTTACGATTTTGTACCACACTTACTAATACCAACGACTGAGTACGCATTTTTTACCCCCTGACCAAGGTAAAATTGCAGCTATGGTTGTTTTATAACAAGTGCTTTGAGGAAGTAACAATGAGCAAATGGATTACCGCATTACTGATTAGCCTGTTGTCGTTACCAAGCTTCGCCGATCAGTTTAAAAATATGAAAGATATCGAAGTACACTATGTCGCGTTTAACTCAACATTCCTAACACCCAAAGTCGCACGTAGCTACGATATCAAACGTAATGGATACCTCGCTGTGGTTAATATTAGCGTGTTAGATAGAGCTTCATTGGGTAAGCCAGCATTAGAAGCAAAAATTGCTGGACGCGCGAAGAACCTTATCGGCCAAACTCAGACCTTGACCTTTCGTGAAGTCAAAGAAGGCAATGCGATATACTATTTAGCCGAACTACCAATTACCCACGAAGAAACTTTTACTTTCGATATTGACGTAAAAGCTGGAAACAAAGGCTCAGGTAAGCTTAAATTCACCCAGAAGTTTTATGTTGAAGAGTAATTGGGTTGTGATGTTCCAAAAGCTTTTGGATCTAAGCAGGCTAAAAACCACTTATTAGTTAAAGAATATCTAGAGGAGAACGATTTGTTCTCCTCTATCACTATTAAAAGAGATTCCCATGAAAAAAATTGTGCTAGCAACTGGTAACCAAGGCAAAGTTCGTGAAATGGCAGATTTGTTGTCTGACTTCGGCTTTGAAGTATTAGCGCAAAGTGAATTCAATGTATCGGAAGTAGCTGAAACGGGTACAACTTTCATTGAAAACGCAATCATTAAAGCTCGCCATGCCGCACAAGAAACAGGGCTTCCTGCCATTGCAGACGACTCTGGATTAGAAGTCGATTTCTTAAAAGGCGCTCCGGGCATTTACTCTGCACGTTACGCAGGCGAGAGCGCATCTGATCAAGAGAATCTAGAAAAATTGCTAGCGGCAATGGAAGGCGTACCAGAAGCAGAGCGTACAGCACGTTTCCACTGCGTATTAGTCCTCATGCGTCACGAGAACGACCCAACGCCTATCGTCTGTCACGGTAAATGGGAAGGCCGAATTCTAACTGAAGCACACGGTGAAAATGGCTTTGGCTACGACCCAATCTTCTTTGTTCCTGAAGACAACTGTGCGTCAGCCGAACTTGAACCTGCACGTAAGAAACAACTGTCTCACCGCGGTAAAGCGCTCAAGTCGTTGTTTGCTCAACTGTCTGAGCAAGTGTCTCAGTAATCACGAGCGAATTAGACCATGTTAACGCCCCCAGCACTCAGCTTGTATGTACACATCCCGTGGTGTGTGCAAAAGTGCCCGTATTGCGACTTTAATTCTCACGCGCTCAAAACCGAGATTCCAGAAGAAGAGTACATCAGTGCCCTTTTAGAAGATTTGGATACCGACATTGAGAAATACCGACTTAACGAAGCGCCTCGTCCACTGCATTCAATCTTCATTGGTGGTGGTACGCCGAGTTTGATTTCGGCAGAAGGCATCGAGCGTCTACTTAAGGGCATTGAAGCGCGTATCCCGTTCAAGCCTGAAATCGAAATAACCATGGAAGCGAATCCAGGCACCATCGAAGCAGAGCGTTTTGTTGGCTACCGCAAAGCTGGTGTAACGCGTATCTCTATCGGCGTACAAAGCTTTGAGCAGCAGAAGCTTGAGCGTTTGGGGCGCATTCACGGCCAAGACGAAGCCGTCAATGCTGCTAAGCTGGCGCACCAAATCGGTTTGAACAGCTTTAACCTCGATCTCATGCACGGCTTACCTGATCAAAGCATCGCACAAGCCTTGGCAGATTTGGACAAAGCGATTGAGTTGGCACCGCCGCACTTGTCTTGGTATCAGCTGACCATCGAACCAAACACCATGTTCTACTACAAGCCACCAACGCTACCTGACGATGATGACTTGTGGGATATTTTCGAGCTCGGACACCAAAAACTTGCAGCCGCGGGTTATGTGCAATATGAAATCTCCGGTTACAGCAAGCCGGGCTATCAGTGTCAGCACAACCTCAACTACTGGCGCTTTGGTGATTACCTTGGTATCGGTTGTGGCTCTCATGGCAAACTCAGTTTTACCGACGGACGTATTATTCGAACGACAAAGGTAAAACACCCGCGAGGCTATTTAGCGGCTTATCAAAATATGGTCAAACCTTATCTGCATACAGAACATGTCGTCGCGGATGAAGATCGTCCATTCGAGTTTTTTATGAACCGATTCCGCTTAATCGAAGCCTGTCCGAAGCAAGATTATGTGGACACCACGGGCTTACCGCTCAGTACGATTCAAGAAACCATCGACTGGGCGATAGAAATGGGCTACCTGAGTGAAACGGCTACCCATTGGCAAATTACTGAAAAAGGGAAGCTCTTCCTTAATGATTTGCTCGAAGCCTTTATGGCCGAAGAAAGCGAAGACTAACGCAACCCCAAAACAAAAAAAGCCTCTCAATTGAGAGGCTTTTTATTTAGAAACAGTACCATCCTAAATAAGGTTGACACATTTCCAACATTAGAAAATTGAACGGCCAATTCGCTCTGAGAGCAGCTCAAGCGCCTTAGTACCAGCAAGCGAGTTACCTGAAGGATCAAGCTCTGGAGACCATACTGAAATGGTCATTTCACCAGGTACTACCGCAATAATGCCACCACCAACACCAGACTTACCAGGCATACCAACGCGATAAGCAAACTCGCCCGCGCCATCATACAAGCCACACGTTGCTAACAGTGCATTAAGTTGTTTGGTTTGCACAGGAGAAACTACAGGCTTGCCCGTTTGTACCGATGTGCCCTTGTTTGCTAAATAGCTAAACGTTTTAGCCAAATCGACGCAACTCATCTTCAGCGCACAAGCGTGGAAGTAATTTTGTAGTACTGGAATCACTTCATTTTCGAAGTTGCCAAAAGAACGCATGAGATATGCAATCGCCGCATTACGGTCACCATGCATCATTTCGGATGCCGCAACGACTTTGTCATACACAATATGGGTATCACCAGAAAGCTGACGCACAAACTCCAACAGGCGCTGACGAGGCGCAGATAAGCGAGTTTGTAACAAATCCGCCACTACTATCGCTCCAGCATTTATAAATGGATTACGAGGAATACCTTGCTCCATTTCTAGCTGGATTAGCGAATTAAATGCCTGCCCCGAAGGCTCTTTTCCCACTCGAGACCAAATTTCTTCTTGCTTGTACAAGCACATCGCTAACGTCAAGCTCAATGCTTTTGAAATAGATTGGATAGAGAAAGGTTCATCGGCATCACCCGCCTTAATAACCTCACCTTCGTTGGTGTATACCGCAATACCTAACTTGTTGCTGGGTACTTTTGCCAGAGCAGGAATGTAATCAGCCACTTTACCTTGGCCGATTAAAGGGCGTACTTCCGCCAAAATATCTGTCAAAATTTCCACTGTCGGTTTCATTCTCTACCTTCTATTTACAAGAGAACTCGTTGAGCTCAGAGGTAAAAAAAGCCAACGTGTCGTTGGCTTTTCCATAGGGTTCGTTCGACTCAAGTCGATTATGGTTTTACTGCCACAATAATATTGCGGTTGATAGATTGATCAACACGGTGAAGATAACCGATGTAAGGCTCTTCTGAAAGTACCTTCCAACCTTGCTCTTCAAATAATGCCGCGACATCTTTCCATTTCAATGTGAATTCATTGAAAGACAACACCACTGAACCTTGCTTTTTCAATACCACTTTCCATGCAGGCAGAGCCTCTTTTAAAAGCTCTAGTGGACTACGGTTCAGTTTGCTGTCCTTGGCATTTTTGCTGCCGTGCTGCACGCCATAAGGCAGATCAGACACCATCACATCAACTGAGTTCTTTTTCACGACTTGATCAGCGATACGAGTATCAGCCGAATACAGCTTCATAAATTGAAGATTGCCTTGGTTGTAATCTTCTTTATTTGCTGCAGCTTCAACCACGAAACCATCCGCCACTTTCTTGCCACCCGCAGTGCGCTTTTCTTTGCTCACTTTGTGCTTAAAGCGGCCATTCTTCATGAACTTAACAATAAAGGTCTGGATCTCTTGCACCCACTTGGCGTTGATCTCAACCCCTACCACGTTCAAACCGTGGATCAAGCCTTCAAATAAGGTTGTACCTTTACCACACATTGGATCCATTAAGGTCAGTTGTTCACTTCCCGTATTGGACGCACTAATGCCGATATTCACCATCAAACGGGTAAACTGCTCGTTTGTTTTCCCGGTGTAGCGCAAAATCTGGCTCATACTTTCCGGGAAAGTGTTAAATACGGGCGCTTGAACTGGTCGAAGTAAACCATCTTCGCGCACTTCAAATAGCGCATAGTAAATCGAAGAGGCTGCGATTCTTCGCGCCTGCTCATCGGTTAGCGCTTCCTGACAAGAAAACACCAACGCAGCAGGTAAGCCAACGTCTTTACTACCAATTTCTGTCACATCCACGCCTTGTGAAGCTAAAATTGCTTTTAGCTCAGAACAGGCAATGGTCATTGCGCTATCAAAGTAAATTCGGTTATGACCCGGATTCGCTAATATCGCGTAATGGTACATCCCATGAACTCCTCTGGTTACGCAATACGCTTATATTTGATATCCCAAACACCGTGACCAAGACGGTGACCACGAGCTTCAAACTTCGTTAGCGGGCGATCGTCTGGACGAGGAACGAAATCACCATCTTTAGCAATGTTTTCGAAACCTGGCGCTTGGTTCATCACTTCAATCATGTGCTCTGCGTAGTTTTCCCAGTCGGTCGCCATGTGGAAAATACCTTCATTAGGGATAAGCTTCTCACGCACCATTTCCGCAAAACCTAATTGAACAATACGACGCTTGTGGTGACGCTTCTTATGCCAAGGGTCTGGGAAGAACAATTGCAGTGTCGATAAGCTGCCATTTGGGATCATGTGTTCGAATACTTCTACCGCATCGTGACACATTACACGCAGGTTAGTAATTCCCGCTTCGCGAGCATCGGCAAGACAAGCACCAACGCCTGGGCTATGAACTTCGATACCGATGAAGTTTTTCTCTGGCGCGTTCTTTGCCATTTCAACCAATGAAGCACCCATACCAAAACCGATCTCAAGCACTACAGGGTTATCGTTGCCAAACACCTCTTTCCAATCGAGAAGTTCAGCTTTGAAGTCAATACCCATCGTAGGCCAGCATTCATTCATCGCGCTCTCTTGACCTTTAGTCAAACGCCCTTCACGGCGTACAAAGCTGCGGATTTTGCGGATCAGCTTTCCGTCTTCGTTGTATTCGTTAGTGGTTACTTCACTCATTGATTTTGCCTGCACATTGATTAATCAAAGCGGGGATTATCCAAAGAATTTACTTAGGTGCAAGTATTTGTTGAGCTCTTGGTCTATGGCAACCCAAAAGCAACGACACACCTCTTTATATCCCTACTGTTTATCCGTTGTACTTCTTGCCCATTATGTGGTGCAATTTTGCACCTAACCAATAATAGAATACAGAGCAAGTCGTGACACCTTTCGCCAGTGCCATCCTAGAATGGTATGACGCATATGGAAGAAAAGATCTTCCGTGGCAACAAAATAAGACCGCATACAGTGTCTGGTTGTCTGAAATTATGCTTCAGCAAACTCAGGTCACTACGGTTATTCCGTATTACCAACGTTTCTTGGAGCGCTTTCCAACCGTGATCGATCTTGCCAATGCTGAGCAAGATGAAGTCCTACACCTTTGGACTGGCTTAGGGTACTACGCCCGAGCCCGTAACCTTCACAAAGCAGCACAAGAGGTCGCCTCTACATACAATGGTGAGTTTCCTCTTGATATAGAGAAAATGAACGCCCTACCGGGGATTGGTCGCTCTACCGCTGCCGCCATTTTATCGTCTGTGTATAAACAACCACACGCGATTCTTGATGGTAACGTGAAGCGCACCCTATCCCGCTGTTTCGCAGTTGCAGGATGGCCAGGACAAAAAAAGGTTGAAAACCAGCTGTGGGAAATTGCCGAAACGCACACCCCACAAACGGATGTAGATAAGTATAACCAGGCAATGATGGACATGGGCGCAATGGTCTGCACACGCAGCAAACCCAAATGTAGCCTCTGCCCTGTTGCTGATCTGTGTGTGGCAAAGCAACAAGGTAATGTGCTCGACTACCCGGGCAAAAAACCGAAGAAAGATAAGCCAATCAAGCAAACTCGTTTCGTGATGCTTCACCACAACACCGAAAATGGTCATGAGGTGTGGTTGGAGCAAAGACCACAAACAGGCATTTGGGGTGGCTTATTCTGCTTCCCACAAACCGAACATGTGGATGCAGAAAGCGACATTGAATTGCTACTGGATCAACGCGGCATTCAAGCCAGCAATATCAAACAGAAGCAAACACTGATTACCTTTCGTCATACATTCAGCCATTACCACCTAGATATCACGCCAATTTTGATTGATTTATCAAAGCAACCGGACGTGATAATGGAAGGCAACAAAGGTCTTTGGTATAACTTATCTAAACCTGAAGAAGTCGGTTTAGCCGCGCCAGTAAAACTATTGCTGGAAACGCTACCCCACGAACTTCGTTAATTGAATACAAGGAGTCATTATGAGCCGCACTGTATTTTGTGCTCGACTAAAGAAAGAAGGCGAAGGTCTAGACTTTCAACTTTACCCTGGTGAACTAGGTAAACGCATTTTCGACAACATCTCGAAAGAAGCGTGGGCTCAGTGGCAACACAAACAAACCATGTTGATCAACGAGAAGAAACTCAACATGATGGATCCAGAACACCGCAAACTGATCGAAACAGAAATGGTAAATTTCCTCTTTGAAGGAAAAGACGTTCATATCGAAGGTTACACACCTCCGAGCGAATAAAGTCGCTTGAGTTAAACAATGACATCACAACCATTTGTGGTGTCATTTTTCTATTACCTTCAATAACTCTGATACTTATGAAAAAAATTGTCTTTATTGCTGCCGCACTTTTAATGGCAGGCTGTAGCCGTGAATTCGTCGAAAAGATTTATGACGTCAACTACGAGCCAACAAACCGTTTTGCCAATAACTTAGCTGAGCTACCAGGACAATTTGAAAAAGATACTGCGGCGCTAGATGCCTTAATCAATAGCTTTTCAGGCAATATTCAAAAGCGCTGGGGTAAAAAAGAAATCAAGTACGCTGGCAAGAGTAATTACGTTAAGTACATCGATAACTACCTTAGCCGCGCCGAGGTCGACTTTCGCAAAGGCGTGATCACGATAGAGACCGTATCACCGACCGAGCCCCAAAAACACCTAAAAGACGCGATTGTCACCACCTTATTAACACCAGACGATCCCGCGCACGTCGACTTATTCTCCTCTAAAGGTATCACGTTAGAGGGGCAACCATTCCTGTATAAACAAGTTGTCGACCAAGACAATAAGCCAATTCAATGGTCTTGGCGGGCAAACCGATTTGCGGAATACCTCATCGCAAATAAAATAAAAACCAAAAATGTAGATTTCAAGAAAGCGTATTACGTCGAAATTCCCATGGTTGAAGACCACTTTTCAACACGCAGCTACCAATACGCCGATATCGTGCGTCGAGCTTCCAAGAAATACGACATTCCAGAAGACTTGATATACGCCATTATTAAAACCGAGAGCAGTTTCAACCCATACGCGGTAAGTTGGGCAAATGCATATGGCCTAATGCAAGTTGTACCTAAAACAGCGGGACGAGATGTGTTCAAACTCGTGAAAAAGCGCTCGGGCCAACCAAGCCCTGAATATTTGTTTAATCCAGAAAACAACATAGATACTGGTACTGCGTATTTCTATATCTTAAAAAATCGTTATTTAAGAGAAGTCCGCCACCCTACCTCTCTCGAGTACAGCATGATTTCAGCTTACAATGGCGGTACTGGAGGAGTTTTAAACACATTTCATCGCAGTGATCGCAAACGCGCAATGCAAGATCTTAATTCATTGCAACCCAACCAAGTTTATTGGGCGTTAACCAAGAAACACCCGAACGCAGAAGCGCGTCGCTACCTAGAAAAAGTTACAAATTTCAAAAAGGAATTTAACTCGAAGCAAACTTTGTAGTGACAGTTGAATAAAAAGCGTTCGAACAACCACTTTTTTGAAATTATTTAAAAAAAGTGGTTGACGCAACGCGGGAAAATCCGTTTAATAGCGCTCCGTTGCCCGGATAGCTCAGTCGGTAGAGCAGAGGATTGAAAATCCTCGTGTCGGTGGTTCGATTCCGCCTCCGGGCACCACAATTTGATTTGTTGGTGTCTTAACGAAATGTTATAACACGGACAAAAGCACAAAGAATAAAGTGTGCCGACTTAGCTCAGTAGGTAGAGCAACTGACTTGTAATCAGTAGGTCACCAGTTCGATTCCGGTAGTCGGCACCA
>NZ_JAWOVY010000038.1:0-20171 GCF_033340155.1 Vibrio sp. 1562
ACCAGATAGAAGAACTTTAGTTGCAGCTAAAGTCTGGGTCTCACCTTACCCGATTGGAGTACTTATTATCCATACAAACTGTTCAATAGCGATTCGCAACGCGTGGCATTTTTACTATGCGTTGGTTTTCGTGTTTAAGGCGGTATGCGGCGGCTTTTGTATTGCGTTGCTCAACTCCAAAAGGTCATTAATACTCAAAGGTCAAATATGGATATTTACCCAGAAATCGAGTTATCTAAAGCGCAGCATAATGCAATTGAAGCTCTTAGAAACAAGTCGTTTCCTGAACACCAAGTTACTCGCTCTTACTATAAGCAACTCCCGCATATGAGAGTTCTGAATTACGAAGGTGATCAGTTAGTTGGTTACATGGGATTAGACTACAGAGCTGTTCGCGTTGGTGATGAAATTTATAAAGTATTAGGTGTGAGTGACTTTTGTGTCGAGAGCACAGTTCAAAGACAAGGTATTGGCACAAAAATGTTGTCTCAACTCAGCGAGTATGCGTCCACTAAAGATGTCGACTTCATCATTTTAGTCTCCGATTTGGAGCGTTTTTATGTGGCTAATGGTTATATGCGTCTTAACTCTCTAAGTTCTTGGTTGCGAGTTCACGAACATAAAAATTACGGTGTCGCTGTAGAGCAACTAGATGATTTATATGTTAAACCTATCAGCGGTAAAACTTGGGCTGTTGGTCATATAGATTGGTTAGGGTATATGTATTAGTCTGTAGTGGGCTAATAAATTGTTCAAAAAGAAATACTACACATGGCATTTCCAATTAGCGTTTCTTATACCTTACGGGAGCGCTTTCCCACAAGGAGCAATATGTGATTGTAGTAGCAAGGTTTTCTTTTCCTCATGAAGCTCATATTGCGAGAGCAAGCCTAGATAGTGTCGGAATAGAAAGTTACATCGCTGACGAGCACACGGTAAATACTCAGTGGCTTTATTCAAATGCAATAGGCGGCGTCCGTCTGATGGTGGCCGAAAGTGATGCAGAAGATGCGAAACAAATACTTAGTAGCGATTTCTCAGAATCATTGGGAAATGAAGTTGACGTTGATGAAGAAAAAGACGTTTGCCCTAAATGTGGTAGTAAAGATCTATTTGCATTTACAAAAGGTAAACGCCCAGCTTTCTTAGTTTTTATTTTACTGGGTTTTCCACTGTTTTTTTACAAGCATGGTTATAAGTGTAAGCAGTGTGGGGAGTTTAGTGAAAAACTTTAAATCTTCAGATAACAAGGCATTAAAGAGACAACTTGTACTCGTAGTATTTTTACGATGAGTTAGGTCTAGTGCCTATACAAGAAGTCAGAGTTACTGCTTGCTTACAAGCAAAGCATTATACGATAGTGAAGGAATAACATTGAATGAGTGAAATTAAAACAATAGAGCAGTTAAAAGAAATTTACGCAGAGCCAAGTGCGAGAGCTAAAAATAAAGCTCTGCCTGTGCTGGATGTTCATGCGATTACATTAATTAATAATTGCCATTTTGCAGTTCTAAGTACCGCTGATTCACAAGGGTATATCGATCTCTCTCCTAAAGGAGGAGAGCCTGGCTTCGTAAAAGTTTTAGATGAATCAACATTGTTGCTCCCTGATAGCTCGGGGAACAATCGTATCGATAGTCTAAAAAATATCATTAGTAACCCCAAGGTAGGGTTGTTATTGATGGTAAATGGTATTGATGAAGTGCTCCGTATTAAAGGAATCGCAAGTATTCACACCGACGCCAACTTGATATCTGCTTGCCCCGATGGAAGTAAAGATCCTAAGGTTGTTATCAAAATAGTCATAGAGAGTATGTATTTTCATTGTGCGAAAGCGGTGATGAGAGGGAAACTTTGGTCTGATGACTATAAAGTAAATCGCTCAATTCTCCCTTCATTAGCTCAAATCTTTAAAGATCAACAAAAGTTAGAAAGTAAAGCGCTTAATCAAGAAGAGATGTTGAAATATTACCAATCTAGCCTTTAGAACGAGCGTGGTAATATATTGAAAAAATAGCAAAATCAGGTTCGACCGTGCTTTACGGAAGTATGGATTAGGTTTAGTGGGGATGTTACTGTCTCAATAGCGTTAGTTCACAAATAAACAATTGTTAGTCCAAATTTTAAAATGAAAAATGCAGGAAAATTTACTCTAGAAAATTACGTTTTGGCTAGTCCGGGAGTTAGGTGTGTTGGACAAATGATTGATCTTTTTGTCAGTTTTAGCATTTTTACTCTCGTTTTATGGGTCGGCTTAGAAATCGGTATTGAAAAAGAGCTTGTGCGCGCTACAGCAGTAACTGCGACTGTATCGTATTACCTTTTTTCTGATTGTTTACCAAATGGTCAAAGTGTGGGTAAAAAACTTTTGGGCATTGCAGTTATAAGTGCAAGAACGGGTAAAAAGTGCAATATTTTTCAGTCGCTCTTTCGAAATGTTATTACTCCATTCTTCGGTTTTATTGACTCAATTTTCATTCTTGGTAAAAAGAGGCAACGGCTCGGTGATAAGTTAGTGAGAACGGTGGTGGTAGTTCACTAACTTGTTGAAAAAATTGATAGCGCTGAGGACTTGGGTTCAAGTTGGGCTTTGTTTTCGTGGTGAAATAACCTCGTTTAGGTGGTAGCGTTACTCACATACTTAATGTAGCGTTGTAAGAAAATTGGTATTGGAGTCCAAGTTTTATGTCAGAAAAAGAGAAAATGTTAGCAGGTGAGCTTTATGACCCAAGTGATGAAGAGTTATTAAAGTTAAGGTTGAGCGCTAGGTTACTAACTGAAAAATTGAATGCTACCTCTGTTGAGCATAAACAAAAGCGAGTTCAAATAACTAAGCGCTTGTTCGGCACAACAGGGGACGATATTCATGTTGAATCTTCTTTCAATTGCGACTACGGATCCAACATTCACGTTGGAGATAATTTCTACGCTAATTTTGGTTGTGTGATTTTGGATGTTGCGGAAGTTAAGTTTGGTGATAACTGTTTACTTGGGCCGCAAGTTGGCATTTATACTGCGACTCATCCCTTAGATCCTATCGAGAGGAACAGTGGTTTAGAGCTAGCAAAGCCCATAAACATTGGTGACAATTGTTGGATAGGTGGCCATGCCGTAATCAACCCTGGCGTAACACTTGGGAACAACGTGGTGGTAGCCTCTGGCGCAGTCGTTACAAAGAGTTTTGGAGACAATGTCGTTGTTGGTGGTAACCCAGCCAGAGTACTGAAGGAAATCGTCACTAAGCGATAATAAAGTATATGGACTATTTTGAGCCTGAGTTTAGGATTTATGATCAACTCACTCCAAGCTTTGATGCGTTCAGCGGTTACTTGTTGACGCACTTGAATGTCTAAAATTTGCTTCAATATAGAGTCGTTACACGTGGCGCTTTTACCGTGCGTTGAGCTTGTTTAAAAGTCTCACACGAAATCATTTGTATTACGTGTCTCACACTTTTATTGGATTTTCGTCACCAATAACAAACCAAAAGGCTGACTCCTAAATGTTAGTAACAAAGATTGAAACGGAACGATTAATTCTAAGAGAGCTAGTTGAACATGATGCAAGCGAATTGTTTGATATCTTCTCAGACCATGAGGTCATGAAATATTGGAACACTGGCCCTTGGGTTTCAATTGAAGAAGCGCGGACATTTATAGCCAAGAGTACACAGGCCATGAATAGCAATACAGAAGTGACACTAGGCATCTTCCTAAAGAGCAATGGCCAACTTCTGGGTAAGATAATGCTGTTTAATCACGTGAAAGAGTCTAGGCGCGCAGAAATTGGCTTTGGCGTTAGTCGTCATTTCTGGGGTAAAGGCATTGTATTAGAGGCGGGAACTGCATTAATCGAACACGCATTCAAAACACTGAATCTACGTCGAATCGAGGCTGAGATAGATCCAGACAATGCTTCTTCAGGTAAAGTCTTGGAACGGTTAGGTTTTATAAAGGAAGGTTTCCTAAGGCAGCGTTGGGAAGTGAATGGAGTAGTCTCAGATTCAGCAATTTACGGGTTGTTAGCTAAACCCCTAGACAGCGTTTAGTACCCGGCCTTAAAAGCATCTAATAGATCTAGCCTGCTCGTACTCAATACACAGCCTTACACTTGACGGCGAGGTTTCTTGAATTGACTTGGTGGTCACTGAATGTACTATCAAGGATAGGACTTACTGCAAGGATAGCAGCATGAGCGAGAAATTATTTTGGGTTAATCCCTACCAAACAGAACTTAACTCAAGAGTGACCAATGTAGACGGAAATAAGGTTGAATTGGACCAGACTATCTTCTTTGCAGAGTCTGGAGGCCAAGAGAGTGATGAAGGAACGATTAATGGTATTCCGGTTTTGATTGCTCAAAAGTTAGGTGTTCGACTTATTTACACATTGGAATCCTCTCCAAATTTTACTCTTGGTGACATTGTAACTACGAATATTGATTGGAAGCGTAGATACGCCTTAATGAAGCTACACTTTGCGGCTGAAGTGGTGCTTGAGATGTTTTATCAGCGCCGGGAAGGCATTGTTAAGATAGGCGCGCATATTTCTGAAAATAAGAGTCGCATAGATTTCGAGTGGTCAGAAAATATTGGCCCGCTATTGAAAGAAATTGAAACTGATGTGCAAGATTTGATTAACTCTGATTCAGTTATTATTAGTGACTTTTCCGATCAAGAGAGTGAAAGAAGGTATTGGAGAGTGGACGGGTTTGCGCAAGTACCTTGCGGTGGCACTCATTTAAAGCGCACATCAGAAGTCGGCCAAATTCAATTAAAACGCAAGAACATCGGTAAAGGCAAAGAAAGGGTAGAGATAACCTTATGCTCGTAAGTCGATAGGGCATTAGAAATAGATTCCTAACACGTGGCATTTTAATTCATGGTGAGATTCACATTTGCGATATGATGGTTGAGATTGAGGGCGTGTTGGCTACTTCTTAACAGGGGCGAGAGGATGATATGTCGAAAGTAACATTGAAAGGCTTTATTTTAGTTCCAGAAAAGGATCTAGAATTAGTAAAACATGCGTTAATAACTCACAAAAGGCTCACGTTAGAAGAGCCGGGCTGCCTTACTTTTCTTGTGACTCAAAGCTCGACTAATCCTTTTCGTTTTGATGTCTATGAGGAGTTCGTCGACAAAGCCTCTTTTAAACAACATCAGGAAAGAGTTCAAGCCTCACATTGGGGAAAAGTAACTGCCAATGTTAAACGTCAATACGAAATCTTTGAATGTGTGCATGACTAATCGAATCGGAGTGATTTAGAGCGTTTACGCTTTGTTTTTTAGGTTGTTCTACGCTCTACTATGTTGCTTTATTCATCTATTAACCTGGCTTAGTGTTCCTGATACTTTGCCGTATTAAATCTAGAAATTTTAATGGAAGTGTTATGTTTAGAGTTGTGTATGAATGGCGTGTGCCAAGTGAAAAAATGGATGAGTTTCAAAATATATGGCGTTCGACGACAGATTCAATTCATCAGTCAGTAGAAGGGGCGCTTGGTAGTTTTATGCTTCGTTCTTACGATGTACCGGAAAAGGTTTTAACTATTGCCAAGTGGCGAACACGTGAAGACTGGGAGCGGTTTTGGGGAACTAGTAACCCAGAAAAAATGAAGAAGATGAGTGAAATTGCAGAGCGTATTTCAGTTGAACCATTCGATGAAATTGAAGATAGAACTAAGTAGGGCTAGAAGCAAACAACAGAAACGTTAAAGTGATGCCTAATGCACAGTTTGGCGGATAATATGAAAGACAACCTTAACGAAGGAACGGGGTTATGCAGATTTTAATTGTTGGAGGTAGTAAGGGGCTAGGAAGGTTTTTGGCTACGAACTTACAGGGTACAGAAATTTATACGATTTCTAGATCAAAGCTAGTTGAGGATGGAGTAGTTTCTGTTTGTATTGACGTTGATCCCGATAAAAAACCAGATTACACGTGCTTCAAAGGTGTAGAGTTTGACATCATCGTTTATTTGGCGTCCATGTGGGGAGAGTCTTCAGAATTGACAACAAACGAACTGATTGAGTTTATGAATGTTGGCCCGATTGGGTTTCTTAATCTAGTCAATGAACTTAACGCTTTAGGTTCACTTAACGATAAATGCAATATTGTATCTATTGGCTCTACAGCAGAGCTTTCAGAAAGTAGTGAATACCCTGTATTCGCCCTCAGTAAAAGATTACTCAAAGATATTTCTAGCCAGCTGCAAAACGTTTATCGTGATTACCGCTTTACTCACTTTACAATAGGTGGGATCGGGCATGCTGAAGAGGAACGTATTGAGTATTCGAGTGTTTTGGAGATTATAAATATGCTAACCAAGCTTGATCCAAACACATACCTTTCAAATATGCATATAAAGTCCAAGCTAGGAATGTAGCTCTCAAGCTGTATTACGTACCTGCTTCTATGGTTTGGCATCATGTGCATTCTTTTTATTGAGCTATGGTTATAACTCCAATGAAAGGAGTTTACTTATGTCATACATTGATGGATTTGTCGCTGCAGTACCGACAGCGAATAAAGAAAAGTATATCGCACACGCAAAAATAGCAGCAGAAATGTTCAGGGAGTTTGGGGCCTTAAAGGTTGTTGAGACGTGGGGGAGTGAAGTACCAGATGGTGAGATCACATCATTTCCCATGGCAGTTAACGCTGAAAGCAACGAAACCGTTGTGTTTTCGTGGGTAGTCTGGCCTTCAAAAGAAGTTCGGGACTCAGGGTGGCAGCGGATCATGGGTGATCCCCGAATGAGTCCAGATAATAACCCAATGCCCTTTGATGGAAAGCGTCTCATTTATGGCGGATTTGATGTTATTTTGGAGCAGTAAAATACCAAAGAATCTCAACTCGATTCGTGACACTTGGTGTTTTAATGAGTATTACGCTTCTGATGTACGTTCAATTGAGTATTCCGCGATAAGTGTTGATAAAACTCTATTTGGAGGCTTAGAGTAAAAATGGAAGAGATAAATTATTCACTGATTGTCGTATCAGCTATCGCTGCCATCGTTAGCCCCGGACCTGCAACTCTTGCGATAGCAGGCACGTCAATGAACCACGGTCGACGCTTTGGTGGGTATTTGGCTGCAGGTGTTTTAACGGGGTCTTTATTTTGGTCAACCTCAGCCGCTTTTGGTCTCGCAACCATACTCTATAGCAATGTTTGGCTTTTTGAAATTCTTAGATATTGTGGGGCATTTTATCTTTTATATTTGGCTTTAAAGTCTGTACATTCTGCCTGTAACATCGAGCAGCTAAAGTTACCCAAAACATACGTAACGACAAAGAAGGGTAACTACTTAACCGGAGTGTTAATTCACTTAACTAACCCAAAGGCTATTCTGTTTTTCGGTGCGCTTTATTCGATAGGGGTTCCTCCTACGGCCAGTCCGTTGGAATTGTTGTCGGTCATTTTTGTTGTGGGGCTGGTTAGTGCTTTGGTTTTCTTTGGCTATGCTTTTCTTTTCGCGCATAAAAAGGTCAGACAAACCTATCTCAGATCCAAAGCAGTTTTTGAAGGCGTGTTCGCGTTATTTTTTGGTGTAGCAAGTATTAAGTTGCTGCTTAGTGAGGCAGGAAAATGAAGCACAAAAGGCTTGAAGAAATAAGAATAGATAATCTATCTGATTTGACGGTCTATTAAGTATACTAAGTAGCCGATTTGTTAACTTCCATAAGAGCTGCTGGCTAGAAAAAGCTTACAACCAAACGATGCTAAATATTATCATTCAAAGGGCTAACAAAGGCCCATAATTTAATTCGTATCACTGTTCATGATTGTGCTCTTCGCGCAGTGCTGTAGTATTAGTAACGTGTTGTTAATACTAAATATAACCAATTGAAACCTGGACGTTGCATTACTTGTAGTTCGATGAAATGTTATCCCGCAAGACGTTAATTTGGAGAAAAGAATGGATTCAAACTCACTATTATTATTTGTTGTCGCTTGTCTCGCTATCAACATGATTCCTGGACCTGATGTAATTTATATTGTTTCCAATACAATGAAAGGTAAATTATCTGCTGGGCTGAAAGCGGCTCTGGGGCTTGGTGTTGGTTACTTTTTTCATACACTAGCGGCATGTTTAGGTTTGTCAGCAATAATTCTGAGTTCATCTTTGGCTTTTAGCGTTGTTAAATGGTTAGGGGCCGCTTACCTAGTTTATTTAGGTGTTCAGTCATTACTGTCTATGTGGCGTGGAGAAAGTAAAATCGTTGAAAACAAAAATGTTGATAATAATAAAAATGTGTTTGTTCAGGGGGTTATCGTCAGCGTCTTGAATCCAAAAGTAGCGCTATTCTTTCTCTCGTTTCTGCCTCAATTTATTGATACGTCTGCAAGCTCAACATCAATGCAATTATTAGTACTTGGCTTGCTGTTCAGCGTACTTGCGACGACATGTAACGTTTTGTACGCATCTGTGGGTAATTGGGTATTTAGTCGTCCACACTCTCAGCGTTATTCAAGAACTCTTGAAGGTGTTTCAGGTATTCTACTTATCAGTCTAGCGAGTAAAGTGGTATTTAGTGATCGTTAGATACAGGGCATTTTATTCTCGTGATTATTATATGGCTAAGGTTTGCTCAACCTATACGCTAAATGAGTGTTATTGCATAGGTTGAATCACAAATTTCAAAAATACCAATAAGTGAACGTATTTATTTATAGTATGGTTGGCGCGATTTTATCGTAGCTAGGTTAATAACATGAAAAATAAAGTAATTCTGTGTTCCGCATTCCTTTTGGGTTTGTCAGGTTGTGCTTCTGTTCCTACTGTTGATTCGACAGTATCAAATCAAATGAAATCATTTGAAGCACCTCAAAAGGGGAACGCAGGGATTTACATTTATCGAGAAGACGCTTTTGTCGGAGCAGCACTTAAAAAGTATGTTTACGTCGATGGGGAATGTATTGGTGAAACCGCTCCTGGTGTGTTTTTCTACCATGAGGTCGAAGGCAATAAAGAACATCAAGTAAGTACAGAGTCTGAGTTTTCTGAAAATCACTTAACTATCTTAACGGAAGAGGGCCGTAATTATTTCGTTAATCAATACATTAAAATGGGTGTATTTGTTGGTGGTGCGGGCGTAGAACTCGTAGACGAAAGCAAAGGTAAAGCAGAAGTACTAAAAGTCGACATGGCAGAAAAAGGAAACTGTTCTTCGATCTAGTTTTACAAACAGACCGCTTTTTAGATTAAAAAACACATTATCAATGTAACCCAACGCTTGATGAGATCCATTCAGCGTTGGGTTTTGTATTTTTGGCAAACAGTATACCTATTTCAGACCGCATGATTTGCCACCTCCTAGCTTGAGCCCACTTATTGTTCAAAGAATCTACTTGTGAAACGTGAATTTTCGAGAGGATTTCGTAGGGAGCAATCCTACAAACGCGATTAACAGATATGCCATTCCATCATTAACCTTGTCGAGTGTATTGCTAAACTAGGTAGCGGTGTGTCTCCTCTCATTAAACAAATAATAGGTATATCAGTTTTAGCTTCTATGCCTTTACATCATGCACTCGGAGCGCAATTTAAAATCAAAGGGCTAACACCAATATTAGAGAAAAATCTTGAAAGTCACCTTACACCACTAACGAAACTCTCTGTTTCAAACATTACCTCAAATCGACTAACGCAGATGGTTAATAATGCGTTAAACCCTTATGGCTACTATCATTCCGAGCTCAATGTTCAGAGATCAGAGAATGATCTCATCACGCTTGAGGTTGACGCGGGGGAGGTGATGTTGGTCAAAACATCTAATCTTGCTGTGTCGGGAGAGGCCAGTAATGATCAAGATTTCATCGAACTAATTAATCAAGCTCAACTTAAACAAGGGCAGCCGTTGCTTCATTCTGAGTACGACACGCTAAAACGAAACTTGATTTCATTGGCTCAGCAAAAAGGTTATTTAGATGGACGTTTTATCGAATCGTCTTTGGAAGTCATTCCAAGTTTGAATCAAGCCCATGTGAATCTGCATTTCTCTAGTGGTTCTCGTTACCAATTTGGAGAGCTCTCTGTTCTTACGTCGGGTATCGAAACGGCTCGAATAGAAGCGATGAGAACATTTGAGTGGGGCGACGATTTTGACACTGTGAAATTGAGTCAATATCAGGCCGACCTCTCCAGTACTGATTGGTTTCGCATTGTGATTGTGAAAGCGGATTTCGAGGAGGTATCCGATGGTCATAAGGTGCCGATAGAAGTGCTCGCAGAGCCGAATTCACGCAATATTGTGCAAGTCGGCGGTGGGTATTCGACAGACTTGGGATTACGCGCTTCACTAAACTGGACCAAGCCTTGGTATAACGCACGTGGACACAGTTTTGAGGCACAAGCGTACGCTTCCAAACCGGAACAATCGCTATTACTTGGTTACAAAATTCCCACCCAAAATGTTCTAACGGATTACTACGGGATTCAGTTTGAATCTAAGCATGTCGACTATCGAGACACATCGAGTTTTTCTAATGATTTATCGTTTGAAAAACACTGGCAGTTAGACAGCGATTGGCAAAGCACCATGCACGTTCGTTATTTGCAAGAAAGTTATCGGCAAGCGTCGGAGAATAACGAATCACAGTTGTTATTACCGGGGGTGACATTTTCACTGCTTGATCGCAAGAACGATCAATTAGAAGTAAAGCACCGTCATGTTTACTCATTGGAATACTCAGACCCTAATTTTTTCTCCGATTCTCGTTTGCTGCGCATTGAAGGCAACAGTGTGCTGTCGTGGGATATTAGTGAAAAACACAAGTTTCACTTTCGTTCCAATGTCGGTATTAATGTCGCTGACACTTTGAGCGATATTCCATCATCATTACGTTTCTTTGCGGGAGGTGACGGCAATCTTCGTGGTTATGGTTATGAGTCTATCTCTCCGAGAGACGAAAATGGCGATTTAACCGGTGCTCGTTACATGTTTACTGCTGGGTTGGAATATCAATATCAGGTCTACCGCCAACTGTGGCTTGGGGCATTTTATGATGTTGGTGATGCCTTCAACAAAAGGGTGGATTGGAAAAGTGGAACAGGGTTGAGTTTGATATGGAACTCAAAATACGTGCCTGTCAAAGTGGACTTTGCTTATGGTTTAGATGCCCCACAAGGAGACCAATTCCGCGTTCACTTTTCGCTAGGCACGCAGTTTTAGCGGACATTAAAAAGGCTCTCATCCTTGCAGATAGAGAGCCTTTTAAGTCTTGATTGTTTAGAGTTCGAACTCACCATTCAGTTTCTTGAATATCCAGTTAGGCGCCTTATGCCATCCACCATAGTTTGGATTCTTAGTATGGATCTCATGCATTGATTGCCACTGAGTTTGGCCTTGTCCATCTCGAGATACTCGCCAAAACAGTTCATCTTGTTGTCGAGTTAAGTAGTGCATGACATGTTCTGCAAAGGCTTCGCTTTGGACCAACACACCAAATTCCACATTGAGGAAATCCGATCTTGGGTCGAAGTTTGATGAGCCGATATAAGTTAGCCGATCATCGAGTATCACCGTCTTGTTGTGATAATAAGTATCCGCATGGAAGTAATGGTCATCATTTTTCGCTTGGTTTTTGTACTCAAGTATATGAACGCCCTTATCCAACAGGGTTTGGCGATGCTCCTCGTAATAAGCCGGAATAAAGCCAGAATCATTAGAGGCAGACGAGTTCGTCATTAACGTGATGTCCGCTTTTTGCTCCATCAAGGTATCAATAAAGGCAAATTCACCATCACTCGGTACCACATAAGGCGTTGATATCACTGCTTTGGATGCAGTGGTTATTTGTTGCCAAACTTGGTGTTCTGCACGTTTTCTAAAGTAGGGTTTGTTGTTTTCTAACTTGTCTAATGAGTCGAAAACGGGGGTGACTTGCGTAGCAATGAAGTCGGGACTGATCAGTTGTTTTACCTGTTTTTCAACTTCAGCCAGAATGATGCTTTTGTCTTTCTCACCTTTATTAAGCGCTTTAGTAAACGCGGAATAGTTTGGGGTAACGTTAACGATGTTTTCTATTGGCGTAACATGCTCGCTGTCCCAAAGCTGTTGGTAGTTTTTGTCGAATGCTCGAATAATGCTGCCTTTGAACAAGACATCCATATCAAAGAAGTTGGCTTTGCGGCTGTAACCAAAATAGTCGTCGCCAATGTTACGTCCACCTAGAATCATCCATTGATGGTCGACGTTGAAGTACTTCTCGTGCAGACGATTGTCCAAACGTTGTTGATGAGTAGAGAAGTTGACGGCGCGACCAATCCAGCCTGACTTACGTGAATCAAACGGATTGAATAAACGGATTTGAATGTTGTCGTGAGCACTGAGATCAGCAAGCCATTTCTCGTTAAACACCAATAAATCATCGAGAGTGAGTCGAACTTGCACGCCTCGATCTGCTGCTTGTTTGAGTTCATTGAGTAGCATCAAACCAAGCGTGTCACTCTCCCAAGAAAAGTAAGTCATATCGATGCTTTGCTGAGCGTTTCTAACCAGTTCTACGCGACGAGCAAAGGCTTCTGGAGCGGTAGGAATTAAGTAAACTTCGGCTTGATGCTGAGTAGTTTGCCAATTGGCTTCAAAATCCGGTTCAACTTGAGGGTAGGGCTGGGCACAGCCAACCAACAGCGCGCCGAAGACAAAGAGTAGCAGAGCACGAATGGCGTTAGGAAACATGAGTAAACCTTCCTAATTATGTTCAAGGAATAAGGATGAAAAAAGCCAGCGAACTGGCTTTTAGGTATTCGGTAACGAGTTTTTAGTGACTGAAGATAACGTTACATGTGACTCAGAATCAGCCCAAGTTCCTCGAGACCATTGAGGCGACCTTGGCGCAGTTTTGGATCGATGCCTGAGTGATGAGCATTGTCCCAGTCTTGCGTGGATTGAATACCGCCATCGTTATCGATCAGCAGCACTCGATCAGTCGCGCTGTTGTACTGGAAGTCTTCAAATAAACGCTCGCTAAACCACATACGAGAGAGCACGTTCATCATCGCTTTGTCTTTGCTACCTGGGCGAACACTTGAACCATCAAGCTTTAATGCTTTATTAAACACAAATGGTAATTCAGATGCATTACAAGCGCCCACAATACAACTGATGCTTTTGAGTAAATCACCAACGTCGAGATCGCCATTTTCACATTTGGTGTTGTAAGTCCATACGTTGAATCCAGGTTTGTAGTCAAAGTAGTAGAAGCTTGGCGTCGCTCCTGTTGCTTCTTCAATTGAAGCTTTATGACGGTTTGGACCCGTGAAGAGCAAATCATGCAACGTGGTTTTGAATTGCTGCATGTTTTTGGCCGCGCCATTCAGTTCGCTTTCATCGTTAGGGAAGAAGTCAGCCAGAGCAAGTAACTCCGTGGTTGAATCGGAGTTCCCCAAACCGAAGAACAACTTGGTCATCGCTTCATAAGCGGTGCTAGGCAGCAGTTCCAATAAGTCAGAAAGATCTAGTTCAATCGAAGCTGAATCGTCGAGTAATGAACGATATTCAGCGCGTAAACGGTTCAAGTTCGTTTCCGATTCTAGCCACTCTACCATGTATTCGACGATTAAGTTTTCGTCACCACTTTCAATGATTTCTGGCGCTTCTTGGCTCAAGATTTCAATAATAGTTGGGATCAAAAATGTCAGGCTCGGCAGCATGCCTAGAGTATTGCTTTCTGCACTGTTTGAGCCAATTACCGTCGGTACGATCCATTCACTCTCAATCGCTTGTTCAGTAAAGTGATAGCCTGGAACTTCTTTCACTAGAAACGCTGGTGGGCGATGCTCGATGTAAGGCGCAAATGGCATCAACGTAGCTAATGGGCTGTTGTCTCGTGTTGGACTTATAACCGGAATATTCGCAGCGGTCAGTACCCAGCTCTTAAGACGTTGAATGGGATCAAGCATCTCGCTCTGTACCTTCATGATCTCTTCAAGTGGTAGTAACGCAAGATCTTCAACGCTTTGTTCTGGTCTTTGGCTCTTGGCAACATCGTAACTTTTATATTCAAAGCCGTACGCGTTGCTTTGCATGATGGCACGCTGAAAGTGCTCACCTGCGATTGCAGCATCGCCTTTTGATTGCTGTAAAATTCCCACAGACATGGCACCCGCACCTTGACCCATGAGTGTCACGTTTTGCGGATTGCCGCCGAATGCCTCTATGTTTTGTTGAACCCATTCAAGCGCGTGTTTTTGATCGCCTAGGCCAAAGTTACCGCCCTCTGGGTTGTCCAAACCATCGACCCAAACACTGCCCAACAAGCCCAAACGATAGTTAAAAGTAACTGCAATAAACGGGTTACCATCGTCAGCACCTTGTGCAACCACCATATCACCATGAATCAGCGGTTCTGAGCCCGCGCCGTATTCAAAGTCTCCACCGTGAATAAAGACATACACTGGCAAATCTGCGTACGCTTCTGTCCCTGCTGGTCGCCAAATGTTTAGGTTCAAACAATCTTCTGATTGCGTTTGTGCCGTGGTTTTTAACTGCGGGCACGCATCACCGAACTGAGTCGCATCAATATCGCCTTCAAGTGGGACCGCAATGCTGTGCTGAAAGCGGTCTGCTTGCGCAAATTGGATACCTTTGAACGCCTCTACCGCTGCTAGTTTTTCATCCGCAGCAAGAGGCGTGATGACGAGGGACTCTTTGGTCGCTTGAATGGTTGCATCGCCAATTTCCAAAGCGATTTGCTCTGGTGGTAAGGGTTGTAGTGGCTTCGGGCCGTTAGGAACGCTAGGTTTACCAGAGTCATCACTGCAAGCTGCTAAGGCAAGAGTGATGGTAATGGCTAAAGTTGAGCGATTGAGTAAAGTCATTGTTATGTCCAAAAGTCATTTGGTGCGTACACCGAAAATGTTAAACGGCATCTAACAAGCGACGTCCTGACGCTTTGGCATTAATCCGTGAATGGTTGGATGGCTTGTTGTATTGATGGCTCAAATGGTAGGACATCGGCGACAGTTTCAGTAATCGCCTTTGTAGGATGCAGTCCTACCATCGTCTAGGGGCGGGCTCTTTATGAGAGCTAGAAACGGTAACCAAGATTTAAGGTTACTGACTCTCGAGTTTCCCCTTTGTTATAGAGAAAGGTCAGGTTGTAGTTTTTGCCGATTTGCTTATTGAAGCCTGTCAGGAATGCCCACTCGTTAAGCTCGACACCGATGTCGTAATCGAACTCGATATCACCGGTTTTTACTCGGCCATCCATACGAGAGTCCAAGCCTTGATATTCAGCACCGACAAAGAACTGGGTACGGTAGTCGACCAACTGATAACCAAGCATCGGTTGAACGGTAACAATGCCGTCACCCCAATCATCCAAGCCTTTTAAACGTGTCTGAGAATACGTGCCAGTCACAGAAGCAAAGAACTCTTTGTAACCAACCGAGAGTGTTGTACCGACACCGCGCAAATCGTATTCAAGGTGAATGGGTACGTTCAGTCGCCCGCGATTACATAGGGCGGACAAACCATCACAAAACTTGTCGCCTAAGCCCGGTAGACGATCATTAAGCTTGTCTTTTAGATACTGGCCACCTTCGCCTGTGTATCCCGCATCCACGTTAGCATCGACATTGATTTTGCCGACGTAACCAAACACGTTCCAAAAAGGAAGGATGTTCACGTCACCACGAATACTAAAACTCTCTGCGTTCACAATCCCGACGGTGTCTTCTGGGTCGAATAGGTCGTTTAGACGCACGCCATCAATAGTGAAGTCATTGAATGGGATGTTCATATCTTGGTTACGGTAAGCCATTGACACACCAAACGGCAGCGGTAAATCGATGCCTTGTCGACGCACCATATCGCCCATTAACGGGAAGATACGATCAAGTTTTACACTGGCTTCTTGCATGCGTGGGTCAGATACTTCGTTCAAGCGTTTCTCATCCAATACTTGCACACCAAGGTCATCCTCATAGATTGCGACAGGTTTAAGGGTGCTGACCATTTTCAATGGCTTGTTTTTGCTTGAGCCAACAATTTCAGTGTGTTTGCTCGCAATCACAAGTTTGCCAGAATCCAGCTTTTGAAAGCGGATCTCTTGATGGTACGTATCCACCTTGTATTTGTGGTGTGTGAAAGGCTTGTCGTTAGTGATGACCATGCGTTTTGGCTCACCGTTAACGAGTTCGATATCGACGCTTAAGAAACGAAAATAGGCGATGTCTTGTGGAAGCCCGTATTTTGAGTAATTGAAGCTGACAATGACATTGCCGTTTTGATCTTCTTTTGCTCGTACCGATGAAGAATCAAAGCTCTCTGCGTAATTACGCAGACGATATTCTGTGCGCGTGAAGGCTTCGATTTCATCCAACACTTTTTCGTTCTTATCCAGCTCTTCAGGGTTGTATTTGATGCGTAGATCGATATTGCCCTTGCTGTCGGTGTTTTTTACAAGGAACACCGAAGAATCACGGACCTCGTTGCCGATTTGAACCGTTCGGTGAGCATGCTCTACCAAGTGCTCGCCTTGTACTAGAGAACTGATGGCCAGTTTCGGTAGATCATGGCTGATACCGTATTTGTCGAAAAGTTGGCGACCTTGTTCCATTACTTCGTTGTAAGTTGTCTCTTCTGCGGCGAAGCTAAAAGTGGGGGTAGTAAGCATTAGTGCGCTCGCTAGCACAGTAAGAGAAGATGTCTTGCTAGCGCGTATTTCAAAAAAACTCATGACGATTTCCACTCTGAATAGCCTCAAACCTTCGAGACTCAGACAGTTAATGTGTCACTGAACTTCTTGTTCAGTTAGATAGATGTGTTTGCTGTGATTGATGCTGTGAATGCAGCGTTTTTAATTGCATTTCGTAAATCAATGAGAGGATTTTATGGGGGGGAGAGAAATTCCGTTAATCGCTTTTGATGGATACTATCCTCGCTTTATGAATGAGGCAGGAATAGGGCAGCGAACAAAGCAAAAAGCCCCGCAGAGCAAAAGCAATGCAGGGCTTTAGTTTCAAGAACGGAGGTGACACTTAGGCCGTGACGCGAACACGGAACAGATCGGTAAACAACTTGGCAATCATCAAAATGATCATAATGTTTACCAGCATCAGCAATGGCGTTTCAATTCGATACGCTGGGGTTAAGTTGAGCGCACCCGATGTCAAAACAACCAATAAGTTAATACCTAGAATTCTATGTACCATCAGTTTTGGTGTGGAAAAGACCTTCCAAATCACGATGATGTTAATGAAGTAGAACAAGGCAAGTTGCCATAGCTCGGTCATCATTGGCATTAAGAAAATGTATTGCAGAAGGATTACCGTCCCCGTGCCCATTACTCCAAAAAAAGCATCCTTAATAATACTCGGAGGCATGGTAGGAACGAGTGATGAGAATACACCGGCCAGCATGGGGAAAATAAACCCTCCGGGCACAGGAAGGTAAATCCAGATCAGCAGCGACGTCACGAACATGGAGACACCTTGCAGTACCTTTCTGCTGTCTTCATTCAAATGCTGGATGAAGGTCCGATGCTCATGATGCCAGACAGTATTGTTATCTCCTTGAATGACAAAAGGGACGTCGCCAACAAACGATGTACTCGGCTTTTTAATATCAAAGCTTTGAAGTTGCTGTGCTAACGTCGGCCAATCGATCTCGTTACGTTGCGGCTTATCGGCTTGTTCTAGCAATCGGTCTTGGAGCTGTGCCATCTCATTTAAACGCGCGCGCCATAGCTGACGATGCTCTTTTAAACGGTAGCTACCAGTAAGCGGTAAACCGAGAAATTGGAACATTTTTTCTATGTTGGCAGTATTGGTTTCCACTGCTTCGATATCAATGTGGTGAGGGTTATTCATGGCACTAAGCATCACCTCACGGCTTGTCTCAAAACGCTGAATGAAGTTTTGTTCCGTGTTTACTGGCCACACTAAGCGATACACCACCGAGAAGGTGATCACGCCAAGAATCGTCTCCTGCATACGAAGGACGGCGAAGTGGAACGTTGCTTGATTGTCAAAGCCACCCATGCAGGCGACGATCGAACACACAGCAAAACCGATGGTAAACACATAACCATACTTTTCGTCGCTCGACATGAAAATGCACACACCCAAAAACAAGGTGAAGAAGGTGAGGAACAAAAAGCGGTCTTGAGAAAACATCGCAATAAGAAAAAAGGCATAACCGATGCCCAATAAGGTTCCCAGCAATCGGTTATTACCTTTGTTTATCGAGTGTGCGAAGCTTTCGTTCAATGCCATCACCGCGACCGCAATTGCCGCCCAGTAAGGTTTCTCCCATTGAAACCATAAGGCAAGGCAGATCGCGATAACGATAGAGAGCGCAGCTTTGATCGCTTCTTTGGTAGAGGCGTTGAACATAACAATCACCGAATTATTTAATGATTTTGATAGAAGCCGTCATACCCACACGAAGTTGCAGATCGTCTGGCAGTTCATCCAGTTTTACTTTGATGGGAATACGTTGAGCCAATCGAATCCACTGGAAGTTCGGATTGACGTTTGGCAGGAGGTCGTTGCCTGTGCTGCCATCTTGCTTTGCAATTCCGTAGCCGATGCTTTTTATTTCACCTTTTAGTTGCACATCGTTGTGCATCATCAAGGTTACATAAGCGGTGTCTTCAGGATTGACGCCTACCAGATCTGTCTCTTTGAAGTAACCCTCTATCCAGAAGCTGTCTTCATCAATTAAGGCTACGACCGGAGAGTTAGCGACCACTTGAGAACCGACACGTAAGTTCAAATTAGTGATGTAACCATTCGTTGGAGCATAAACTTTGGTGTAATCAAGGTTCAGTTTTGCTTCCTCTACATTGGCTTTCGCAAGTTCCACGTTGGCCACCGCCGTTTCTACCGCATTGTTTAGGTTGTTCAATGTCAGTACCGGTACGGCTCCAGGTGTGCGCTTTTCTAACTTAAGTGCGCGTTGCTCTTCGTTTTTTGCTTTTGCTAACAGAGCGACCGCTTGCTTTTGAGTCGCCAATGCT
This sequence comes from Vibrio sp. 1562, assembly GCF_033340155.1. Lineage (NCBI taxonomy): Bacteria > Pseudomonadati > Pseudomonadota > Gammaproteobacteria > Vibrionales > Vibrionaceae > Vibrio > Vibrio sp. 1562. Next base: position 18,972 of record NZ_JAWOVY010000038.1, read on the forward strand.
TTGTGGTATGCCGCTTTATAGATGCTAGGATCGATCTCAAACAGTAAATCGCCTTGTTTTACTTGAGAGTTGTCTTCGACATACACGTTAATGACTTGTCCTGTCACACGCGGCGTGATTGAGACAATGTATGCACTGACTTGACCGTCTCGTGTCCAAGGGCTGCTTGAGTACGACTGGTAATAGCTGAAAATCACACTGCCAGCGGCACAAAGCAGTAGCAATGTGATGAGATAACGTTTAATCACGGGGTTTGCCTCAAAAGATGGTAATGAATCGACCAATAACGCCAGTAAAAATCACAATTAGGCTCAGCTCTGCGAGTGCAGGAAATGCAACGTATTTGTGGATACCCAATTTTGTAGCAACGGTTCCGACCAAAATGGTGAGCATGTAAGCCAATGCAATAACCAGCAACAAGGGTGGGAAGTAAACTTCGCCCCACACAAGTTCATGTGGCATTGAGTTCATGGTGTTTTTCTCTATTAACTTGATGAATGGAAAGATAAGGCAAATGGTGGCATCCGTGATAATCGCTTTTGGAGGATCTAATCCATCAAACGAAAGATGTTATGCGCTATATAGAGGGAATGATGCAACCAAACAGTTTTTTGAAGCGCGGAAACAAAAATAAAATTATTTTGCGATTTATTTGATGTTCATTGCAGAACGCTAAGTTATTAAATTTTCGACAATTATTGTTCAATGTTTGCTTTTGAATATGCGAAGTGATGGTTTCATCCTTCAAATGGGATTACGAGTTGTGAGTTTTTGTTCCTAATATTCACTTCGAAGCAAACGAGATGCTTTTTAAATTAAATAATCCAACAAATATGAGTGAAAGATTATTAGTTAGATTATTTGAGTTTTATATTTATTAGTAAGAGTAAAATTGTCATGGAAATTATTTCTAACCTTTTTGACATGGCACCATTTGTTGCTCTCTTTATTACGCTCTCTCTCGGTTATATGGTTGGTAAAATTACCATTGGTCGATTTGTTCTTGGCGGTGTTGCCGGAACATTATTAATGGGTGTAATTATTGGGCAATTTGGTGTTCATATTGATCCCGGCGTAAAAAGCATTTTCTTTGCGCTCTTTATTTACGCAGTAGGGTATCAAGGGGCTTTGTTGCGTAATTCGGACAGAAAACCAAGTCGTCCGAAATTGAATAATTATTAAACAATATACTGAGTTTCA
>NZ_JAWOVY010000039.1:0-18545 GCF_033340155.1 Vibrio sp. 1562
CCCTGGACAATTTTGCTGATGCGGCAGTGTACGGACTCGCTCTTTATGCGGTTGGGCATAGCGTGAAAAGGCAGGTCCGTGTTGCGCACGTTGCTGGTGTGGTCCAACTGGTTTTGGCTGTTGGCGTACTCGTAGAGGTCGTGAGGCGCTTTGTATTCGGTAGTGAGCCTGAATCGCTGGTGATGATGGCTATCGCATTCGTCGCATTGATTGCCAATACCAGTTGTCTGCTGCTCATATCCAAACATCGGGAAGGCGGGGCGCACATGAAGGCAAGCTGGATATTCTCGGCCAACGACGTGGTGATCAACCTGGGGGTCATCACCGCCGGCGCCCTGGTCGCGTGGACCGGTTCCAATTATCCGGATCTGATTATCGGCACCATCGCGGGGGGCATTGTACTTAACGGTGCCAGACGCATTTTGGCGTTGAAGGGTTAAATAATGCTCATTATTGGCAAAAAGCTCTCGCCGCATGCCCTATTGTCCATATCGGGCCTGCTGGCAGCGTCTGATCAGGCTGTAAAGTGGCTGGTGCAGCAATCAATGGCCTATGGCGAGTATGTTTCGGTGACCCCGTTCTTTAACTGGGTGCACCTATGGAACACCGGTGCCGCATTCAGTCTTTTTGCGAATGGTGGAGGCTGGCAGCGCTACTTTTTTATCGGAATCGCGGTAGTGGTCTCGATTTTTCTGATCAAGCTGATCCTTGAAAATCGTCATAAAGGAGAAGCCATCGCTTACAGTCTTATCCTCGGTGGCGCCATGGGCAACCTGATTGACCGGGTCTTTCGCGGCTATGTTGTGGATTCCTTTGATTTCTATTGGCGAGACTGGCATTGGCCGGCCTTCAACCTGGCTGATATTGCAATTGTCCTCGGTGCCTTACTTTTCGTTTCCAGCAGCTTGTTGGGTAAAAAAGCAAACACCAATGCCGAGCCGGATGGATCTGACTGACACCTACGCCTATACAACACCATGACCGAACTTCCCGACAACATCCTTCACCTGCCGCAATACCAAGTACTGGGCTGCAAATCAACCGACGACGAAATGCACTTCCAGGTGGACGTGCCCGATCCCATCGCCTGCGAGGAATGCGGCGTGCAGGGTGAGTTCGTACGGTTCGGCAAGCGTGACGTTCCCTATCGTGATCTGCCCATCCACAGCAAGCGGGTCACTCTCTGGGTGGTCCGCCGCCGATACACCTGCCGGGCCTGCAAGACAACATTCAGGCCCCAGCTACCGGAGATGGTGGACGGATTCCGTATGACACTGCGGCTGCATGAGTACGTGGAGAAGGAATCCTTCAACCACCCCTACACCTTTGTGGCGGCACAGACCGGCCTGGACGAGAAGACGGTGCGCGACATCTTCAACGCCCGCGCCGAGTTCCTGGGGCGCTGGCACCGCTTCGAGACGCCCCGCATCCTGGGCATTGACGAGCTATACCTGAACAAGCGCTACCGCTGCATTCTGACCAACATTGAGGAGCGAACCCTGCTCGACCTGCTGGCCACCCGCCGCCAGGACGTGGTGACCAACTACCTGATGAAGCTGAAAGACCGGCAGAAGGTCGAGATCGTCAGCATGGACATGTGGAACCCCTACCGGGCAGCGGTCAAGGCTGTGCTGCCCCAGGCCCGTATCGTGGTCGATAAGTTCCATGTGGTGCGCATGGCCAACGATGCCCTAGAGAGTGCGCAAGGGCTCCAGAAAGGAGCTGAAACCGTCCCAGAGCCGGACTCTCAAGGGAGACCGGAAAATCCTGCTGAAACGCGCTCACGAAGTCTCAGACCGGGAGCGCCTCATCATGGAGACCTGGACAGGCGCGTTCCCGCAACTGCTGGCCGCCTACGAGCACAAGGAGCGCTTCTACGGCATCTGGGACGCCACCACACGGCTCCAGGCAGAAGCCGCCCTGGACGAGTGGATAGCCACCATCCCGAAGGGCCAAAAGGAAGTCTGGAGCGATCTGGTCAGGGCAGTGGGAAACTGGCGCGAAGAGACCATGACCTACTTCGAGACGGACATGCCCGTCACCAACGCTTACACGGAGTCCATCAACCGACTGGCCAAGGACAAGAACCGTGAAGGGCGCGGTTACTCCTTCGAGGTGATGCGGGCACGAATGCTCTACACCACGAAGCACAAGAAGAAGGCACCGACTGCGAAGGTCTCTCCTTTCTACAAGAAAACCATCGGTTACGGACTGCCGGACTTCGCAGAGGAACTCAACTACGGAGTCGATCTATCAACCATCTGAGGGTGGTATCAGATTGATGGGGTGAAGATGCCCCATCAACCATTAAATCCGTATACCCGAGATTTTGAAATCCTGCGTCAGCAGCTTGTCGGTCGCCTGCATGAACAGGCCGCCCGGTATGGCGTAGTCGGCCATTTTCTCGCCCGTGCGCGCGCCGCCGGGCTTGCCGGTGCTGGACGGCATCAGGCCGATGGCCTCCATTTTGTCGGCCCATTCCTTGTTGTGATAGCCGCGACGGCCCGGCTTGCCGAAGTGGAATTGCCAAGCGTGGACCATCTCATGCACCAAAGTTTGCAGGACTTCGAGCAGGGGCACGACAGCGAAATAGGACGGGTGGCTCTGTTGCAAAGATTGGCGGCAGTCAGAGGTAGGCTGTCGCTCTGCGCCGATCAGGCGGCTGCTGCGAAATGGTGGTTGAGCATGCCCATGGCCTCCGTCAGCGCCGAGGGCCCAATGCCAAAAGCTCTCTCCACAAGGCGCACCTCGCCCCTGATGCCGGGCTGCAGGCACCAGGGGCGAGCCTGTCCTTTGCGCAGGGCTCGCATGACTTCGAATCCCTTGATCGTGGCATAGGCCGTGGGGATCGATTTGAAACCGCGCACCGGCTTGATCAGTATCTTGAGCTTTCCGTGATCGGCCTCGATCACGTTATTGAGATACTTCACCTGCCGGTGGGCCGTCTCCCGGTCCAGCTTTCCTTCGCGCTTCAATTCGGTGATCGCTGCACCATAGCTCGGCGCTTTGTCGGTATTGAGCGTGGCAGGCTTTTCCCAGTGCTTCAGGCCTCGCAGGGCCTTGCCCAGGAACCGCTTCGCTGCCTTGGCGCTGCGGGTCGGCGACAGGTAGAAATCGATCGTGTCGCCCCGCTTGTCGACTGCCCGGTACAGGTAGGTCCACTTGCCCCGCACCTTGACGTAGGTTTCATCCAGGCGCCAGCTCGGATCAAAGCCACGCCGCCAGAACCAGCGCAGCCGCTTCTCCATCTCCGGGGCGTAGCACTGGACCCAGCGATAGATCGTCGTATGGTCGACCGAAATGCCGCGTTCCGCCAGCATTTCCTCAAGGTCGCGATAGCTGATCGGATAGCGACAATACCAGCGCACCGCCCACAGGATCACATCACCCTGGAAATGGCGCCACTTGAAATCCGTCATCGTTCCGTCCGTCCAATCTCCGCCAAGCATGCTCAAGCTTCACGATTTTTGCAACAGAGCCCACACGAGTATTGAGCATAGTCGAGATTGGTGCAGATCACTTCTGATATTGAACTGTCAGGAGCTGGCTGCACAACAGCCATTACGCCCAATCAACTGGTGCAGTCGTCTTCTGAAAATGACATTTGGTATCTCTCATAAACGGATGTTTTTGAGAGAACTATCTTCGGCCTTCACACGCACGAAAGGCGGCGAAGCTCCGCCGTTAATCCGTCCGCCGGAGATCTCGCCCAGGCAGGCTGAAGGCCGAGCAAGCCTGACAGGCCCGAAAAGCCCGGCACGGGCGTCGGCGGCGATGACGGCGGCGGCATTATCCAGGGTTGATGATGGAAGTGGAGGATATCGACAACCTCTCGCGCAACCAAGACATCGCGGTCGGACTGCAAGTGATCTTGAAGCCACGGGCCCGTCCCACCCCGACATGGACCTCGATGCCCGAACGGACGTTAGATTTCGAGTTCTAGGCGTTCTGCGATGAAGGTTGGATCCCAGCCGGGATTGAAAGTGTCGACGTGGGTGAATCCGAGCCGCTCGTATAGGCCACGCAGGTTCGGGTGGCAGTCGAGCCGCAGCTTGGCGCACCCCTGCGTTCGCGCGGCATGGCGGCAAGCCTCGATCAGCGCGGAGCTGACACCCCGGCCCGCATGTGTCCGTCGCACCGCGAGCTTGTGCAGATATGCGGCCTCCCCCTTGAGGGCGTCGGGCCAGAACTCGGGATCCTCGGCCGACAAGGTGCAACAGCCGACGATGCCGTCGCTGCAACTCGCGACTAGGAGCTCGGATCTCAGGACGAAGGTCTCCGCGAATGTCCGGTCGATCCGCGCGACGTCCCAGGCGGGCGTTCCCTTGGCGGACATCCACGCCGCAGCGTCGTGCATCAGCCGCACAACCTCGTCGATATCACCCGAGCAGGCGACCCGAACGTTCGGAGGCTCCTCGCTGTCCATTCGCTCCCCTGGCGCGGTATGAACCGCCGCCTCATAGTGCAGTTTGATCCTGACGAGCCCAGCATGTCTGCGCCCACCTTCGCGGAACCTGACCAGGGTCCGCTAGCGGGCGGCCGGAAGGTGAATGCTAGGCATGATCTAACCCTCGGTCTCTGGCGTCGCGACTGCGAAATTTCGCGAGGGTTTCCGAGAAGGTGATTGCGCTTCGCAGATCTCCAGGCGCGTGGGTGCGGACGTAGTCAGCGCCATTGCCGATCGCGTGAAGTTCCGCCGCAAGGCTCGCTGGACCCAGATCCTTTACAGGAAGGCCAACGGTGGCGCCCAAGAAGGATTTCCGCGACACCGAGACCAATAGCGGAAGCCCCAACGCCGACTTCAGCTTTTGAAGGTTCGACAGCACGTGCAGCGATGTTTCCGGTGCGGGGCTCAAGAAAAATCCCATCCCCGGATCGAGGATGAGCCGGTCGGCAGCGACCCCGCTCCGTCGCAAGGCGGAAACCCGCGCCTCGAAGAACCGCACAATCTCGTCGAGCGCGTCTTCGGGTCGAAGGTGACCGGTGCGGGTGGCGATGCCATCCCGCTGCGCTGAGTGCATAACCACCAGCCTGCAGTCCGCCTCAGCAATATCGGGATAGAGCGCAGGGTCAGGAAATCCTTGGATATCGTTCAGGTAGCCCACGCCGCGCTTGAGCGCATAGCGCTGGGTTTCCGGTTGGAAGCTGTCGATTGAAACACGGTGCATCTGATCGGACAGGGCGTCTAAGAGCGGCGCAATACGTCTGATCTCATCGGCCGGCGATACAGGCCTCGCGTCCGGATGGCTGGCGGCCGGTCCGACATCCACGACGTCTGATCCGACTCGCAGCATTTCGATCGCCGCGGTGACAGCGCCGGCGGGGTCTAGCCGCCGGCTCTCATCGAAGAAGGAGTCCTCGGTGAGATTCAGAATGCCGAACACCGTCACCATGGCGTCGGCCTCCGCAGCGACTTCCACGATGGGGATCGGGCGAGCAAAAAGGCAGCAATTATGAGCCCCATACCTACAAAGCCCCACGCATCAAGCTTTTGCCCATGAAGCAACCAGGCAATGGCTGTAATTATGACGACGCCGAGTCCCGACCAGACTGCATAAGCAACACCGACAGGGATGGATTTCAGAACCAGAGAAAGAAAATAAAATGCGATGCCATAACCGATTATGACAACGGCGGAAGGGGCAAGCTTAGTAAAGCCCTCGGTACATTTGTTTTCTGATTTAGTGACAATGGTAAGGAACAGTTATGCAAATCAACTTAAATACTCCGGGCACAGCGGCTACATCAACAATACAAACTGTTGCTCCTGCTGCTCAGGCTAAAACCACCACTACAACAGCACCCTCTACTGCAGACACTGTCACCTTATCTGCTGAAGCAAAGGCGAAGCTGGCTGCAGAGCAGCAAGAATCTAAAGCAATAAATCCAACACTGACTACATTAGGTGGTGGCTGGGGTAATGAACCACCAAAATAAGAGGTAGTTTGTGGGGACATTTATTACGACTCTTGCTGAGTACTTATGGGTGTTGTGCATAGGTTCTCTACTGCTGTCCTTAGTCTGGTCGGCCAGTAAATCTGCACGAATAACCATATTGATACTCACTTTATCGGGATTAGCTCAAGACAGGATTGCTCCTTTGCTGATGGGGATATCTGAAACATCTCCTGAGCTCGCTCGCTTACTTTGGTACCCAAGTTGGGTGATATGTCAAACATTGACGCTTGGTATCATCTGGGTTATTCATAGAAAATTCGTATGGGCGGTTGAACAAATCACTCAATTCATTTGTTTAAGCATCTTGATGCACTCTGTTCTGCAGGTAGCGAGATTCACAGACAGAGTCATATTTGGCACTGATCTATTGGGTGGTATATACAAATATGGAATACCAGCTATAAATATCGCAGCAATTTTAGCGATATTTTTATGGTCCATATCAGGAGCCGTCAAGCACAGAAAGGAACTTCAGGAATGCTGACTTTTGTTATGTCTGCAATTACGTTTGGCTTTTTACTGTTAAGTCTGTTTTTCTACAAGAAGTTGATTGGAATGTCAGATGCATTAAACATTATCGAAAAGCAGGTGGCCGCTGATATGGAGATCCGGGCGCATAGATTATGCCTGCTTGCATACGAAGCGCAACGGTTCGGTAACTCTGTGGATAGACGTGCTTTGGATGAAGAGTTTAAAGATTTTTTGCACCTGTACATTGAAGACTACCAAGCAGAAGTCGCAAAAAAGATCAGAGAACATAAGCTCAGCGAGATTTCTGCCTACGGATTTATTAAATTAGATAAGTAGTCATAACAACAAAGCTGTGGACAAGATCTGTCTTGTCTTATTTTAAATGCCCCCCACTGCTTCTCATAGTGATGCACGCCAGCTTTGGCCACCTTTAGATTTGACTGATGCTGCTTGTTAAGAAAATTCTGAATATCTTGCTGAACCTGATGCACAGCATCCAGTAATTGGGCTAAAGCAAACTCCTCGGCATGAAACACAAAGGTTTTACTGGCAGGTTCAAGCCAGCAAAACATGGCTTCATTATCCATCCAGGTGATCACCTGATTAAAACCGGTTAAATGATGCGCTTGATAACGACGCAGAGCAGTATTATCCCGCACTGAATGATCCAGCTCATCTGCATGACGCCATAACGCCTCATTCCGCAGTGGATGGTTTAGATCAGGCAGGTTGATTTCACTTCGCAGCGCCATGGCTCTATGACACAAATCCAGCCCCAGTTCTCCGCAACACTTGGCGGGCCAGAAAATCCGGGATAATTGATAGCTATGGATCAGAATTAAATGCACGGCATCGTACATATCTTCACAAGCCCGGCGCTGACAATCCCAGTCTTCAGACCAGTCATGTAATTGTTTGATGGCTCTGTCCAGTTGCTGACCAGCCTCAACGACTAACTCAGCTTGCAGTTCTGCCTGCTTCATGTAGACCAATAATTCTTTGGCATCCATTTCAACACTCCTGTAAGACGAGACAACACCCTGATTCGGGTACTCTGTATTTTCAGTGTAGAAAGCAAAAAGTCCTTTGCAAGCTGACAAAACAGAAGCTAAGTTATAGATTTTCCAGTTATTACCTATTAACGGTCCTTCAATAAATCTAAGCTGCTGAGTTCATGTGATATAGCATCTTTTGGATTTTTCAGATTTTTTGTATTTATTTTCAACAATCTGCTGTTCTGTTCAGCAAAAAAGCGAGTCACAAGCTATCGGTTATAAAATAAGATGGCCGTTCTAAACCGGGCTTTCATCAAATAGTTACATCTGTTTTTTAAACTTTGACGTACAATAACTGCCTTTTTCGTTGCTGCAGAGGAATTTTATGCTGGGCTTTTTTGAACGCTTAACCAACCCTTTCCCTGATAAAGAGCCAACTCAGCCACCTCAAGGCCTGTTTGCATTTTGTTTGCATTACAGTCAAGGCATGGTGTTGCCTCTGATCCTGATGTCTATTGCGACAGCCTTACTGGCCGCATTAGAAGTGTCCTTATTTGGCTATATGGGGCAATTAGTCGATTGGTTGGTAACCAAGAATCCGGCTACTTTCTGGCAGGAAGAGCAGGATACCTTGATCACTATGGCCATAGTGATGTTGCTGGTGTTGCCTGGTTTGGTATTTTTTCACTCAGCCCTGATCCACCAAACTATATTGGGTAACTACCCTATGTCGATCCGCTGGCTGGCGCATCGTTATTTACTGAAACAAAGTTTGGGTTTCTACCAGAATGAATTCGCTGGTCGCATCGCCACTAAAGTGATGCAAACGGCTTTGGCAGTGCGCGAAACGGCCACCAAGCTGCTGGATGTGATGGTGTATGTGGTGGTGTATTTTGGCTCTATGTTGTATCTGATCGCCGATGCAGATTGGCGCTTGGTACTGCCGATGATTGCCTGGTTAGTCATATACACCGGCTTGCAGTTTTATTTTGTGCCGAGACTGAAACAAGTTGCAACAGAACAAGCCGATGCCCGTTCAGAAATGACAGGCCGTATTGTCGACAGCTACACCAATATCAGCACTATTAAACTGTTTTCACACACGGCTCGTGAGTCAGAATACGCCCGCGATAGCATGCAGCTGTTTCTGGTGCCTGTGTACAGACAAATGCGACTGGCTACCTGGCTCAATATTTGTGTGCAGGGTCTGAACTATCTGTTGGTGTTCTCTATTGCCACGCTGGCGATATGGCTTTGGTCTGTCAATGCCGTCACTGTGGGCTCTATTGCCATCGCAGTCAGTCTGGCGCTGCGTTTAAATGGTATGTCGCAGTGGATCATGTGGGAAGTCAGTGCACTGTTTGAAAACATAGGTACTGTGGCAGATGGTATTGCGACTTTGTCTCAGCCTCAGCAAATCATCGACAAAGCTGATGCGAAGCCGCTTGAAGTGCCACAAGGTCAGATTGAGTTTAAGCAACTGAACTTTAACTACGGCAAAGCAGCAGGTGAACATGGTCCTGTGATTGATGGTCTGGACTTGTCGATTAAACCCGGTGAAAAAGTAGGTTTAGTCGGCCGTTCTGGTGCTGGTAAATCCACGCTGGTGAACTTACTGCTGCGCTTTTATGATGTCAATTCAGGCCAGATTTTGATAGACGGTCAGGACATCAAAACTGTATCACAGGAAAGTCTTCGCGCTCATATAGCTATGGTGACCCAGGATACCTCCCTGCTACACCGTACTGTAAGGGAAAATATTTTATATGGTCGTCCTGGCGCTACCGAAGCGGAAATGATTGAAGCAGCCCGTTTAGCCGAAGCCGATGCTTTTATTCAGGAGCTTACCGATCCTAAAGGCAACAGTGGCTACGACGCTCAGGTGGGCGAACGTGGAGTCAAGCTTTCTGGTGGTCAACGTCAACGTATTGCAATAGCTCGGGTTTTACTGAAAAACGCCCCTATTCTGATTTTGGATGAAGCCACCTCAGCGCTGGACTCCGAAGTAGAATCAGCTATTCAGCATAGTCTGACTCAGTTGATGATAGGCAAAACGGTTATAGCCATTGCACACCGTTTATCTACCATAGCAGCTATGGACAGGCTGATCGTTCTGGATCAAGGTCGTATTGTGGAACAAGGCAGTCATCAGGAACTGATCGCCAAAGGCGGTATTTACGCTCAATTATGGGCGCATCAAACCGGCGGCTTTATTGGTGTGGAATAAATAATAAAGGTCAGAGTCTTGGCTCTGACCTGTTGTTTTTAGCTTAAACGCGGGTCGGTTTCAGCGACCATCGGCCGGTTTAAATGCGCATTTCTGAACTGTAATAATACAGGGAAGGGTTTTAAGTCGACTAAATCGCGGAACAATATCCAGTCGATTAAAGTGAACAGACTGATACCAGGATAGTCCCAGTCACCGAAATGCCCTGCCCTGATTTGTTGCTCAAGTGCCTCTAGCGTCGCCTGAATTCGCTCATGCTGAAGATTAAAAAACAATTTATCTTCAGTCACGTCAAAACCTGAGCGCTTACAAAGCAGTAATTCAACCAAGGAGTCTGTGCAGGCATTGATGGTCGTCAGACCGTTTTCCTGATCCCAGCTCAATGGTTTGAATTTCAGTTTCGAAGCCAAATAACGATAAATTACGCCTGAATCAAAAATAACCTGCTCTCCATCCACTAACACAGGCACTTTGCGTGCCGGATTATGTTGTACCAACACTGAACGGCCTTCAGACTCAAAAATATTAAGCGCTACAAACTGATAAGGTTGCCCTGCCAGTACTAAACGTAAACGACGAACAAAAGGGGAAGCCACTGAACCTAATAACTGCATAACCTACTCCAATTTCAAACCATAGCTTTAGTGTACAACCAGAGTCAGCGGCTTAGATAGTGCTGATAGTCTGTTAATTTGGGCTTAGGGCAGAAAGCTTTTTCAATTCAAATTGATACGCAGTCTGAGCAACCTGCGCAATGATAGCTTCATTGGTTCGGCTTGACTCGGCTGAGTCTTTCACAAAAACAGCAACCAGCAAGGGCCGTCCATCAGGCAACAGAATGATACCTAAATCATTAGTGGCCGCAGTTTTTCCGGCTTTGATACCCGAAGTACCAGTTTTATGTGCGACCACAGTACCAGCTGGTAACAAACCTTTTAACCGCTCTGGTCCTGAGGTGGTTTCGACCATCCACTTCCATAACAAAGCCTGCGAGGTTTCAGACAGCTGTGTTTTTTGCTCAAACTTTTTCAGGATCTCTGCAGCACCTTTCATCGAGGTCCAGTTTTGATACTGCACCTGATCATCGGCGTGCATCTGCGCTTCATTTGCGACCACAGCGGTCTCCTTTATACCCATAGACTGGATATAGTCATGCAAAGCAGCTGGTCCACCAACCAGTTCAAATAACAAATCACAGGCCACGTTATCGCTGTGCGAGACCGAGTATTGCAGCAGTTGCTGCACTGGAACACTAAACTCGTCTCCCTGATACGCTTTCATTATCGGAGCCCAGGTATTCTGTAAAACCTTAGCCCTGTTTACGATAACGGTCTGATTTAAATCCAACTTTCCCTGATCAACCTGATGCAGTACCAACATAGCTAAATGCAATTTAAATACACTTTGCATTGGGAATTTTTCAAAAGGATTAATCAGTAAAGGTTCCAGATCGTCAGGCCCCCACACTGCAACGCCTACAGTGGCTTTTTTTCCAATGACTATGGATTCAATTTGCTCTTTTAACAGTGGGGATTGCGCTGAGGTTTCGAATGAACTAAAAGATACCATCAGTAGCGTCGAGGCAGTAACTACAGCTTTTATAATGACATTCATCGGATTGTCCTTTTGATAAGTCGATATGAATTATACAAAAGGCAGCCAAAGCTGCCTTTTTAGGGTATAGGAAGTATAAACCACCTTTTTGGGTATAGGAAGTATAAACCACCTTTTTGCTCCTCATCCGAAGTATCTTACCTGAAATTCCCTCACTCGTTTACCGCTCAAGCCCCAATTTTAACTGCCGGTCCAGCCTAAACCGCTCTAATAAGGTTCGATTTGGCGGTAAAATCTCTAGCCTGATAGCTCGAGAGATACAAACTGCCCCACCGCCCCGTTTAAAAGTTGGCAGTGTTGAGCAGTGTTGGATTTGGGGTCGTCAGTCAAAGAGACGACTCTGTGATGGATCGAACAGGCTGGGAGTCAGTGGCGGCGCTCGTTCTGGTGGCAGCTCACGCTGCTTGGCGGCATTCGCCTTGGCTGTTTTCTGTTTCAGATGCTTGAGAATCTGCTCAATGACCTTCGGATCTTCGATGCTGGCAATCACTTTGACGTGACCGCCGCAGTGTTCGCAGACTTCAATATCAATATTGAAGACTCGCTTGAGGCGTTGCATCCAGGTCATGGCGCGGTGGCGCTCTGCAGGACTCTTGTCACGCCAGTTAGTATCGAGACCTTCCGATTTGTCGGGCTTCTTGCCCCGCTTGGCGGGTGTTACTTGAACTCGGTGTTTGCTGTTCGGTGCAAAGACGCCGTGGAAGCGTGTGAGGTTGACTCGCGGCTTAGGTACCAACGCAGCGAGTTTGGCGATGAAGTCCAGCGGCTCGAAGATCACATGGGTGGTGCCATTGCGGTACGGAGTTTTGAGCTCGTAACGCACCTGCCCATTGGCGGTTAATGCCAGACGTTTTTCTGAAACCGCTGGCCGACTAATGTAGCGACACAAGCGCTCAAGCTTATCCCGCTGATGCGCTTCGGCCATCACACCGGCGTGTAGCGAGAAACCAGCATGGTTGGCTACTCGACTGCTTGAGTCGGCTTTATCCTCACGCCCTGGCAAGGTTTGCAGGGTGAAGACTTTGCGCCCTTGCTGGGGGCCGACGGCAATGCGATACGTAACCGAAGCACCATGTAATTGAGTCAGCGTATCGTCTTCGCCCTCTTCCAGTGTCAACCACGTATTCTCGGCATCACGCTCCAAAATCCCACGCTTTTCCATGCAGCGAGCGATGCGATGGCTGAGGGTGTGAGCGAGCGTATTCAGCTCATCGTAAGTGGGTGCCTTGACACGATGGAAGCGTTGCTTGCCATAGTCATCTTCGGCATAGACACCATCGAGAAACAGCATGTGGTAGTGGACATTGAGATTTAGCGCGGAGCCAAAGCGTTGGATAAGAGTCACTGAGCCAGTTTGTGCAGAGGCTTTGGTGTAACCGGCTTTTTTGATCAGATGAGTTGAGAGTGTACGATAGACGATACTCAAGACCTGGCCCATCAGCTGGGGATGGCGAGCCAGCAAAAAGCGTAGCTGGAAAGGAAAGCTGAGCACCCACTGGCGAATGGGCTCCTTGGGGAAGACTTCGTCTATCAGCAGCGCCGCACTCTCGGCCATCCGGCGGGCACCGCAGCTAGGGCAAAAGCCGCGTCGTTTACAGCTGAAGGCGACCAGACGCTCGTGATGACAATCCTCGCAGCGAACCCGCATGAAACCATACTCCAGACGGCCACATTGGAGGAGGTCGTTGAATTCTTGTTGGATGTAGCGAGGCAGGTGTTGACCTTGGGCTTCGAGTGAGGCTTTGAAGGCTGGGTAGTGCTGCTCAACCAGCTGGTAGAGCAGCGTCTGGTCGGGTTGGTGGCGTTCGTAACCGTTTGTTTGAGTGGGCGATTGACTCGCCGTGGCGTTCCTTGCCAGCGACATGGGTATCCTCCGCTGATACTGTGGTTATGTACAGTATCAGCGGCTTGCGTTCAGACGTCCAGTCTGGCCCTAGACATCGCTAAATGCTTAACCCGCAATAGCCCTCACGAGTTGTTATCAGCCACTACCGGTTGAGCGAGAAGGTTTTGGGTTCAGGGTGCTATTGCTCCACCAATCACAATACTGAAGCCCCAACTGTTATCAGTTGGGGCTTTTTCTTGTCTGTTTGCGGCGGTTGCGTTTTATCGGTAGTCGTCGAGCTCTGCACCATCCCACATAAGAGCTTAACGGTGCGATCTTCAACGCCATCACACAAAACTTTCTTTTTCACGCACAGTCAACTTATTGGATGTTTTATTAACAACCCAAAAGGAGATATTTAGCGGGCGGCCGGAAGGTGAATGCTAGGCATGATCTAACCCTCGGTCTCTGGCGTCGCGACTGCGAAATTTCGCGAGGGTTTCCGAGAAGGTGATTGCGCTTCGCAGATCTCCAGGCGCGTGGGTGCGGACGTAGTCAGCGCCATTGCCGATCGCGTGAAGTTCCGCCGCAAGGCTCGCTGGACCCAGATCCTTTACAGGAAGGCCAACGGTGGCGCCCAAGAAGGATTTCCGCGACACCGAGACCAATAGCGGAAGCCCCAACGCCGACTTCAGCTTTTGAAGGTTCGACAGCACGTGCAGCGATGTTTCCGGTGCGGGGCTCAAGAAAAATCCCATCCCCGGATCGAGGATGAGCCGGTCGGCAGCGACCCCGCTCCGTCGCAAGGCGGAAACCCGCGCCTCGAAGAACCGCACAATCTCGTCGAGCGCGTCTTCGGGTCGAAGGTGACCGGTGCGGGTGGCGATGCCATCCCGCTGCGCTGAGTGCATAACCACCAGCCTGCAGTCCGCCTCAGCAATATCGGGATAGAGCGCAGGGTCAGGAAATCCTTGGATATCGTTCAGGTAGCCCACGCCGCGCTTGAGCGCATAGCGCTGGGTTTCCGGTTGGAAGCTGTCGATTGAAACACGGTGCATCTGATCGGACAGGGCGTCTAAGAGCGGCGCAATACGTCTGATCTCATCGGCCGGCGATACAGGCCTCGCGTCCGGATGGCTGGCGGCCGGTCCGACATCCACGACGTCTGATCCGACTCGCAGCATTTCGATCGCCGCGGTGACAGCGCCGGCGGGGTCTAGCCGCCGGCTCTCATCGAAGAAGGAGTCCTCGGTGAGATTCAGAATGCCGAACACCGTCACCATGGCGTCGGCCTCCGCAGCGACTTCCACGATGGGGATCGGGCGAGCAAAAAGGCAGCAATTATGAGCCCCATACCTACAAAGCCCCACGCATCAAGCTTTTGCCCATGAAGCAACCAGGCAATGGCTGTAATTATGACGACGCCGAGTCCCGACCAGACTGCATAAGCAACACCGACAGGGATGGATTTCAGAACCAGAGAAAGAAAATAAAATGCGATGCCATAACCGATTATGACAACGGCGGAAGGGGCAAGCTTAGTAAAGCCCTCGCTAGATTTTAATGCGGATGTTGCGATTACTTCGCCAACTATTGCGATAACAAGAAAAAGCCAGCCTTTCATGATATATCTCCCAATTTGTGTAGGGCTTATTATGCACGCTTAAAAATAATAAAAGCAGACTTGACCTGATAGTTTGGCTGTGAGCAATTATGTGCTTAGTGCATCTAACGCCTGAATTAAGCTGCGCCGCGAAGCGGCGTCGGCTTGAATGAACTGTTAGACATCATTGGCGTGGAGCCGAGCAGACTGGCGGCTTCGTGCTTCACAAAGTAAATGAACGCAGTCAACTGATCAGCGCGTGAGGCCAAGCAATCCATCCCTTGTCCAAGGTAAGCCTGCTGGGCTTCAAGCAGCACGGGCTGATGTTGGACGGGCAGGCGTTCCATTACCCAGTTGGCAGCTACATCCTTCGGCGCGATCTTGCCGGTTGCTGCGCTGTACCAAATGCGAGACAAAGTAAGCACTACATTCCGCTCGTCGCCTGCCCAATCCGGTTGTGAGTTCCATAGTTTCAAGGTGTCGGCCAGTGCTTTGAATAGATCGCTTTCCGGGACTGAGTTGAAGAAATCTTCCGCGGCCGAACCTGCCAAGGCAAGGCTGTGTTGCCTTGCTTTAGTTAGCAGAATAGCCAGATCAACATCGGTTGTCGCGGGCTCGAAGATGCCCGCAAGAATGTCCTTGCGCTGCCACTCCCCGAATTGCAGTTCCCGTCTGGCTGGATAACGCCAAGGAACAACATCGCCGTACACGACGATGGTAACTTCCAAGGCACGGAGAGCTTCACTTTGGCCGGGAGAAGCGGAAACTTCCAGGAAATCTACGAACAGAGCCTGCCGCACAGTCTCATCGAGCTGTGCAGTCACAGTAACCAGCAAATCAATATCACTGCATGGCTTCAGGCCACCGTCGAGTGCAGAGCCGTACAAATGCACGGCCAGCAACGTCGATCCCAGATGATGCTCGATGACGTTGAGTGCCTGTGATAGCTGTACCGAAATCTCGGCGGGCACTGCGTTGCTCATGATGTCTAACTCCCAATTTGTGTAGGGCTTATTATGCACGCTTAAAAATAATAAAAGCAGACTTGACCTGATAGTTTGGCTGTGAGCAATTATGTGCTTAGTGCATCTAACGCCGCTAAGCAGCGGCACATTTTGCGTTTTGAGCGCAGCGAAGCAAAATGTGTCCGATGGCTTGGATGGTTAACCCCTTTGCCAGATTTGATAGCGATAATTTATATTTGAATGAAATTCCTGCTCGAACACCACATTGAACTCTTTGGGGATTTCCGGAAAGAAAACATTGCCCTCTGGCTCGGAATCTATTGTCGAGATATGTAGCGTGTCGGCATGGGCGATCAGACTCTTGTAGATCTCTCCACCACCAGAAACAACAACATGGTTCGTAAGAGTCTTTAGCTCCCTCATTGCTGCTTCTATAGATGGAAACACAACCACATCATCGTTAGTAGCTACCGATCCTGAGCGGCTGACAACTGCATACTTTCTATTTGGGAGAGCCCCCATTGCCTCAAATGTTTTACGGCCGACTAAGAGCCATTGATTGTAAGTTATTGCTTTAAAAAGCAGCTGCTCACCTTTAGCGTTCCACGGGATATCCGAGCCGCAGCCAATAACCCCATTTCTTGCTTTTGCAGCCATTAGTGATATTTTCACGATACTCCTTTGGGTTAACGCCGCCATAAACGGCGACAGGGTGGCGCGCCTATTGCGCATAAAATGGCGAAGCCATGCGCAACAGGCGCGGAATCTCTGGCGTCCGGTTTGATGGCTTTGTTATGCAAAGGACTAGTCTTCAATGACGTGTAAACCACGGCGCTTTAAGTCCTCCAACGAATCCAACATTCCCCTTATTAATTCAACAGGATGCCCCTCCCAGTCTTCAACAACGCCAACAATTCTCAAGGGTTCGCAGGTTCTATAGGACTGTGTTGGATTACCGGGAAATCTTTTGTTCGTAAGATTCGGATCGTCTTCGAACGGTCCTGTTGGCTCAACTATGTATATGTAGCCGCGACCCTCGAGGCCAGACAGTGACATAGCAAGTTCAGCTCCCCAAACTGCTGGCTCCATCAAGGCTGAAAAGTAGATGTGCTTAAGAATACGACCGTCCTCGAAATGAGAGATGAACCCTGTGGTTAGCAAGTCACCAATCGCCAAATTGGCTTTGGTTCCATGATAGAACGGTCCTTGCACCTGCTTGTAATTATCATGAGAGATGGGAATCCAATCTTTTACCATTTTAAGACCCTTAATTGTTGGGATTTGGCTGCATAACTTTGTTTTAGGGCGACTGCCCTGCTGCGTAACATCGTTGCTGCTCCATAACATCAAACATCGACCCACGGCGTAACGCGCTTGCTGCTTGGATGCCCGAGGCATAGACTGTACAAAAAAACAGTCATAACAAGCCATGAAAACCGCCACTGCGCCGTTACCACCGCTGCGTTCGGTCAAGGTTCTGGACCAGTTGCGTGAGCGCATACGCTACTTGCATTACAGCTTACCAACCGAACAGGCTTATGTCCACTGGGTTCGTGCCTTCATCCGTTTCCACGGTGTGCGTCACCCGGCAACCTTGGGCAGCAGCGAAGTCGAGGCATTTCTGTCCTGGCTGGCGAACGAGCGCAAGGTTTCGGTCTCCACGCATCGTCAGGCATTGGCGGCCTTGCTGTTCTTCTACGGCAAGGTGCTGTGCACGGATCTGCCCTGGCTTCAGGAGATCGGAAGACCTCGGCCGTCGCGGCGCTTGCCGGTGGTGCTGACCCCGGATGAAGTGGTTCGCATCCTCGGTTTTCTGGAAGGCGAGCATCGTTTGTTCGCCCAGCTTCTGTATGGAACGGGCATGCGGATCAGTGAGGGTTTGCAACTGCGGGTCAAGGATCTGGATTTCGATCACGGCACGATCATCGTGCGGGAGGGCAAGGGCTCCAAGGATCGGGCCTTGATGTTACCCGAGAGCTTGGCACCCAGCCTGCGCGAGCAGCTGTCGCGTGCACGGGCATGGTGGCTGAAGGACCAGGCCGAGGGCCGCAGCGGCGTTGCGCTTCCCGACGCCCTTGAGCGGAAGTATCCGCGCGCCGGGCATTCCTGGCCGTGGTTCTGGGTTTTTGCGCAGCACACGCATTCGACCGATCCACGGAGCGGTGTCGTGCGTCGCCATCACATGTATGACCAGACCTTTCAGCGCGCCTTCAAACGTGCCGTAGAACAAGCAGGCATCACGAAGCCCGCCACACCGCACACCCTCCGCCACTCGTTCGCGACGGCCTTGCTCCGCAGCGGTTACGACATTCGAACCGTGCAGGATCTGCTCGGCCATTCCGACGTCTCTACGACGATGATTTACACGCATGTGCTGAAAGTTGGCGGTGCCGGAGTGCGCTCACCGCTTGATGCGCTGCCGCCCCTCACTAGTGAGAGGTAGGGCAGCGCAAGTCAATCCTGGCGGATTCACTACCCCTGCGCGAAGGCCATCGGTGCCGCATCGAACGGCCGGTTGCGGAAAGTCCTCCCTGCGTCCGCTGATGGCCGGCAGCAGCCCGTCGTTGCCTGATGGATCCAACCCCTCCGCTGCTATAGTGCAGTCGGCTTCTGACGTTCAGTGCAGCCGTCTTCTGAAAACGACAAAAAGCCCGCGATTAAGCGGGTTTTTCGTTCTCATAAACCTATCTCAAAACCTAATTCTCAATTAGACTGCTATTTATGACTTTTGAGAAAACAGGGGGGCTTATGGAAAACTGCGAACTTGAGCAACGGCGTTCGGATGCTGCTGGCCAGGACAAGTGTTATTCGGGTAAGCGGATTAAATGGTTGATCTTACCTTTGCATGAGAGTGAGACAGACCGGCATCTCATCGGATTATCTGGTT
>NZ_JAWOVY010000040.1:0-15146 GCF_033340155.1 Vibrio sp. 1562
TGAGTAGTTTTACAGGCAAAGCCGAAACGGATGATAACCACCTACTGAAGTAGGTGGTTTAGGGCTGAAAATAAAAAAACCTCTCCATGAGGGAGAGGTTTCATTTAACACTGCTTTGATAACGGAGACAAAGCTTAGTTTTTAACCTTTGTTACATAAGTCTAATTCTGTGTTTCAAGTGGCTTGTCTGATACATCAACCACCTGATGTGGGTCTTGCGAATCAAGCTTGATGAACAGAGCCAATAACCCCATCGCGGCCATGCCCCAGAACACAAGCGATCCCCAGTGCTCATAACCCCAGCCAC
The DNA here is from genome assembly GCF_033340155.1 of Vibrio sp. 1562. NCBI lineage: Bacteria > Pseudomonadati > Pseudomonadota > Gammaproteobacteria > Vibrionales > Vibrionaceae > Vibrio > Vibrio sp. 1562. Next base: position 308 of record NZ_JAWOVY010000040.1, read on the forward strand.
TCAATACGGTCATTAACGCGATAAATGCGCCCAACGGAATCGCGTTATACAACGCTTGCAACGCTACGATCTTATTTTCTTCGGAGTTTTGGATATATTGGATCGCGGCAATGTGTGCGGTAGCGAAAGTCACACCATGCAATAGTTGAACAACCACCAAAGCAATAATTGATGTTGTCGACGCCGTAATACCCCAACGCATCATTACACCAACGGCAGCAGCAATAAACAGCGCGCGTATTGACCAACCTACGAATAAGCGCTTACTCAATGCAAACACTGCCACTTCTGCGGCCACTCCTAAGCTCCACAAGTAGCCAATGACATCTTCCGAGTGACCAGCGGCCTTCCAGTGAATCGCACTAAAGCCGTAGTAAGCCGCATGACTGCCCTGAATTAGTGACACCAACACTAAGAATTTTAGTATCGGCTTGTCGGTCAAAAGAGCGGTCAGCTTTGGACGTTCTGCGCTTTGCCCACCGTGCGTTACAGGCATTGGGTTAGTCGGTCGCATAGCAAACAGCAACGAGATAAACACGCCGAACATCGCAGTGTACAAGATCATATCGGAGCCAAATTCAGCCACCAGGTAGCCCACTGCCGTCGAGCCTGCGATAAAGGCGATCGAACCCCATAGCCGCGTGCGGCCATAATCGAGCATTTTCAGGCGAGCGTAGTAATTTGCCATCGCGTCCGACAACGGAATAATCGGTCCACAACAAAGATTGAACAACACTGTCGCTAGTGCCATTAACCAAAAGCTACCACCCGTAAAAAAGTGAAATCCAACAAAAAGGAGGGCAGCGAAACTCAACCAACGTAAAGCAGGCATAAGATGTTCGACTTTGTGTACTCGTGGGGTGATCACGATATTGGCAACACAACGTGTCGCAAGGCCTAACCCGACCAGCAAACCGATATCTGTCGAAGATACGCCCTGATCCTTAAACCAAAGTGACCAAAATGGCAGATACACGCCATACGCAAAGAAGAATCCGAGAAAGTACTGGGAAATCCAGCCATACGGAGAAGGTTTCAACATTACTAATATCCTAAAACGGGAACACCAACGTTCGAGCCGGGAATTATGGATCGCCATGCGTATTATAAAAAGGGAAGAATAAGAAACTTATCGTTTCCTCGATGGAATACTAACTTTGCGACATTTGGCATCTTCAAGCGAAAACATCGTAATTTAGACCAAAGTCGTCTGGCTTCCGGTAAGAAATTTGTCAGACTTAGAGAGTGTTCCTTCCATCATTATTGGGTGTTCTCATGCCTGACAAATTTAACATGCAATCTCCACCGTTCGATCGCTTAACTGAAGCACAACAAACGCGACTGCGATCGTCTCTGGACGTCGCCTACTATCGAGCTCGAGATGTTATTTTATCCTGCGGACAGAAGAACCCCCACTTACATATTCTGATCAAAGGCGCGGTAGAAGAGCGCTCCAACGATCAACAGGAAGTGTTCGCACATTATGCCAACGACGATATGTTCGATGTACGCTCGTTACTTGAAGACAAGGTACGTCATCACTACATCGCGCTTGAGGACACGCTCTCTTACCTACTGCCGAAAGAAATTTTCCTTGCCCTTTACAACGAAAATGGCCAGTTTGCAGCCTATTTCGATAACAATTTATCGAAACGGCAAGAGCTCATCGAAGCGGCCCATCAACAGCAAAACTTAGCGGAGTTTATTCTCACTAAAGTTGACCGCAGCATTTATCACCCACCGATGATCCTTGAACCAAATACACCAATTAACGAGGTAACACGTTCCTTAAAAGAAAATGGGATTGACGCTGCATTGGTTCAACTCCATGGCGATGATCCACGATTGGAAAAATGGCCATCAGCCCACCCGTACGCAATAGTGACTCGTACCAATATGCTGCATTCTGTGATGATAGATGGTTGCGCGCTCGACACACCAGTGGGTGAGATCGCGAGCTTTCCTGTTTATCACGTTGATGATGGTGACTTTCTATTCAACGCCATGATCACAATGACCAGAAATAGAATGAAACGCCTCATGGTATGTGAAGGCAACCGAGCCGTCGGCATGCTGGATATGACCCAAATTCTCAGCGCGTTCTCAACCCACTCTCACGTCTTAACACTCAGTATTGCTCGAGCAAGCCGCGTGGAAGAGCTCGCTTTGGCCTCAAACCGCCAACGTCAATTGGTCGAGAGCTTATTGAAAAACGGCATCCGCACTCGCTTCATCATGGAGCTGATCTCAGCCGTAAACGAGCAAATTATCGAGAAAGCGTTCGAGTTAGTAATACCACCAGCCTTGCACGACCATTGTTGCTTGATCGTACTCGGCTCTGAAGGCCGAGGAGAGCAAATTCTCAAAACCGATCAAGACAATGCCCTGATTATTCAAGATGCTCTGGAATGGCCTCATTGCGAACAAGTGATGCGATCCTTCACACACACCCTACAACAGCTCGGTTATCCACTTTGCCCTGGTAAAGTGATGGTTAACAACCCGAAATGGGTCAAAACACAGCAAGAATGGATGAGCACCCTAAACCACTGGATAGCTAAAGCCGAACCAGAACAAATCATGGACTTAGCCATTTTCAGTGACGCCCATGCTGTTGCTGGGAATTGCGAGCTGCTGGCCCCAATTGCGGCACATCTTCGTGACACAATGAAAGATCGCATGTTGATATTGTCTGACTTTACTCGCCCTGCCTTGCAGTTTTCGGTGCCCCTAACTCTATTTGGCAACGTAAAAAGTGCTAAAGACGGATTGGACATTAAACGCGGCGGTATTTTCCCAATTGTACACGGCATTCGCGCCTTGTCTTTGGAGTATGCCATTGAAGAGAAGAACACGTTTGAACGCATTGAAGCTCTTAGAAATAAGCGCATCTTAGAATCCGAAACGGCAGATAATCTCAACGAAGCACTTAAATTGTTCTTTAAACTTCGTCTTAATCAGCAACTCAAAAAGCAAGAAGCGTTGAATAACATTGATATTAAACAACTGGATAGAACTGAGCGTGATTTGCTTCGCCACAGCTTACATGTGGTGAAGAAATTTAAGCAATTTTTAGGCTTCCATTATCAAATTCGTGATTAACCCTGATTTTCATAAATCACAGAGGCGTAAGCAATGAACTGGTTACAACGCAAATACTGGCATTACAAATTGAAAGGCTCGCCTTATCAGTCGCTGTTTTGCACGCCAGATAAAACAGAATACGTCTCTCTTGACTGCGAAACCACCAGCCTTGACCCAAATCGCGCCGAGCTGGTGACTATTGCAGCCACCAAGATCATCGACAACCGCATCATCACCAGTCAACCATTTGAAGTCCGCTTACGCGCGCCGCAATCGCTCGACTCAGGCTCGGTCAAGATCCATCGAATTCGCCACCAAGACTTAGTCGATGGCATCAGTGAAAAAGAGGCGCTGCTCGAGCTGCTCGACTTTATCGGCAACCGACCACTTGTGGGCTATCACATTCGTTACGATAAAAAGATCTTAGACCTTGCTTGTCTGCGGCAACTTGGCTTCCCACTTCCTAACCCACTGATCGAAGTCAGTCAGATTTACCACGATAAGTTGGAACGACATTTGCCGAATGCCTATTTCGACTTAAGTCTGGATGCCATTTGTAAACACCTCGAACTTCCTATCCAAGACAAACACAACGCCTTGCAAGACGCGATTTCTGCCGCTTTGGTCTTTGTCCGCTTAACGAAAGGCGATTTACCCAACCTAACCACGCCGTATACATAAAAATCAGTTGACCTAGCTCCCAGAAATACTTTTGTTTCAGCGATTTCCCGGCGCTTCCATCACTCTCATCCTAAAGTCTAATTGTGGAAATACGCGCGGTGACTGACAGTTATAAGCACAACGTCGTCATTACCACGACCAAGTTATTTAGAACCAAAAAACAGCCCTACAAAAATATATTCAAAATCTTATCTAGATTGGTGTAAGGCCGAGAAATAAGGCACAAGGAGAGAAGCCATGAGCGAAGCCCACGTTTATCCGGTAAAAGAAAATATTAAAACTCATACACACGCGGATAATGATACTTACTTAGCCATGTATCAGCAGTCGGTAACCGATCCAGAGGGCTTCTGGAACGAACACGGCAAAATCGTTGATTGGATCAAACCTTTCACCAAAGTAAAAAGCACTTCTTTCGACACTGGCCATGTTGATATTCGCTGGTTTGAAGATGGCACACTGAACGTCTCGGCTAACTGTATTGACCGTCATCTTGCAGAACACGGGGATGACGTCGCCATCATTTGGGAAGGCGATGATCCAGCCGACGACAAAACACTCACTTTCAACGAACTGCACAAAGAAGTGTGTAAATTCTCCAACGCATTGAAAGAGCAAGGCGTACGCAAGGGCGACGTGGTGTGTCTATACATGCCAATGGTGCCAGAAGCTGCAGTGGCTATGCTCGCTTGTACCCGTATTGGTGCGGTTCACACCGTAGTATTTGGCGGTTTCTCACCAGAAGCGCTATCCGGCCGTATCATCGACTCTGACGCTAAAGTCGTGATCACCGCAGACGAAGGCGTACGTGGCGGACGCGCTGTTCCACTGAAAAAGAACGTGGATGAAGCACTAACCAACCCAGACGTAAAAACCATCAATAAAGTCGTCGTGCTTAAACGTACAGGTGGTGATGTTGAATGGCATGAACACCGTGATGTTTGGTGGCACGAAGCAACAGCCAACGTTTCTGACGTTTGCCCACCAGAAGAGATGAAAGCCGAAGACCCGCTGTTCATCCTCTACACATCTGGCTCGACAGGTAAACCTAAAGGCGTACTACATACTACAGGCGGTTACCTCGTCTACGCGGCAATGACCTTTAAATATGTCTTCGATTATCAACCAGGAGAAACCTTCTGGTGTACCGCGGATGTGGGCTGGATTACAGGCCATACTTACCTAATTTATGGTCCACTAGCGAACGGGGCCAAAACCATTCTGTTTGAAGGTGTTCCAAACTACCCAAGCACGGCTCGTATGAGTGAAGTGGTTGATAAGCACCAAGTGAACATTCTCTACACTGCGCCAACCGCTATTCGTGCACTAATGGCAAAAGGTAACGAAGCGGTAGCAGGGACATCTCGTTCAAGCTTACGTGTGATGGGTTCAGTAGGTGAGCCTATCAACCCTGAAGCGTGGGAGTGGTACTACAAAACGATTGGTAACGAGAGCTCGCCTATCGTTGATACTTGGTGGCAAACAGAGACCGGCGGTATCTTAATTGCACCACTACCAGGCGCAACAGATTTAAAACCAGGCTCAGCAACTCGACCATTCTTCGGAGTCCAACCTGCACTGGTTGATAACATGGGCAACATCATTGAAGAAACCGCAGCAGAAGGTAACTTGGTGATCCTTGATTCATGGCCAGGTCAGATGCGTACTGTTTATGGCGACCACGAGCGCTTTGAACAGACCTACTTCTCAACCTTTAAGGGAATGTACTTTACTAGTGATGGGGCTCGTCGTGACGAAGACGGTTACTACTGGATCACGGGCCGTGTTGATGACGTACTAAACGTGTCGGGTCACCGCATGGGTACCGCTGAAATAGAATCGGCTCTTGTCGCACATCATAAAATTGCTGAGGCCGCTATTGTGGGCATTCCGCATGATATCAAAGGCCAAGCTATCTACGCTTACATTACCTTGAACGATGGTGAATTCCCGTCAGCAGAGCTACACAAAGAAGTGAAAGATTGGGTGCGTAAAGAAATTGGTCCAATTGCAACACCAGATGTACTGCACTGGACGGATTCCTTACCGAAGACTCGTTCTGGTAAGATCATGCGTCGAATCCTGCGTAAAATTGCAACGGGTGATACTAGCAACCTCGGAGACACATCAACGCTTGCCGATCCGAGCGTTGTAGATAAACTTATCGCAGAGAAAGCAGAATTGGCATAAATTCAACCAACTGTTTTAAAAGCACTTTAAAAACCGCCATCACTCATGGCGGTTTTTTGCTTTAGTGCACAAATTGGCCACACAAAAAATATGGCAATTATGTTGTTTTTGTTAACTTGGTTACAGAAACGAGAGTGGCTATTAGGAGATTAGACCAGTAAATTGCTGCTAATTGCTATGAATTAGCTATAATCTTGGTCGATTTTTTAAAATTTGCTCGGTTTTAACAAAAAAATCGTGCTGAACTATCGTATATTTGGGAATATAAACGTTCCACTCACGATAAGGGAAGATAGCAACACAATGTCTGCAAAGTCACGGATTCTTGTTCTAAACGGACCAAATCTTAATCTATTGGGTCTGCGCGAACCGACACACTATGGTCACAGTACCTTAGCTCAAGTTGTGGATACTCTTACAGAGCAAGCCCATAACGCTGGGGTAGAACTGGAACACCTACAATCAAATCGTGAGTACGAACTGATTGAAGCCATTCACGCTGCCTATGGCAAGATTGACTTCATCATCATCAATCCAGCGGCTTTCACTCATACTAGTGTGGCGCTGCGAGATGCATTACTTGGCGTCGCCATCCCATTTATTGAGGTGCACTTATCAAATGTGCACGCACGTGAACCATTCCGTCATCACTCTTACCTGTCAGATAAAGCAGAGGGTGTGATTTGCGGTTTAGGCGCACAAGGTTATGAATTTGCTCTGTCTGCAGCGATCAATAAGCTACAGGCAAAGTAACCCTAACACTCTGCAACCCTACGAGGGTTGTCTTAATCACAAGATAAAAGAGAAAGAAAAGATGGATATTCGTAAAATCAAGAAGCTAATTGAGTTAGTTGAAGAGTCTGGCATTGCTGAGCTAGAGATCTCTGAAGGTGAAGAGTCAGTGCGCATCAGCCGTCATGGCACTGCAGCCCCTCAAGCACCAATTCACTACGCAGCAGCTCCAGCGGCGGCACCTGCTCCAGTAGCAGCGGCACCAGTAGCGGAAGCGCCAGCAGCAGAAGCTCCAGCAGCAACACCTGCAGGTCACCAAGTTCTTTCTCCAATGGTTGGTACTTTCTACCGCTCTCCAAGCCCAGACTCTAAAGCATTCGTAGAAGTGGGTCAGAAAGTAAATGCTGGCGATACTCTATGTATTGTTGAAGCAATGAAAATGATGAACCAAATCGAAGCGGACAAATCTGGCGTTGTTACAGCAATCCTAGCTGAAGACGGCCAACCAGTTGAATTCGACCAACCTCTTGTTGTAATCGAATAAGCGGGGCTTGCCTTATGCTAGACAAAGTAGTCATCGCGAACCGAGGTGAAATTGCACTTCGTATTCTTCGCGCTTGTAAAGAATTAGGTATTAAGACCGTCGCTGTTCACTCGACAGCTGACCGCGATCTTAAGCACGTACTGCTCGCAGACGAAACCGTATGTATCGGCCCTGCTCGTGGTATCGACAGCTACCTAAACATTCCACGCATCATTTCTGCAGCAGAAGTGACTGGTGCTGTTGCTATCCACCCAGGTTACGGCTTCCTGTCTGAGAACGCAGACTTCGCAGAGCAAGTTGAGCGCAGTGGTTTCATCTTCGTTGGTCCAAAGGCAGACACTATCCGCCTAATGGGCGATAAAGTATCTGCTATCAATGCAATGAAGAAAGCAGGCGTTCCTTGTGTACCGGGTTCTGACGGCCCTCTAGACAATGACGAAGAGAAAAACAAAGCATTTGCTAAGCGCATTGGTTACCCAGTAATCATCAAAGCATCTGGCGGCGGCGGCGGTCGTGGTATGCGTGTTGTTCGCGCAGAGAAAGACCTTATCCAAGCTATTGCAATGACACGTGCTGAAGCAAAAGCGGCGTTCAACAATGACATGGTTTACATGGAGAAATTCCTAGAAAACCCTCGTCACGTTGAAGTTCAGGTTATTGCTGACGGTCAAGGCGGCGCAATCCACCTTGGTGAGCGTGACTGTTCAATGCAACGCCGTCACCAAAAAGTAGTGGAAGAAGCTCCAGCACCTGGTATCACCGAAGAAATGCGTAAGTACATCGGTGAACGCTGTACTCGTGCATGTATCGAGATCGGTTACCGCGGCGCAGGTACGTTTGAATTCCTATACGAGAACGGTGAGTTCTACTTCATCGAAATGAACACTCGTATTCAGGTAGAGCACCCAGTAACAGAGATGGTTACTGGCATCGACCTAATTAAAGAACAGCTTCGTGTTGCAGCGGGTCAGCCTCTGTCATTCACTCAAGATGATATTAAGATCCGTGGCCATGCGATTGAGTGTCGTATCAACGCAGAAGACCCTGAGCGCTTCCTACCATCTCCGGGTAAGATCGAGCGTTTCCACGCTCCTGGCGGTATGGGTGTACGTTGGGAATCTCATATCTACACAGGCTACACAGTACCACCTCATTACGATTCAATGATTGGTAAACTGATCACTTACGGTGAGAACCGTGATGTAGCGATTGCACGTATGAAAAACGCACTGGGTGAGATGATCATCGAAGGCATCAAAACTAACGTGCCACTGCAATTCTCCATTATGAATGACGAAAACTTCCAACACGGTGGTGCAAACATCCACTACCTAGAGAAGAAGCTTGGCTTACAATAAGCCTAAGCAAACGTCTTAAAAAATGCCCACTCCCGTGGGCATTTTTGTTTTATATGTACGCAAAGGGCTCAACATATAAATCGGCTTATTTGGGTATATACTCAAACAAATCGTAGAGTTCTGGTAAACTCTGCGCCACTTCATTCACTTTAAGAGCAAAAACCAATGCCTTGGATTCAAATCAAACTCAACGCGACCAATGAAAACGCTGAGCAAATCGGCGATATGCTAATGGAAGAGACTGGCGCGCTGTCTGTTACATTCTTAGACGCGCAGGATACACCTGTATTCGAACCTCTACCTGGCGAAACTCGCTTATGGGGCGATACTGATATTCTGGCACTGTATGATGCAGAAGCAGACACTAACTTCATCATCGACCAAATTAAAGCGAGCAATATGCTGGCTGACAATTTTGCTTACAAAGTAGAACAGCTTGAAGATAAAGACTGGGAACGCGAATGGATGGAAAACTTCCACCCAATGAAATTTGGTGAACGCCTATGGATTTGCCCAAGCTGGCGCGACATTCCAGATCCTGACGCTGTTAATGTTATGTTGGATCCAGGCCTTGCATTCGGTACGGGTACTCACCCTACAACAGCACTTTGTCTTGAGTGGCTAGAAAGCATGGACTTAAGCGGTAAGACCGTTATCGACTTCGGTTGTGGCTCAGGTATTCTTGCGATCGCAGCGATCAAACTGGGCGCTGAAAAAGTGATAGGGATCGACATTGATCCTCAAGCCCTGCTTGCTTCAAAAGACAATGCTGAGCGTAATGGCGTTGCAGACAAACTAGAAGTTTACTTACCGCAAAATCAACCAGAAGGTCTCGTCGCTGACGTCGTTGTGGCCAACATCCTTGCGGGACCTTTACGTGAACTTGCACCTATCATCAAAGGACTAGTTAAGCCAAATGGCGACCTCGCTATGTCCGGCGTATTAGACACTCAAGCTGAAGATGTTGCGAACTATTACCGTGACGAGCTTCACATTGACCCGATTGTTGAGCAAAGTGAATGGTGTCGCATCTCTGGTCGTAAGCAAGGCTAGACAAGGTTTTCAGAGCTAATTGTTTGAAATTCATACAATTTACAAAAACAATTTGTAAATGCTCAAATATTAGTCTTTTCACGCAGTGAAAAAATGCGTAAAATGCGCGCCCTTGCTGGTACAGAACTGTGATGACGTTTTGAAAATCGGAAACTATCAACTTAAGAACAATCTAATCGTAGCCCCTATGGCTGGTGTAACGGATAGACCGTTTCGCGAGTTGTGTCTTCGCTATGGTGCGGGAATGGCCGTCAGTGAAATGATGTCTGCTAACCCAAAACTATGGGGAACGTCAAAGTCGAAACAGCGCATGGTACACGAGGGCGAATCGGGCATTCGCTCTGTACAGATTGCGGGTTCCGATCCACAGCTTATGGCGGACGCAGCTCAATTCAGTGTTGAGAACGGTGCACAAATCATCGACATCAACATGGGCTGCCCGGCAAAAAAAGTGAATAAGAAGCTAGCGGGCTCTGCTCTGCTTCAATACCCAAACATTATCGAAGAGATTTTGAAAGCGGTCGTGAATGCAGTGGACGTTCCTGTAACGTTAAAGACTCGAACTGGCTGGGATACAGACAACAAGAACTGTGTCCAGATCGCTAAATTAGCCGAAAACTGCGGCATACAAGCTCTTGCTCTGCATGGCAGAACGAAAGCATGTATGTACAAAGGTGAGGCCGAATATGACAGCATTAAAGCGGTAAAAGAGGCGATTTCAATTCCGGTTATCGCGAACGGTGATATCGATAGCCCGGAGAAAGCCAAATTTGTACTGGAGTACACCGGTGCGGACGCTTTAATGATTGGACGCCCTGCCCAGGGTCGTCCTTGGATTTTCCAGGAAATCCATCACTATTTGGAAAACGGCACCACAATGGAGGAACTTCCAACTGAGGAAGTGAAAACCATTATGCTTGGTCATGTAAATGCTCTGCATGAGTTTTATGGGGAGTTCTTAGGTCCACGTATCGCGCGCAAGCACGTTGGGTGGTACCTGAAAGAGCATGAACAGGCAAGTGAGTTTCGCCGTACCTTCAACGCTATCGACGCAGCTCCGCTGCAAATTGAGGCGTTAGAAGGTTATTTTGATAACGTTGCATCATAATTAAGAGAAGAGCTAGACCGAATATGTTCGAACAAAATCTGACTTCAGAAGCATTAACAGTAACTACAGTAACGTCACAAGACCAGATTACTCAGAAGCCTTTACGTGACTCTGTTAAAGCGTCTCTTAAAAACTACCTTGCTCAACTAAACGGCCAGGAAGTAACAGAACTATACGAATTAGTTCTAGCTGAAGTTGAACAGCCACTACTAGATACTATCATGCAGTACACTCGCGGTAACCAAACTCGCGCAGCAACTATGATGGGTATCAACCGCGGTACTCTTCGCAAGAAACTTAAGAAATACGGCATGAACTAAGACCGTTTTTCAAAAAGTATTTGGAACAAGCCGTTACCTTTTTAGGTAACGGCTTTTCTTTATCTACTAAAACACTACGAATAACGCTCACTTTGTTCAGTATTACCAACTGGCTTTAAGATAACTACTGCTGAGCCAAACAATAGCAAAGCCACGAAAGCGACCCATTCATTGCCTACAGAATACGCGAAGCCCGCCAAGGCAGACCAAATCGCGACACCAAAGTGCATCATACTCATTCCAAAAGACATTAACACACCTCGATATTCATCAGATAAGCTTGCGATATGTGCTTGTAATGCCGGAGAACCAACCCCTCCAGCAAGAGACCAGAGCACTAGAGCTGGAAGATAAGCGGTAACCGTACTCATCTCACTTGAGAACACCCATGCACTGCAAGGTATGCACACCATTAAAGCCACTCGCATAACAGCTCGAGAGCTACCAAGCCAACGGCAAGCTCTCCCCACGCACATATTTCCAACCACACTCACGATCCCTAGAGCAGCATAAATAGCGCCCACCCAACCGAGCGCCAACTCGCTGGTATCTCGAATATGAAGGCCTATCAGGTTAAATACACCAATACGTCCCCCTAGGCCTAAACACATCGCTAGAATCGCCCTCAACGCGCCTGGAAGATGAATGACGTCTGTGATAGGTGGCAGAGTATCTGACTTCTTGGACTCATTATGCTTGTTGTTCATGGACACTACGCTCATGGCACCGACAAAAAGAGCCGCCACGCCCAAAATAATAAAAGCGGTACGCCATGATAAAAGCTGGGTCAACAATGCTCCGATCGCCGGACTAGTTATCATACCTAGCGTTAATCCCGCCTGAACCATCACAATTTGACGCATCGCTCTATTACCCTTCGCGTCTCCCGCTAACGCGAATGCAATTGGTAACATGCCTGCACTTGCAATACCAGTGATCACACGAGTTGCAATAGCAAGTTCAAAATCATGAACTATGCCCGTCGTAATAGACGCAACCCCAAATACAAAGCAAGCAGGCACCATGATACGAATACGCCCAACTCGGTCTGATAAACGGCCCAAGTAAGGAGCGCAAATTGCTATGGCTAAACTATATGCCGTAATAAATAAGGTCACCTGACTCGGTTGAACACTTAAATCATTTCCGATAGGTTCAAGAATAGATCCAAGCATCAACTCATCAGCACCAACAAGAAAAGCAACGAGAAATAGGATCATGGACTGCATCATAGCTCCACCTCCTGTTCTGTTTTCGATTCAGCACAAGTGAGCAACGAAATATCTAAAACTCTATCAGGCCAAGATTGCAAAAATGCCTTCTCATGAGATACTACAATCACGCTACCGGAAAAGCGCAGGAGAGCCTCTTTAAGCGCATTTTTACTGCTGCTATCCAAATGTGTTGTTGGTTCGTCCAACAGCAAAACATTGCATTTCTGAACCGATAAACAACACAGTTTCACCCGAGTTTGCTCACCACCGCTCAATGTATCTAAGTGGCGCTGCGTCTTATCCCCCGTAATCCCAAAGCGAGCTAATAGCTTGCGTGACTCTTTGCTTGAGATTGTTGGCGCACAAGAGCACAGCTCCTGTTCAGGCGTGTTCTGAGGATGGCGCCAAGACAAATCTTGAGAAAAATAACCAATTATTGCACCTTTTGCCAATACCACCTCACCAGAGAGTGGCTCGATCTCCCCCATCAGGGTTTTAAGTAAGGTCGACTTACCCACGCCGTTAAAGCCAGCAACAACCAACTTTTCCCCGCGCGCTAACGTGATATCAAACACTGGAAGCAGAGGCTGCTGATAACCGATCATCAACGCTTTTGCGTCAATCACATTCGGTTGCCCAATGGGCTGGTAAGCAAAGTCAAACATCGATACTTTCTCTACATTATTCAGTTGAATACGTTCGATTTTATCCAGTTTTTTCTTACGCCCTTTAGCAAGACTCGCGTTAACTCCAGCGCCATTTTTGGCAATAAATTGCTCTAACTTTCGAATTTCATTTTGCTGAGCCTTATATTGCTTTTCTATCAAAGCACCATCGTGATGCTTTTGCTGCATTGCTTTGACATAAGTGCCGCTGTATTTTCGAACCGTTTGATAATCAATATCACAAATACTGGTCGCTACTTGATTAAGGAAATCAACATCATGAGAAACCAGTAAAACGGTGCCAATGTAATCATTGAGAAACGTGACTAGCCATTCAATGTGCGGAGCATCAAGATAGTTTGTCGGCTCATCAAGAATTAACACATCGGGGTTGCGAAGTAACAACCTGCCTAAAAGGACTTTGTGTCTTTGACCGCCACTTAGCGAGACAAGCGGTGTATCTAAGCCAAATTGATAAATGCCAAGACCTACAGCAACTTGTTCAATTTTGGTATTAATTGCATAGAAGTTTTCATCTTCTAAATATGCCTGTAGCCGAGCGACTTGGCTTAAAAGAGATGTAGAGTGAGACTCGGTCATCGCATGATACAAAGTCCAAAGCTTTTGCTCTGCAGCGTATAAACTCTCAAAAGAGCCCTTTAAACACTCATGAACTGTCAGCACATTATCGATCTTAAAATGTTGTTCTAAATACCCTACCTCAAGGCTTGGTAACCATTCAATGCGGCCCTTATCTGCAGATAATTCACCGAAAAGCAGTTTCAATAAGGTGCTTTTTCCAACACCATTCGCTCCGGTGATACCTACTTTCTCTCCCACGTTAATACGAAAGGTCACGTTGTTGTATAATGTCTTATCGGCTATCTGATAAGACAAATTTTTAACTTGTAAAATACTCATGTTTTCAACCAAATAAAAAAGGGCCGGTGATCAATACCGGCCCTTATTTCAATACTGGGAAATGCTTTGTAGCTGCTTAACAGATACAAAAAGGCCGATGATGAAATATCACCGGCCATCTCTTCTCTTTTATCAGGTGTACAAGCACCTGCGTATAACTTCAGCGAAGCTACCCACACATAAAACACCTGATGAAGATTAATTTAAGACTCCGAGCAACACTTCATCGCGTTTTTTGCACGGAGTTCAGCCTTCTTACAAAGCTTTTAAACAAGAGATATAACATGATTTACTGTCGAAAAAATATTCGATGTGAAGCGTACACCTTTAGAATAAAAAGTACCAGATAATTATTAAAAACTATCGTGACTTAGACGAAGATCCACTGAAAGAAGACCTTTCCTCAGTCAATGTGCTAGGTGAACGACTTACTCAGCAAACACAGCTATGAAAGCACCTATACCGCTCACGTTATACGTACGTAGTGGTGGCTTTGAAGGTTGGAGAGGGTTAGAGGGAAGAAGTAGCGAATATACTTTAAGACACTGGCTTAAATAGATCGACAAAACAAAATCCATGTTTGGAAAGTTTTAAATGCGCTGAGTTTATATTAATAAGCGCCTATGGCTAAATCAAAACATCTAAAGCAGAGAAATCTCCCCCGAAAATAACATAACCTATTGAATAAATTTTCCAGGTAATAATAAAGGAAGCTTTGGTAAGTTAAGCACAGGGGCTCAAAACTAGCGCTCGAGACTGCAGAAACCACACAAAACTGCGTTCCACTTCACTCATAACAGGGCTTAGAAAGCATCGCCAGAGGGAAGCCGGCCTCTCGATGCAAGGTTTCAATATGAAAGTGGGTTTAAGGTAAGTCGGGGAACCAAAACGAAAAAAGCCTCAGTCTTTCGACTGAGGCTTAATATAAGTGGCGGAGTGGACGGGACTCGAACCCGCGACCCCCGGCGT
>NZ_JAWOVY010000041.1:0-15071 GCF_033340155.1 Vibrio sp. 1562
CGCATTGATAGCGGCTATCAGCATTGGCACAAAACAAGGTCTTCACGCTCATGACTCAGCGGCAATTGTAATCCAGAACAAAAAGTTGCCGCTTAGTCTTCCCTACAAAATAATTTGTGATAGGATGATACCTAATAAAATTAATTAGGTTGAAGCCTATTCAGTGTTTTATGGCCATCTGTCCAGCTTCAACCAGTAGAGATTGATTAGTCATTGCGGATAAAGAGCAGCATTGAGTGACACTATTCAATGTGATTACGCGATGACGGTCCTTACTTTATAAGCAGAGTATTAAGAATCTGGTTGAATTGGATAAACAAGACGCATGACAAATGATGGTCTGAAACAAACGGTAGTGGCGAAGTCAGATCGGCTTTCGCAGATAGCGCAGTTGCCACAAGCAACCAGGGATCGCATTGCTCACATCGATTTCACCTTATTGTTTAAGGGAGAAGCGGTACGGGCGGACTTAGTCGATCGCTTCAGCATAGCCGCTGCACAAGCAACGAAAGACTTCACCATGTACCGAGAGCTTGCGCCAGGCAACATTGAATATGACCAAAAGCTCAAGTTGCATAAGCGTGGTGAAGCTTTTGAGCCCTTGTTCGACTATGACGTTGTGAGAACACTGGCAACCATTAGCCAAGGGTACGGTGATGGTTTTACTGGAAAGGTAAAACCACCTCTTGCGTGTGAAGCGCCTTATCACCTTAACAAGCCGAGTTTATCGATAGTAGCGAAAGTCACCGAGGCCATACACAAAGGCAAAGCCTTGCGTATCACCTATGTGTCGTTATCGAGCGGTGAAACCACGCGTGAAATTGTGCCGCATACGCTGGTGGACAATGGCCTGCGTTGGCACGTTCGTGGTTTTGACCGCAAGCATAATGAGTTTCGTGACTTTGTACTGACCCGAATTAAAGCAGCGGCTGTGCTTGAAGGTTCCACTTTGTCTGAAACCGAGCTCGAAACCCAAGACCGGCAATGGAACCGCTTTGTAGAGCTAGAGTTAGTGCCGCATCCACGCATAGAGCACAGCGAAGCGATAGAGCTGGACTATGGCATGACGGGTGGCGTTCTAAAGGTTGAGATTAGAGCGGCAACCGCTGGGTATTTGCTTCGCCAATGGCATGTGGATTGTTCCAAAGCACACAGCCTTCAAGGCACTGAATATCAACTTTGGTTAAAGAATACTCCGACACTCTACGGGGTCGGAAATTTGAATTTAGCTCCAGGGTTTAACGAATGATGTTCGACGACAGTGAATATTGCATAACCCATAAACGAATTAAAAGCAGGAATTAACATATGACAAGTTTACAACAACGTGCCGAACTTCAACGCCAAATATGGGCGATTGCCAACGATGTTCGAGGCTCAGTGGATGGCTGGGATTTTAAACAATATGTACTGGGTACGCTGTTCTACCGTTTTATCAGTGAAAACTTTGTCAACTACATCACAGGCGGAGATGAGAGCGTTAATTATGCTGCCATGTCTGACGATGATGAAAACATCAAGTTTGCTAAAGAAGATGCCATTAAAACCAAAGGCTATTTTCTTTACCCTAGCCAGTTGTTTAGCAATGTAGCGGCTAATGCACACAAAAACGAAAATTTAAATACGGATTTGGCAGCAATTTTTGCTGCAATCGAAAACTCAGCCAATGGCTATGATTCAGAAAAAGACATCAAAGGCTTGTTTGCGGATTTTGATACCACCAGTAATCGTCTGGGTAATACGGTAGAGGCAAAAAACAAACGCCTGGCAGCCGTTTTAAAAGGCGTGGCAGGTTTAACCTTCGGTAATTTTGAAGACAACCAAATTGATTTATTCGGTGATGCCTATGAGTTCCTAATTTCAAACTATGCCGCCAATGCGGGTAAATCCGGTGGCGAATTTTTCACCCCTCAGCACGTTTCAAAATTGATCGCGCAGCTGGCCATGCACGGCCAAACCAGTGTGAATAAAATCTATGACCCTGCGGCGGGTTCGGGCTCGTTGCTGTTACAAGCTAAAAAGCACTTTGATGCGCATATCATTGAAGATGGTTTTTTTGGCCAAGAGCTTAATCACACCACCTACAACTTAGCGCGTATGAATATGTTTTTGCATAACATTAACTACGACAAGTTCAATATTCAGTTGGGTGACACCTTAATCGAACCACACTTTTTGGAGGAGAGAAACAATAGAGGTTTCGACGCGATTGTCTCTAACCCCCCTTATTCGGTGAAATGGATTGGTAGCGACGACCCAACCCTAATCAACGATGACCGCTTTGCGCCCGCAGGTGTGCTTGCACCCAAATCAAAAGCCGACTTTGCCTTTGTCCTTCATGCGCTAAGTTACCTATCCAGCAGAGGGCGAGCGGCGATTGTTTGCTTCCCCGGTATTTTTTACCGTGGTGGTGCTGAGCAAAAAATTCGTCAGTACTTGGTTGATAACAACTATGTTGAAACCGTGATTTCACTGGCACCAAACCTGTTTTTTGGCACCACCATTGCGGTGAATATTTTAGTGCTGTCTAAGCACAAAACTGACACTACCACCCAGTTTATTGATGCCAGCGGTTTGTTTAAAAAAGAAACCAACAACAACGTGCTGACTGAGCAGCACATTGAAGACATCATGAAAGTGTTTGCCAGCAAAGAGAACGTTGATCACTTTGCTAAATCGGTTGATTTGGACGTCATAGCAGGCAATAGCTACAACCTCTCGGTGAGCAGTTATGTGGAAGCTAAAGACATCCGCGAGTTAGTGAATATTGCAGAGCTTAATGCAGAGCTTAAAACCACCGTCGCTAAAATCACTCAACTTCGCCATGATATTGATGCGATTGTCTCCGAAATTGAAGGAGAGGAGGTTGAGGTATGAGTCACTTGAACTATTTAGAGAAGCTATTAGAAGGCGTGGGTACTGAATGGCAAGCTTTAGGTGATTTAGTAACATTACGCCGAGGGAGAGTTATGTCAAAAGGGTTCCTGTCTGAAAATACAGGAATATTCCCTGTTTATAGCTCTCAAACAGCAAATGATGGAATGATTGGCTCAATCGACACTTACGATTTTGATGGTGAATATATTAGTTGGACCACCGATGGCGCAAATGCGGGCACTATATTTTATCGTAAAGGGAAATTTTCAATTACAAATGTTTGTGGTCTCATGAAGATCATAGATGAAAACCTTTTAAACTATAAGTACTTGTATTATTGGTTGACAACTGAAGCTAAAAAGTACGTTTACTCAGGTATGGGTAATCCGAAGCTAATGAGTCATCAGGTTGAAAAAATTGCAGTCCCAATCCCATGCCCAGATAAGCCAGAAAAATCGCTAGCAATACAAGCTGAAATAGTGCGTATTCTGGACGCATTTACCGCCATGACCGCCGAGCTGACCGCCGAGCTTAACATGCGGAAAAAACAATACAACTACTACCGCGACCAGTTGTTGAGTTTTGAAGAGGGTGAAGTTGAGTGGAAGACGTTAGGTGAGCTTGCAGAAAATCTGGACTCAAAGCGTAAACCTATAACCAGTGGTCTGAGAGAAGCTGGCGAAATTCCATATTACGGCGCATCTGGTATTGTGGATTATGTCAAGGATTACATATTTGACGGTGATTACTTATTAGTCTCTGAGGATGGCGCAAATTTATTAGCCCGTAATACGCCTATAGCATTTAGTATTAGTGGTAAAACATGGGTAAATAATCATGCTCACGTGCTTAAATTTGAAACTTACGCGGAGAGGAAGTACGTTGAATACTATCTGAACAGTATCGACCTAACTCCTTACATTTCTGGAGCAGCCCAACCAAAGTTGAATAAGAAGAACTTGGAAAGTATAAATATTCCAAATCCAGCGCCTAAAGAAAAAGAACGCATTGTGGCTATCTTAGATAAATTTGATTCTTTGACCTGTTCAATTAAAGAAGGTCTGCCCCGCGAAATAGAACTCCGCCAAAAGCAATACGAGTATTATCGTGACCTATTGTTGAGCTTCCCGAAATCTGAAGAGGCAGTTGCTTAATATGGGTAAGGAACTAAAGGACATAGCTAACGACTTAATCAGCAAGAATAAAAAGGTACAGTTGATCTATGCCTTTAATGGCACAGGTAAAACGCGTTTATCACGAGCTTTTAAGGAGGAAATTGTTCCTTCTACACAAAACAATGATAGTGAAGAAGATGGTGAGAAAACTCGTGATAAGTTTCTGTACTACAACGCCTTTACGGAAGACCTGTTTTATTGGGATAACGATTTAAAAGTAGATTCAAGGCCAAAGTTAAAAATACAACCAAATACTTTTACGGGTTGGTTGATAGACTTGTTAAAAGAGTTGGGCGAAGACGGCAACATCGCTACAAACTTTCAACGTTATACGGGTAGCAAAGCTACTCCAATATTCAATGAAAAATACAAAGCTAAAATTGATGAAAAGGAAGTAACGATACCTGCGTTTTCTGAGGTCACTTTTCAAGTCGCCGCAAATGAACCTGTCAACTATGAGCCAGGTACTGCCGCGACTGATGGTGTCGAAAATGTCGTTCAGGGTAAATACGAAGTAATAAAAATTTCAAAAGGTGAGGAAAGTAACTTTGTATGGAGTGTTATGTACACTCTTTTACAACAAGTTGTTTCCACCCTTAATGAGCCAGATGTTACTAATAGAATTACTGATAAGTTTGATGCTTTAGAATACGTATTTATTGATGATCCAGTGAGTTCATTGGATGATAGTCATTTAATTGAATTAGCGGTTGATTTAGCAGGTTTGATCAAGTCTAGTACGTCAGACTTAAAATTTATCATAACAACGCATAGTCCCCTTTTTTATAATGTGCTCTGCAATGAGCTCAATAATAAGGCTTATCAAAAGCAGGCCGATGGTACTTTCAAACCAATCTATAAGCCAAATAAGGAATTTCAAAAATACCGATTAGAAAAGCTGGCTGATGGTGATTTTGAACTACCTGAACAACCGACAGACTCGCCGTTTTCTTATCACTTATTCCTTCTAAATGAGCTTCAGAAAGCCATTAATGACAGACAAATCAGAAAGTATCATTTTAGTCTTCTGAGAAATGTTCTTGAGAAAATGGCCACTTTCCTAGGTTATAACTATTGGCCTGCACTTCTTCAAAAATCTCAAGACGGAAAGCCAGATCCATTCGCCAATAGAATCCTTAATTTATCCAGCCACTCTGCTCATGCTGGCGACGAGATCTCGGATCTAGAAGATAAAGACAAGGATAAATTAGAAACCTTGGTTGGTTACTTAATAAACACTTATGGATTCAAGAAGCAGGAATTACAATGACCAACTATAAAAGTATTGCAGAATCGAATAACTTTATTGTTTTAGATAAATATACACGACAAGACCAAATTGCTGAGGGCTACCAGAGCGAAAGTGATTTAGAGCGTGAACTGATTCAGGACCTAAGCAACCAAGGCTATGAGTATTTACCTGCGCTAACGACGCCAGACGCCATGCTGGCGAATGTACGCAAGCAGCTACAAGCCCTTAATAAGGTCGAGTTAACTGATGCCGAGTGGACTCGCTTTTGCGAGCAGTATCTGAACACACCCAGCGACAATATTCTCGACAAAACCCGCAAGGTGCACAGTGACTATATCTTCGATTTTGTCTTTGATGATGGCCATATAGAAAACATCTACCTGTTCGACAAGAAAACCATTGCGCGTAACAAAGTGCAGGTGATCAAGCAGTTTGAGCAAACGGGAAGCCATGCCAATCGGTACGATGTGACGATTTTGGTCAATGGTTTGCCTTTGGTGCAAATTGAACTGAAAAAGCGTGGTGTGGCGATCCGTGAGGCGTTTAACCAAATACATCGCTACAGCAAAGAAAGTTTTAATGCAGAGAACTCGTTGTACAAGTTCTTGCAGTTGTTTGTGATCTCGAATGGCACCGACACGCGCTATTTTGCCAATACCACTAAGCGCGACAAAAACAGCTTCGACTTCACGATGAACTGGGCGAAGTCAGACAATACGCTGATCAAGGATTTAAAAGACTTTACCGCCACTTTTTTCCAGAAAGAGACCTTACTTGAAGTGATCTTGCGTTACTCGGTATTTGATGTCAGCAATACCTTACTTGTAATGCGCCCCTACCAGATTGCGGCCACTGAGCGCATTTTATGGAAGATAAAGAGCGCGTTTAACGCTAAGAATTGGAGCAACACCGAGAGCGGCGGGTACATTTGGCACACCACGGGTTCAGGAAAAACACTCACTAGCTTTAAAGCGGCACGTTTGGCCACCGATTTAGACTGTATCGATAAAGTCTTTTTTGTGGTGGACCGAAAAGACCTCGACTATCAGACCATGAAAGAGTACCAGCGGTTCTCACCTGATAGTGTGAACGGTTCAGACAGTACCGCAGGGCTAAAAAGCAACCTGGATAAAGACGATAACAAGATTGTTGTTACCACAATCCAAAAGCTCAACAACTTAATCAAAAGTGAAAGCGATTTAGCTATCTACAACAAGCAGGTTGTCTTTATTTTTGATGAGTGTCATCGAAGCCAGTTCGGTGAAGCGCAGAAAAACCTGAAGAAGAAATTCAAAAAGTACTACCAGTTTGGCTTTACTGGTACGCCAATTTTCCCTGAAAACGCCTTGGGTGCTGAAACCACGGGCAGCGTGTTTGGCCAGCAGTTGCACACTTATGTGATCACTGACGCCATTCGTGATGAAAAAGTACTCAAGTTCAAAGTGGACTATAACGATGTTCGTCCTCAATTTAAGAGCATTGAGACTGAGCAGGATGATAAGAAGCTCAGTGCGGCGGAGAACAAGAAAGCTTTCTTACATCCAATGCGCATTCGTGAAATCTCGCAGTATATTCTGAACCATTTTAACCAGAAAACGCATCGAGCCTATTCTGGTGCCAAAGGGTTTAACGCCATGTTTGCGGTCAGTAGTGTTGATGCAGCGAAAGCGTACTATGAAACCTTTAAAACATTGCAGGCCGAGGCCGAAAATGGACCTACAAGTAAACCTCTGCGTATTGCGACTATCTTCTCATTTGCTGCCAATGAAGAGCAGGACGCCATTGGTGATATTTTAGATGAGAGTTTTGAAGTCAGTGCCATGAACAGCAGCGCAAAAGAGTTTTTGAGCGCCGCGATTAACGATTACAACGCCATGTTTAAATCTAACTATGGCGTGGACAGTAATGGTTTTCAGAATTATTACCGTGACCTTGCCCAGCGAGTTAAGAATCAAGAAATTGATCTACTCATAGTGGTCGGTATGTTTTTAACGGGCTTTGATGCGCCTACGCTTAACACCTTGTTTGTTGATAAGAATTTGCGCTATCACGGCTTGATGCAGGCGTTTTCTCGCACCAATCGCATTTATGATGCAACGAAGACCTTTGGCAATATTGTTACCTTCCGGGACTTGGAACAGGCAACCATTGACGCCATTACCTTGTTTGGTGACAAAAACACCAAAAACGTGGTGTTGGAGAAGAGCTACAAAGAATACATGGAAGGCTTTAACGATATTGCTACTGGCCAAGCGCGTCGAGGTTTTGTTGATATCGTAAAAGAGCTGCAAGAACGCTTTCCAAACCCAGAAAATATTGAAAAAGAACAAGATAAAAAAGAGTTTGCCAAGCTGTTTGGTGAATACCTAAAAGCAGAAAATATTCTACAAAACTACGATGAGTTTGCTGGATTAAAAGCGCTGCAAAGCTTAGATACCAGTGATGAACAAGCTGTTGAAGAGTTCAAGGCAAAGTACTATCTGGACGATGCTGACATCGAGACAATGCAAGCTATCGATATGCCGAGCGAACGTGCTATCCAAGATTATCGCTCTACTTACAACGATACCCGTGACTGGTTGCGACGCGATAAAGAAGGTCAGGACAAAGATAAGTCAACGGTAGACTGGGACGATGTGGTCTTTGAAATTGATTTGCTTAAATCGCAAGAAATCAACCTCGATTACATTCTTGAACTGATTTTTGATCACAATAAGAAGAACAAGAGCAAAGAAGGCTTGATTGAAGAAGTCCGCCGTATGATCCGCGGTAGCCTTGGCAATAGAGCGAAAGAGAGCTTGGTGGTTGATTTTATTAACCAGACAAACCTAGATGAGATCAATGACAAAGCCAGCATTATCGACGCATTCTTCAAATTCGCCCAGGCGGAGCAGAAGCGCGAAGCCGATGCCATTATTGCCTCTGAAAAGCTCAATATCGATGCTGCCAAACGCTATATTGCGTCATCACTCAAACGTGAGTACGCCTCTGAAAATGGAACTGCTCTTAATGAAGCGCTGCCCAAACTTAGCCCATTGAACCCACAGTACCGAACCCAGAAGCAAACGGTTTTTCAGAAAATTGCCGCTTTTGTTGAAAAATTCAAAGGTGTGGGTGGGCAGATATAAGTGTTATGACGTGCTGTTCAGGAACGAAGTCAAATAGCGCAAGCGTCTGAAATTTATTGATTTATAGGCTAGTTGTCTTTTACGTGGAAGGTGAATTAACAAAATGGAAAATGAAAACATAGTAAGGTTTTTGTCATCAGACATAAAAAGGAACTCCGCGTCTTCGAAGAGAGAGCCAATCGAAATTGATCTTTCTAATGATGACTTAGATGACGAGCTGGCCACATTCTTTCGTTTTATCAATAAAGTTTTAGATACTGATAACTTAGTCATACTGGCTGGTTCAGGCACGTCTTTAACATTTAATAAGCTTTCTCAGCAGAACAAAGCGCCTATCGCTCCAAGTATGTGGCACCTTTGGGACTATTGTAAAAAAGCAGATGAGAATCTTTTCCAATTGGTTTTGAAGGCAACAAATTATGATGCTATTCAAAAACATCGTGAAGAAAACGGAGATGCAAAGCCTGACATTGAACTATTATTGTCTCTATGCGATTCCTCTTTAGCCGTTGGGAACCTTTCAAATCAAAGAATTAATCAAGTAAGTAAGTTCCTTGAGCAAGCCAAAAACATAATTTTAGCTAAAACTAGCTTTACTGAATCGATCCCTGAATCAGACTGGGTTAGTCATAATAAATTTATGCGTGCAGTAGGTAGGAGGAGTGCTCAGCAACAACGACTTAAACTTTTCACGACTAATTATGACTTGGCTTTTGAGCACGCTGCATCAAATACTGGTTTTGTTGTTATCGATGGTTTTGAGTTTTCTAACCCCTCTTTTTTTAATCCTATGTGGTTCAAGTATGACATAGTGAACCGTGGACATTCCAAGAGCAGTGAAGGCGCATACATATCCAATGTGGTTCAGCTATACAAGATGCATGGCTCTGTGGACTGGAGAAAATTTAACGGTAGAGTTAGAAAGCTAGGTGCTGATAGCAAAATTGGTGAACCTGTTTTTATCTATCCAAGCAGTAGCAAGTATCAGACATCTTATGATTCTCCTTACTTAGATATGATGACTTCTTTTTTGGAAGTAGTTAAACAACCAAAAACGGCTGTATTGTGCCTAGGTTTTGGTTTTAATGATAAGCATATAAATAATGCGCTAACTATGGCGCTTAGGACTAATCCTGAGTTTATGCTGATGGTTGCAACGAAAGACCCATTCAGTGTAACGGGTTCATTTAATAATGAGATTAGGAATCTGCTAATGGCCGCTATTGACCATGGGGATGGCAGAATCGCGATAATGGATTCAACGTTTAAACAGTTTTCTAGTCTGCTACCTGAACGAAGATCAACAACTCCCGAGGACGAACTCTTCAAAGCATTTGAGAAAATCACAGCGAGTATTAAATAAGGGAGACTATTCATGGAGCGGAAAAAGTGGTTTTCCCCGTACGATCCAACAAGACGGATTGGTAGCGTCATTAGCGTATCTGCAACCGAGCTTATCATTAACTTATCTAAAGCGGGATCTGGTGAGCCTAGTTGGTCATTCGGAAATCGAATAGCCGCTGGAGAAGTAAATGAATTTGTATTCATCGACATAGGTGAAACAGCGATACTTGGGCGCTTAGTGAAAGTGTGGATTGAGGGTGGTGAGAGATTAAGTGTTGACGGTTTGGCTGATAAACCATCTGAAAATCATCCAATTGGACTTGTTCAATTATTGGTGAGTTTGAACCCAGCTAATGGTCGTAACTACAAAGGAATTAAGCAGCATCCGAGATTAGGTAGCCAAATATATTCAGCTCACCCGTATCTGGTATCAATAATCGCTGAAGGTAAACAAGATGAAGAGCCAGGCCAAATTCATTTACCGTTAGCTTCACTTCCGCATGATGAATCCGTAACTGTTCACGTTACCCCAGAAAAATTATTTTCACGCCATTGCGCTATTTTAGGAGCAACAGGTGGCGGGAAAAGTTACTCGATGACAAACATCATAGAGCAAGTGATTAAGGCTGGAGGCAAAGCAATTATTATTGACCCGACGGGGGAATATGAGTCACTTGGCTGTGACAGTTACTATGTTGGGAATCATGCAAAAGCAACTCCATTGAATCAGTTAACTTTTCCACATTGGCAGTTTACAGACTCAGATATTAGAGCCTTTTTAAGGCCTTCAGCACAAAGCCAAGCGCCTAAACTGGAGGCTGCTATCGAGAGTCAGAAAATAGTTTGGCAATTTTGGCAGCAACAAAATCATGGCCTTGATATCAATGCAAATTACCTTTTGAACAAATCTGGCCAAGCAAAGGCTCCTTACGAAGCTGCTCTATTGTCTATGAATAGCTCTATCCAGACAGCCCCATGGATGTTTAAATACATTGCTGACCAAATTGTAAACGAGTGTGTGTGGCCAAATGGCGGTAATGCTAGTAATCCTAACCCAACTATTTGGGGCGGTAGAGCTGATAATGATGTTGGCCACTGTTTAAACCTGATAGCTCGGATTAAAGCCTATTCAAACAACCCAAATTTAAAATGGATGATTGACCCGGATGATAAATTAAAGACATTACCTAATCTTATTGATGATTTCTGTTCGCCAATAAGTAGCAATAATGTGCTGAGATTAGATCTTTCTGAAGTTCCATTTGAAGCAAACTCAAGAGAAATACTTGTTAATGCCATTGGTAGAAAATTGTTATCCGTAGCCAGGCAAGGCGCAATAAATCATGGTGCACCTCTATTAGTATTTATTGATGAAGCTCATCAATTTCTCAATAAGCGAATTGGTGAAGAAACGAACAGGTTTGAGTTGGATGCCTTTGGGAATATTGCTAAAGAAGGTAGAAAGTATGGTTTAAATACCATCATTGCTACTCAGCGACCACGTGACATTCCTGAAGATGTTTTAAGTCAGATTGGTACACTTATTGTGCATAGGTTGACCAATCAGCTGGACCAAGAAATTGTAAAAAAGGCTGTTGGCGCTATTGATCAACGTTCAGCATCTTTTCTCCCTGTCTTGGGTCAAGGAGAAGCGTTGCTGTTAGGAGTCGATTTCCCATTTCCTATGACTGTGAAAATGAAACGTCCTGCAAATGCGCCAACTTCGAAAAGCGCTGGCTTTTCTAAAAGTTGGAAACCTTTGCAAAATTAGTTTCAATTAAGACAAAACTGCTTCGCCACTTCCTAGTCAAATAGGTGCGGTTCTTTTACATCTAATTCACCGCCGGTGAGTTTATGAACCTTCACACTATCGTGTCGGAGGTTCACTATGTTCAAAAACCTATTTTTTCAAGCCAAAGCATTACCAGAGCTGTCATCTCAACTGGATACAGACATTCCACGCTACCCGCCATTCCTAAAGGGGTTGCCAGCTGCGTCACCCGAGGATTTGCAGTCCACACAAGACGAGCTAATTGCCAAACTGCGCCAAGTACTTGGCTTTAATCAGCGTGATTTTCAAAGGCTGATTCAGCCCTGCATTGAGCATCTGGCTGCTTATGTTCATTTGTTGCCAGCTTCTGAGCATCATCATCACAGTGGCGCTGGTGGTTTATTACGTCATTCCTTGGAAGTTGCTTTCTGGGCTGCACAAGCAGCTGAGGGGATCATCTTTGTTGCCAGTGGCACACCGGTTGAGAAAAAAGAGCTTGAACCAAGGTGGCGTGTTGCGGCGGCTCTTGGCGGTTTGTTCCATGATATAGGTAAACCTGTTTCAGATTTGTCCATCACAGACGAAGATGGACGCTATCAGTGGAACCCTTTTTTAGAAACCTTATCTCAGTGGACCACTAATAACAGCATTGAACGCTATTTCATTCGCTGGCGCGACGGGCGGTGTAAGCGGCACGAGCAATTTTCAATTCTGGTGTTAAACCGGGTGATGACACCTGAGTTGCTCGCCTGGTTAACTCAACCTGGCCCTGAGATTTTGCAAGCCATGCTGGAAGCGATTGGCAATACCGATCCCGAGCATGTCCTGTCTAAATTGGTTATTGAAGCTGACCAAACCAGTGTCCAGAGAGACCTTAAAGCGCAACGAATTTCCGTTGACGACAATGCCCTTGGTGTCCCAGTCGAACGCTATCTACTTGATGCCATGAGGCGATTACTTGCCAGTTCGCAATGGTTGGTCAATCAGCGAGATGCCAGAGTTTGGATACGAAAATCGAATCAATCAACCCATCTTTACCTGGTTTGGAAAAGCGCGGCTAAGGACATCATTGAGCTGTTGGCCAAAGACAAGATACCTGGCATCCCAAGAGATCCCGATACCCTTGCGGACATCCTTATTGAGCGAGGATTAGCCACTAAATCCGCCTCGAATGAGCGATATGAAAGCCTTGCCCCTGAAGTGCTGATCAAAGACGGCAAGCCAATCTGGTTACCCATGCTGCATATATCTGAGGCCGATTTATTGTTCAGCTCGAATGTACCAAGTAGCGTGAGACTGTTTAGCAAATCTGAGTGGGAAGCAACACAGCAAACACAAGCAGAGCCACAGAGTCGCTCCAGTGATCAGCCATGCTTGCCTGAAGCGTCATCATCAATCGAACACGGCAATTCGTCTGAGTCGCCATCGACAAAATCGTCCGACCAAGATGATGAACTTCGTCTTGCCAGTGATGTTAATCACCTTCAGGCAACTGAAAATGCTCTAGGTGATGAATGCGAAAAGCCTAACAATTCATATGATGGCGCTATCTCAAATAACGTAAACCAGCACGATGCAGAGGCATTGAATCTGCCTGAATCTTTGGCGTGGCTCTCAGAGGCCAGCGGTGCGTTGATTATGGTTGGTGAACAGCTTCTGATCCGATATCCCGATGCCGTAAGACCTTGGTGTGAACCCCGAAAACTGCTTGCTGAACTCAGTCGATTAGATTGGCTTGAACTAGATCCCGCAAACCCGACACGTAAGGCTAGAACTATTACTACGAAAGATGGCGTTCAGGAGCAAGGGTTGCTGCTGAAAGTATCGATTTCTAAAGGGCTTACTGCACTGATTGACCTTCCCAAACAAGACGCAGAACCGGCGGCAGCAATTCAGAACGAAGAGGCTTCACCGCGACCGAGTCGAACTGAGACAACCAATGCCCAAGCAAAAGAACCCGCCACAAGAACGGAGCGAAAGCAAAAGCCGATTGCGGCCAATGCGAACTCAAGTACCGACCCCAAACACGCGCAGCGGCAACAGATGGTTAATTTTGTGAAAGATATGCCCATCTTACTGACCGATGGTGATTACCCAGACGTGGATCATAGTGCCGATGGCATTCGCGTCACGATTCAAACCTTACGCCAAGTCGCCAATGAGCATGGTATTCCAGCCGGACAGCTGCTTCGGGGGATCTCGGCCAGTGACCAATGCCAGTTTGATGAGGGGGAAACGGTTCTGTTTACCGCTCACGCTAAGCGTTAATCCATTTGAAATTAATCGGATTGCAAACAGTTATTTTGCGGAGAATGAATGAAAGAAAACGCATATGAGATGCCCTGGCGCACGAACTATGAAGCCATGGCAGCAGCTGGTTGGCTGGTTGGAGCCACTGGGGCGATTGCCGCAGAAATGCTGACAGAGTTACCGCCCGAACCATTTTGGTGGATGACAGGGATTTCCTCGAGCATGGCGTTGTATCGCCTTCCTGAGGCTTATCGCCTTTATAAGTTGCAGATGGGGCTAAAAGGCAAACCATTGGCATTTATGGAGCTGTCGCATTTGCAAAAGGTGATGGCAAAACATCCTGATGAATTGTGGTTAGGGTATGGCTTTGAGTGGGATCAACGTCATGCCCAACGCGCTTATGAAATCCTAAAGCGGGATAAGCAAACCTTGCTTAACCAAGGTCACGGCAAACAAATGGGTTCAACCTGGATTCATGGTGTTGAGCCCAAAGAAGAAGATGTGTACCAGCCAGTTGGTCACACAGAAGGCCATACCTTAATTGTCGGCACAACCGGTGCCGGAAAAACCCGTTGCTTTGATGCGATGATCACTCAGGCCATTTTGCGCAATGAAGCCGTGATTATTATTGACCCCAAGGGAGACAAAGAACTTAAGGATAATGCACAGCGAGCCTGTATTGCCGCCGGTAGTCCTGAGCGCTTTGTGTATTTTCATCCGGGGTTTCCAGAGCATTCAGTACGACTTAATCCCCTGAGGAACTTTAACCGGGGTACTGAAATCGCCAGCCGAATTGCGGCATTAATACCATCTGAAACCGGTGCTGATCCATTTAAAGCCTTTGGCCAAATGGCACTGAATAACATAGTGCAAGGTCTGTTGCTTACTTCACAGCGTCCTGATCTGAAAACACTGAGACGATTCTTGGAAGGTGGCCCGGAAGGCTTGGTAGTAAAAGCCGTCACAGCCTGGGGGGAGCAGGTGTATCCGAACTTTAGTGTGGAGATCAAGCGCTTTACCGAAAAGGCCAATACCTTAGCTAAACAAGCTATGGCGATGCTGCTTTTCTACTACGAACGCATTCAGCCCGTTGCCGCCAATACTGATTTAGAGGGGCTATTGAGTATGTTTGAGCATGACAGAACCCACTATTCAAAGATGGTGGCCTCATTGATGCCGGTGCTCAATATGCTCACATCAAGTGAACTAGGTCCATTGCTATCACCGATTGCAAACGATGTGGATGACAGCCGGTTAATTACGGATTCTGGCCG
>NZ_JAWOVY010000042.1:0-14960 GCF_033340155.1 Vibrio sp. 1562
GAAAGCACCGGTCTTGAAAACCGGCATACGTTAATAGCGTATCTAGGGTTCAAATCCCTATCTCTCCGCCACTTTTAAAAAAAAAACCGCTGTTCTTACAGCGGTTTTTTTGTATCTGCTGTTTTTTAACCGCTGTTATCGAAACTTCTAATTGATTTTTCTCTAGCTCTTTCTCCAAGTTTTTGCGTACCTACTTTGGGTTTAGTTTACGCAGTAATACCTTCAATCGAAGACATTTCCATACGTCTCATTTGGGCTTCAAATAGAGCTTTCTTAAGTCTCAACGTGGGATGCTTAAACGCATTTTGATAGAGTTCCAGTCTAAATACTGCGGATGCACTTGGAGAAAAAATGAAGCTACTTTACTGGTTAGATGAATGGCAAGCTCTTACTCAACAAGAACAAGAGATGGCTTTACCTATCTCTGGCTACGATTTACTTGATGATGTGTTTGTGAAGTATGAACTCGTCGATCTTAACAAGCCATTGTTGTTTACATTTTCTCCTTCCGGTACTGATGTGCAGGTACAAGATTTAACTCCGGATTTTTCTCCTTGGGGCTACGAGCTCGGAATACAACAACAAGTAAACATTATTGCCTTTCAACATTTAGGACAAAGTAATTGGTTCCGTAGTCGGAATTTGATTTTCTTTCTGGAGCAGCTATCTGAGTTGCTTCATCCCTTCAAATGTCGTTTGGGTTATGGGCAAAGTCGAGGTGGCTTTGCAATTGGCGCGTTCGCTAACTTGCTGAAACTAGAACATCTTTTGTTGTTTTATCCTGTTAGCACTAAAAATAAAGCGTTAGTGCCTTGGGATGATCGGCCGAGTACTGAGCTTGCTCAGCAGTTTGCTTGGGAAAGCGGCTACCATGATCGAGATTTGGGCAATGCCAAAGGTTATATTATTTATGACCCATCCAATCGCATTGATCGTCTTCATGCTGAACGTTATCCAGAGCTTACCCATTTAAAAGTCGTCGGTATGGGACACGGCACTCAATCCACACAATTAGATAAATTAGAATTTTTTAATCTGGTGGCGCAGGAGTTTGTTCGCCATCAAACCTTAGATATTGACCAATTTAATAAGCAAATTCACGCTTTGTTTTAAAAGAGGACTGATATCAGAGTCCCCTGTAACCAGGGGGAGATGATCACACACTAAAAACTAGATTTTTAACACAATTGCTAGGCGCAATTTAGATGGAGGATTAATGAAGTTACTGTACTGGTTGGATGAATGGCTGGCTCTTTCTCGTGAAGAACAGCAAACCAGGCTACCGATGTCCGGGGAGGACTTACTTGATGATGTATTTGTTAAGTATGAGTTTGTCGACCGCAATAAACCGTTGTTGTTCACCTTTTCCCCTGCTGGTACGAATCTACAAGTACAGGACTTACACTCAGATTTTGCGCCTTGGGGTTATCGCTTAGCCCAGAAACAAAAAGTAAATATTATTTCATTTCAGCATCTTGGGAAAAGTAACTGGTTTCGCAGCCGTAATTTGATTTTCTTTCTAGAGCAGCTATCAACTTTACTTGAGCCTTTTGAATGTCGTTTAGGTTATGGGCTTAGCCGCGGTGGTTTTGCTATTGGTGCCTTTTCTAATCTATTAAAGTTGGATCAAGTATTGATGTTTCACCCGGTCAGCACAAAAAACAAAGTTTTGGTGCCATGGGATGATAGGCCAAGTACTGAACTTGCCCAACAATTTGATTGGGAAGGAAAGTATCACGACCTCGACCTTGGCGATGCAAAAGGCTATATCATTTATGATCCAACTAATGAAATCGACCGCCTTCACGCCAAACGCTACCCAGAGCTCACTCACTTAAGAGTCTTCGGGATGGGACATGGTACCCACGCGACGTATTTGAATAAATTCGGTTTTTATAAGCAAGTGGCCGTAGACTTTATACGTTATCAGAAGATAGATATAGCGCAGTTTCGTCATCAGACCAAAACGCTGCGCTTAAAAGAAGATTACTATCAGTGCCTTAACAAGGCGAATGCGAGCTCGCAGCATCGTTTAAACTTACTGAGTACCGCTCATAATGTACTAATTGAAGAAAAGAAAGAACATGTGAAGGAGCATCAAGCGCAAATCGATATTCAGCCACTTGTTGATATTGCACTTAAGCATGAGTATGACAACCCGCAAGATGCAGTACAGCTTTTGGAAGTCGCTCAGCAGCTGGTTCCGAATGATCCCGTTGTGGAGCACAAGTTGCAGCAACTGTCGTAGCGTTGAGGTGTAATGCGGACGATATTGGTCGAAATAGGTCAGTGGCTTTTGTCGCTGGCCTTTTTAATAGCTTATGGATTGATATGTCGATGAAATCTAATGAAGCAGTACAAAATAAAAAGCCCAAGCAAATGCTTGGGCTCCATAAATGTTAATGCGAGTTTTAAAACTCTTTTGGCGCAAAGCCTGTCATCACATCAAGGCGAAGTTCTTTACCAACTTTTGTTAATGGGTGAACGATTACTAAGCCGCGTACGCGTTTTTTCAGTTTGCCGATGTCCGCTTGTTCTGCTTTGGTGATTTCACGAGAGAATGGCATATCAAGTAAGCTTTTACGTTCTTTGTTCAGCTCATAGTTTTGCTTATGCTTTAACTGGTTAAGCTTTTTGGTTAGCTGTTCTACTTCATCCGTGAACTTTGTAATCATTTCGTGATCACCACGAGAACGTGCCGCATCAAGTTTACGTTGGCATGTATCTAAACGGTTGTGCAGCTTTTGAATATCAGTTTTTATGCTCATGGTAATTTGGCTCAAATTTTAAATAGTCGAGAAGTATAGCATAGCTGAGATCACACGCTCTACTATACTTCTCGATTGTCTGGCTTTAGTTAATCAGTTCATTGCCCGATACGTTACCAGAGAAAAAGGCTTCGACGTTATCAAGCGTCACAGAGGCAATATTATTAAGTGCTTCGTGAGTCAAGAATGCTTGGTGGCCAGTAAACAGCACGTTATGACAAGCCGATAAACGGCGGAAAACATCATCTACAATGACATCGTTAGATTTATCTTGGAAGAATAAGTCTTTTTCATTGTCATACACGTCTAGGCCAAGCGCACCAATCTTACCTTGTTTCAACGCTTCTATCGCCGCTAGTGAATCTAGCAACTCGCCTCGACTGGTGTTAATGATCATTACACCATCTTTCATTTGCGCGAAGGCTTTTTCGTTCAATAAGTGATAGTTTTCTTCACTCATTGGACAATGGAGAGAGATAACATCCGCATTAGCGTAGATTTCTTCAAGCGAACAGTAACGGGCTCCCATTTCTAGTGCTAATGGATTTTCGTAGGGGTCGTAGCAAAGCAGTTCCATGCCAAGCCCTTTGAAGATACGCATCGTCGCGATACCAATCTTACCCGTACCAATAACACCAACGGTTTTTCCGAAAAAGTTAAAGCCAACAAGACCTTCTAGCGAGAAGTTGGCGTCACGTGTCCGTTGGTAGGCCTTGTGAAGACGGCGGTTTAGACACATCATTAAACCAACCGTGTGCTCTGCCACTGCTTCTGGTGAGTAAGCAGGAACTCGAACCACTTGTAAGCCTAGTTCTTTGGCTGCTTGTTGATCAACTTTATCAAATCCCGCGCAGCGCATAGCAATAAGCTTGGTCCCGCCTAGAGAAAGCTGTTTAAGAACGGGAGCTGAAAGATCATCATTAACGAACGCACATACAACATCACTGCCGTGCGCCATCTTGGCTGTTTTTTCGGTTAGTCGGAAGTCGTGATAGTGAAATTCAAAATCGCGGTTATTTTTAATTTTATTAAAAGAGGCTTCGTCGTAGGATTTTGCACTAAAAAAAGCAATGTTAATCATGGTTCCCTCTCAAAAAGTGCGGACTTTATAAATAAATATGCTTATAAAGTAATGCAACTTAGCCGCAATGAATAGAGAAATCTTCTCTTTGACTTTTGTTGTATCAAATAACAATAAGAAGTACGCCTTTCAGCGAGTGCTATCTTACGGTTCCGCATTAGATACTGTTTGCTTTACGAGCATTAACTGACTAGCATTATCGCTCTTTTCTTGTTCACTTTATTAGCTTAGGCGTTACGACAATGTCAGTAAAATGGTGCTCTATGTTCTTGTGTTGTATGTTTGCTTCTGGCACTCACGCAGCTGTTGACCTCGTTAAAGTCGACAAGTCTAAGCGTCGAATGTATTTGATGGAACAAGGAGCAGTGCTAAAAGAATACCGAATTGCTTTAGGAGCGAACCCTCAAGGACATAAACAAGAAGAGGGAGACAATCGCACGCCAGAGGGCGAATACACTTTAGATTATGTTATAGAGGACTCTGCTTTTTATCGTTCTGTGCATATCAGTTACCCTGATGCGATTGATGCGTTGGAAGCGAAGCGCCGAGGTGTCTCCCCTGGAGGGAACATCAAAATTCATGGCTTAAAAAACGGTGAGAGTCAGTTGCCGATTTACATCCAAAGTTTTGATTGGACTAATGGGTGTATTGCGATTACCAACGAGGAGATGGATGAATTTATCCAGCTTGTCGAGATGGGGACACCAATTCAGATTGAGTGGTAATAAAAGGTCCCCTTTAATGTTCTGGCTCTTATAGGCTATGGCATAAAGCGCTGTGGATGATCACTAAAAATACCGTCTAATTGAGGTAGGTATTTCAGTTTATTTGGATTGTTCACCGTATAGCACATCACTTTGTAACCGGCTTGTTGGAGTTTGTTTATCTGGCGAGCACGAACCCAGTTAATGTTTAGGTTGCAGCTATAGGCACTAACTTCTTCCAAAAGGCGTTTATCTTTTCTCGTAAAGAATTCACTTAACACACCCAATCGGTAGCCACTGCAGTATTTGTGCATCGCTCTAATGACGTCATGACTAAAGCTCGATAGGAGTACATTCTCTTGCGGCATTGGACTTTTTGCTAACGCATTGGCGAGAGTCTGCACCACTTCTTCCGCTGGATGGTTGTCTACTTTAACTTCGATATTCAAGTTAAGCTTATTCTCAGTAGCTAAAGTGAGCAGTTCATCTAGTGTCAAGATCTTCTCGCCTGAAAAGTCTGTGCTAAACCAACTACCGAAATCTAATGCTTTTAACTCTTCCAGGGTGAGCTCATCAACACGCCCTTGTCCATTGCTGCATCGATTGACGGTATGATCATGGCAAACCACTAAAACATTATCTTTGGTAGGTTGTATATCCACTTCCACCCACTTTAATCCCAGGTCAATGGCTGCTTGAATGCTTATTTTTGTATTCTCAGGGTATGAACCTGCCACGCCACGGTGACCAATTAATAACGTTTCCATTCGCTTTATCTTTTGCTTTGCGGTTGCCAGATTGTACTCGTTTTTTCTATGAAGATATATCTAGGTGCATATTGTTAGGAACCTTTAGTACAAGTGAACATTAAACTCTAATAGTACGTTGCTGCTTCTTGGACTGAGTCCTGTGGACTTAAAGCCTTAGAGTGTGTAGTTGTTTAATTGGTAAATGAGTAATAAAATGCGAACCATTTTTATTTGAATGGTGAGTGGTAATGTCACGAGTTTTGATAGTCGATGATGACGTTCCTTTGTGTGAGCTGTTAGAAGCGGTTTTGCAAGAGGAGGGCTACATCGTATCTTCTGTGCATTGCGGTGAAAGTGCGCTGCAATATATGGAAAAAACGCCTGTAGATCTTGTATTGCTTGATGTCATGTTACCAAACCTTAACGGCATGCAAGTTGCTCGTAGGATCTGTCAGCGCTTCGCGACACCTATTCTAATGCTTACCGCTCTCAACGATGAAAACTCGATGCTTGATGGTTACCAAGCGGGGGCCGATCAGTATATCGGAAAGCCTTTTAATGTCGCTGAGCTTCTAATGCGCATCAAAGCGATTCTTCGTCGTGTTGGCTTGGAACGTCAACGTCAGACGATGTGTAGTACCGTTCAAACGATCAGTGACCAGCTTAATAGCTTACCCCTCACAAGTACGGAAGCTGAACTATTGAGCTACTTGGTAAAAAACCAAGGAGTCGTGATTTCAAAAGCAGAGCTTCAAACTGAAGTGTTAAAGAAAGAGCTGAGTCCTTTTGATCGCAACCTTGATATGCACATCAGTAACATACGTCGCAAGTTAGTTGAGGCGGGGCTTTCCAAGCAACATATCAAAACCTTCCGTGGCAAAGGTTACAGTTATTTAGAGGCTGTAAACCGTTAATGAAGCTCCGGTGTCCACCTTTTATTGCAAAACGTAAAGACAGCTTAGCGTTCAAGTTATTTAGTTGCATGACCGCAATTGTCATTAGCATTTTGGTCGTGCAATCCTTAGCGGAACAAGCTCTGGTGAAAGCCATGTTGAAAGTGCCCGATAGTGTGCGAGAAGAAATGCTAGACCTTGCACATCAAGCTAACGTATTGATTGAGCACGGAGACATGGACGAACTTGCTGACTGGGCAAATGCGCAAAACTTTTATTTATTTGTGTTGAATGAACATCAGCAACCAGTTACGCACCGTCTGATGCATCCGCACTTCGAGTTCAAACTTCAATTTAAGAGAAGCATCGATGATCAACTTGAGGGGAAAGTGAATCGCCCCATCATCAATATTCCTTTAGTTCATGGCAATACTTTAGTGATTCAATTGCCACATCGACTGCACCCTGCAAATGACTTCATTCTGTATTTCTCTATTCTCAAAGTCGTGATTGCAGTGGTTATTTTGGCGCTCTTTTCGCTGCTAATGGCACGTAACTTACAGCAACCATTGGATCGATTGAGAGAAGCAAGCAAAAAGCTATCTAATGGCGATTTTAATGTTAGTGTCGTGAAAGAGCTGAAGTCGAGCACGCGTGAGTTTAACGAGTTAGCGCAAGACTTCGATCACATGACGCAACAGATTCATTCTCTCGCTGAAAAGCAGCGACTGCTTATAAGAGATGTCTCTCACGAATTGAGAACGCCGTTAGCGAGGCAGAACTTGGTTCTGCATCTTTTGCGAAAGCGTGTTGGAGAAAGTGAGCAAAGCCTAGTGACAAGGCTAGAAGATGAAGCAAAAGAGCTAAACCATTTGATCAGCGATATATTGGAGTTCAGTCGCTTGGAAAATGCGCGCTTCGACAAAGCCACGAAACGCTGTGATTTAGAAGTTTTGCTCTCCCCGCAAGTAGAACGTTGCAAAATAGATTTGAAGTCAGAACAGACGTTGTCTTTCCGCTCAGAAGCTGTATGTGCTAAAGCCATTTGTGAAGAAACGCTGGTCATTCGTTGTTTGAACAATCTTATTGGTAATGCCATTAAATATTCAGGACAAGCATCTCAGATAGAAGTTTCTCTGGAAAATTATGTCAAAGAAGGGCAGCAATTCACCACCATGTCAGTATCTGATAATGGGCCTGGTATTCCAGAGAACAAGCTGGTCGATATTTTTGATCCGTTTACACGCTTAGATGCTTCTAGAGATAAAAAGCTTGGTGGCTACGGTTTAGGTCTTGCGATTGTCAAAGAATCCATGCGTATTATGGGTGGAGCAGTTACGGCGAAAAACCGTGAGCAAGGTGGTCTGAGGGTTACTTTAGTGTTCAAGCAATAAGTATGATTAAGTCGTAATTTTTGTGACTAAAGTCACATTATAATGGCGCATCATCAGAGAGTACTTTACAAAAGTTTGCAAATGCAAAGAATGTAAATTTAATGCAAATGGTAATACTTATCACTTATATTCACCCGCGAAATAATTAAGAGGGAATCGCATTCAACAAGTATGTGACCCGAAAAATAATAATCGGAGTGAAAGGATATGTTTACTAAGAGCCATTTGGCGTTAGTGATCGGTGCAGTGTTAGCAACACCTGCAGTGGCGGAAGTTCAAACAGACGAACATGTAGTTGTAGAAGGTCGAGAGTTCGGCTACAAGGCAGATACAAACAGTACAGCAATGCGCATGGAAATGACGCAGCTGGAAACGCCGGGACAAGTAGCGGTTATCGATGAAACGGTAATTGATGAGCAGCGTGCAAGTACACTTGGTGAAGTGCTACGTAACGATGCAAGTGTTAGCGCGGGTGGTACAAGCCGTAACCGCGAACGTTTCTCTCTACGTGGTTTTGAACTTAGCAGTTCAGACGGTTTTCTTCGTGATGGTCGTCAACACTGGTCACACTACCGTCAGCCAATTGAGCTTTTAGAGCGTGTTGAAGTGCTTAAAGGTCCATCAGGTCTGCTATACGGTAAATCTGAGCCGGGTGGTTTGGTAAACATGGTTTCGAAAAAACCAACAACTCAAACACAAGCAAGTTTGAGTCAAGATCTAGGTTCGAATGATCACTCACGCACTGTGCTTGATGTGAGTGGCGCGCTAAATGATGCAGAGACACTGCGAGCGCGCGCAATTTTTGCCAAAGAAAGCTACGGCTCTTGGCGCAGGTACGGTGATGGCACTGAGCCTAAAACAGATCGTACGGTAGCTGGCCTAGTGGTTGAGTACGATATCACAGACAACTTTATGGTATCGGCTCATTACGATCGCACGAAAGACGATGGTAGCGTGGACTCTGGCGCATACATTGTTGATGGCAAAGCGGTTCGCGGTGATAAGTACATTTGGGATGCGCAGTGGTCTGAAATTGATAACGAAGTAGAAAACTACGGTGTCGATATTAATGCGCAAGTCACGGATAACGTGAACGTAAAAGCAGGTTACAACCGCCAAGACTTTAAGCGTTTTGATGTAGAGTCTTACCCTAAGTTTGATCAGTATGAAGAGTTAAATACGATTAAGCATCGAGGCAACGATCGCTCCGATAATTGGGTATTTGATACTGCATATATAGATGTGACGACGGACTTTACTTTGTTCGGTACGGAAAACACGTTGTTAGTGGGCGCTAACTACTTAGATTACAGTTATGATCGCTTTATGGCAATTCATAATGAGGCGAGTATTGCTCCAGGAGAAACGGTGCCTAAGCCTAGCTATCGTAGTTCGAAGAAATCACCAACAGCTGAGTACGATACTTGGGGTATCTACGCGCAAAATATGATGACGATTAATGATTACTGGCAAGTGCTTGCAGGTGTTCGTTATGACGAAAAGCGTGATGATGAACTGACCGAAAACCAGGTTTCTCCAAAATTTGGTGTCATTTTCCACCCATCGACGAATGGCTCGGTTTACGTTCAGTATTCTGAAAGCTTCATGCCTCAAGGTGAAGTCAGCAACGGTAGTCGTACCTACATCAATGAAGGTGAGAAACTCGACGCTGAGCGTGGTATCTCTTATGAAATCGGTACGAAGTGGGAACTGTTTGATCAGCGTTTATTTGTATCTGGTGCTGTGTTTGATATCACGTTAGAGAACATCTCGCTGGATGTTGAAAGCGGCAAAGACGCGGGCGGCAATCTCCTACACAAGAAAACGCAAGGTGGTGAGCAAGTTCACAAAGGCGCTGAGTTAATGGCTCAAGGTTTTGTGACCTCAGAGTTGTCGCTAACCGCTTCTGCAATGTATTTGGATGCAGAGCTTAAGAAGGCAGAAAGATATGAAGGTAACCGCCCTGTAGACGTGCCAGAGTTCTCGGCAAGTCTATGGTCTAGCTACAAGGTTCAAGACAACACTAACTTAAACCTTGGTTTGATTTATGAAGGTGATCGCTACGGTGATGCAAAGAACACCTTCAAGAAAGATGGCTACGCTCGCGTTGATATGGGCGTGTCATACAAACATAAGTACGATGAAAACTTGGATATTATTGCTCGATTCAATGTCGAAAACTTATTCGATACCGACTACTTCGCAGGTGGTGGTAGCACGAATGGCGAGCAAAAAGGTGCGAGTGGGGTTGTGGTTGGAGAAAGCCGCAACTACATGGCAACAATCCAGTTCAAGTACTGATAACAATTTGATTATTAAAGGGGAAGGGTAGTCTTCCCCTTTGGTCGTTTTTGGAACACAGAAATATAACTCGTATGAATCTAATGAAATCAAGTATCGCTCTGTTGATATCATCGGTTTTGATTCCCGCTCACGCGGCGAACTTAAACGATGCACAAGCTGTGCAGAGTAAAACAAACCAGTCGTCGGCGGTAAGCCAAAAACGTATTGATGCAAGCGCAGAAAAATCACTTACTCTAGAAGCTGAAATTGAGCAGCTGCAAGAGGAAGTCGGTAACTTGAAGATTTATCGCGATCATCTTGCAAGCCTTGTTGAAAGTCAAAATCAAGAAGTTGATAGCTTGAACGAGCAAATTGAGCAGATTGCTCAAACTCGTCAAGGTGTCGTGCCTTTGATGTATCACATGCTTGAGGGCTTAAAAGTGCTCGTCGCTAACGACAAGCCTATACGCAAAGCGCAACGTGAGGAGCGAATTGCAAAGCTGGATTCCATGATGACGCGTGCAGACGTTGCGGATGCAGAGAAGTTTCGTCGTATTTTAGAAGCGTACCAAATTGAAATGGATTACGGCACCAAGCTTGGCGTTTACCAAGGCAAGATTAACCTGGGTGACAATGAAGCTGTGGAGGCGGACATTCTCTATTTAGGCCGTTTGTCTTTGGTAGCGCGTAGCTTATCTGGTGACACATTTTGGAGCTGGTCGCAGCAAAAACACGCATGGCAACAAGTGGGTTCTGAGCAAAAATCAGAGCTAGACAAAGCGTTCGCTATGGCGAATAAACAGATCGCGCCGAGCATGTTAACTCTGCCAGTGTCGTTAACCGCTGCGGAGGGCAAATAAATGATGAAAAAATGGTTATCGGTTGCATTAATCTCGACAGCCGCATTAATGCCTCATACAACTTTTGCTAGTGATGCGTTGTTACAAAAGGCGCAGCAAGAAAATCGTCAACAGCAATCGCACAATGTCGCGCGTGAATCAGGTTTTAAGCAAACAGAGCAAGAGCTACAGGCTATAAAGAATAAATTGGTGGCAGAGCGGGCTGCTCTTCAAGCAGAAGCGGACTCATTAAGTGTTACCTTCGGTGAAAATGAAGCAGAACTGGCACAGCTAGAAGAAAAGTTGCGTCTAGAAACCGGGAGCCTAGGTGAGTTATTTGGCGTCGTTCGCCAGAACGCAAAAGAGCTAGAGTCTGAGCTAAAAAGCTCAGTAACCGGTGTCGATGCAAACTCATATCAGAAAGATATCGATGCTATTGTTGCGGCTAAATCACTGCCAACGTTGACCCAACTTCAGGCGATGTGGCGCAGCATGGAAGAACAAATCAAAGCAAGCGGTGAAATGGCAAACGTCTCTTTCACACTGCTAAATGGCGAAGGTCGTGAACAAACGGTTAATGGTGTTCGTCTTGGTTCTATGGCGCTGCTGGATGAGACTGGCTACGTTAAGTGGAATGGTCAACGCGGAGACGCGGTAAACTATCTTCGTCAGCCTGAGAACGGTCCAACAGCGAATACTATTTCCTCTGGTGACATTGATGCACTTGTCATTGATCCGTCACGTGGCATTCTTCTTGAACAGCTTGCAAACTCACCGACTTTGGCTGATCGCCTAAATGCGGGTGGCGTTGTCGGTAAAATCATCCTTGGTTTATTGGCTATCGGCCTATTGATCGCGCTCGTACGTGGTGCATCACTGATGATTTCGCGCCAGAAAATCATGAAGCAACTGAAAACCCCAGCGCAGCCAGGAAACAACCCTTTGGGTCGCGTGCTTGCGGTATACCAGAAAGACAAGCATCGCAGCGTAGAAGCGTTAGAACTACGTCTTTTGGAAGCTGTTGTTGATGAGCAAACCCACCTAGAAAAAGGGTTGTCGATGCTTAAGCTTCTTGCTGCTCTAGCTCCTATGCTTGGCCTACTAGGCACGGTAACGGGTATGATCGAAACCTTCCAAGTCATCACTCAATTTGGTAATGGTGATCCGAAAGTAATGGCGGGTGGTATTTCAATGGCACTTGTGACTACCGTACTTGGCCTTGTTTCAGCCATGCCTTTGCTATTAGCGCACAACGTATTGAGCTCTCAAGCAGAAAATATTCGCAGTATCTTAGAAAAACAAGGCATCGGTTTAGTTGCAGAACAAGCTGAGCGTGATATGCCGAGTAACAAAAGTCACTCTAACACCTTAGCGGAGAACGCAGCGTAATGGAGCAGATCCTACTCAGCACATTGGGTTTGATCAGTGAGGATTGGGCCACAACCTTGATGAGCTTTATGCAGCAAGGTGGTCAAATCCTATGGTGGCTGGCCGCCGTCGTGGCGGTGTGCTGGCTGTTGGTTATGGAGCGAGTTATTTATCTCACAACGGTTTTCCCAGGGGTAAAAAAACAGCTTTGTGAGCAGTGGCAAGCAAGATCAGAGCACCACTCTTGGTACGCGCATCAAATCCGTGAAGGATGGATTGCAAAAGCGCAAATCGAACTGCGCCAAAACCTATCGACTATTAAGCTACTTGTGGCGGTTTGCCCAATGCTAGGGTTGTTAGGGACGGTGACAGGCATGATTACGGTGTTTGACGTAATGGCATCGCAAGGCAGCAGCAATCCGAAATTGATGGCTTCTGGTATCTCACTTGCTACGCTGCCAACCATGGCAGGTATGGTAGCAGCGCTTGCGGGCATGTTTATTCATGCTCGCCTTAGCAAAGTGTGTGAACGAAAAGCTATCCAGTTAGAACAATCTTTAAGGAGTCAAAAGTGAGACTCGGACGCAGACCTAACCAACAAGATGAAGCTCAAGTCGATTTAACCTCGATGCTTGATATCGTCTTCATCATGTTGATCTTCTTCATTGTGACCAGTTCGTTTGTACGTGAATCCGGTGTAGAAGTTAATCGCCCTCAGGCTTCTAATGTAGTAAGCCAAAAAGATGCGGGCATTTTTATCGCAGTAACGGCAGCGAATGATGTGTACATCGACAAACGAGTGGTTGATATTGAGCGTGTTGAGGCCTCTATTGAGCACCTGTTACTTGATCAGCCTGATGCCTCGTTAGTTATCCAAGCTGACGAGCATGCTTACAATGGCACTGTCGTGAAAGTGATGGACGCTGCAAAGGCGGCGGGTGTGAAGAACATTGCATTGGCGGCGGAGAAACCTTAATGGGCAGGCTGTTACTTGCACTACCAGCATCACTGTTAATTTCTGTGAGCTTGTTTAGCTTTATGGCGTGGATGGTTGATAAAGGCAACCAGCGTGCACCAGAAGCTTCAGAAGCCGTTCGTTTTGATATGGTGATGGTAGAGAATGAAGCAGACGTGCAGCGTCGTCAACGTTCAGTGCCGGAGCAACCAGAACCACCTCAAGCGCCGGAGCCAATGGATCTGTCTCAAGCTGACACTCAAATGGAACCAATGAGTCAGATGACGCCAGTCAGTGCTTTAGGTTTAAACACAGCCCTTGAAGGCATCGCGATTAGCGCCCCAAACTTGAAGGGAACAATGGGCAACCAGCAAGCACTGCCGTTGTATCGTGTTGATCCTCGCTATCCAAGTAAGGCGCTGAAACGTAGAGTGGAAGGTTATGTCATTATGCGTTTCACGATCGATGCAACTGGACGACCAAAAGATATTGAAGTGATCGAGGCTGAGCCCGAGCGCATGTTTGAAAGAGAAGCAATCCGTGCGCTTAAAAAATGGAAGTATCAGCCAAAAGTTGAGGATGGTGTGTCAATTGAGCAGTTCGGACAAACCGCTAAAGTGGAGTTCAAGTTAGCCAAATGATGAAAAAATTCTTAATCGGTACGGTATTAAGCCTGAGTGCACTCTCAACCATTGCCAGTGAGTTAAGCCAATACACCGCAGCGAGAGTTCAACGAGCACACAACTTGGCTCAAGAAGAGAAACTGAAAGAAGCGATTTCATCTCTTGAAGCTATGGAGCTTTCTCGTGGATATGACCAAGCTTATGTCGCTCGAATGTTGGGTATTTTTTACTGGCAGAATGAGCAAACTCAAGCGGCGATTAAGCAACTTGAGTTGGCAGTCAATAGTGGTTTGCTACAAGATGAGCAATCATGGCAAACCCGAAAAATGTTGGCTGATATACTGCTGAACGAGCAACGTTTTTCTAAGGCGTTACCTCATTACTATGCCTTGAGCAAAAACATTCCTAAAGGTCAAAAAGCGCATGAGCTATGGCTACGTATTTCCCAATCTCATTATCAACTGAGTCAGTGGCAAAAAGTGCTTTCAGCAATGGCTCGTTATGAGAAGTTTGGTCAGCCAGACAAGCTTGGCGCATTGTCGATAAAGCTTTCTGCTGAGCTAGAACTGAAAAAGTGGAAGCCGGCAATCTCGACCATCAAACGCTTAATCGTGATTGAACCTGAGCGAATTGAATGGTGGCGTCAGCTTGTTGCTCTATACCTACGGGTTGATGACAACAAACGTGCCCTAGACTCTTTGGCGTTGGCAAAACTGAAAGGGTTACAACTTAGCCAAGATGACTTAAAGCTGCTGGCACAATTGTACGCGAAACGAGGTATTCCTGAGAGAGCTGCGTTGGTGATGAACGAGCTAGAGGATGTAAACTCGAATAGTAAGCTAAAAGCTCAGCAAGCAACGTATTGGCAAATGGCAAAAGAGTGGGAAGAGTCTATTGATAGCTGGCGTATTGCAGCTCAGCTAGATAG
The DNA here is from genome assembly GCF_033340155.1 of Vibrio sp. 1562. Taxonomy (NCBI): domain Bacteria; kingdom Pseudomonadati; phylum Pseudomonadota; class Gammaproteobacteria; order Vibrionales; family Vibrionaceae; genus Vibrio; species Vibrio sp. 1562. The sequence continues at coordinate 14,586 of NZ_JAWOVY010000042.1, forward strand.
GCAGTATTACTGGAACTATTCTCAACTGTTGGTGCAAGAAGGCCATTATAAAGATGCCATTGCCGCGCTCGATAATGTCAGAGGTCGTAAAGCGGATGTTGCACTTATCAAAACTCGCGCTTACTACAAACTTAAGCGGTTTGACGATGCGCTCGCTAATGCCAAAAGAGCGAATGAGATTAAGCCATCGAATCAGGCAAAAAGTTGGGTTAAGTATCTATCTCAGCTAAGCAAAGTAGAATCGACGCAGAACTCATAGCGAACATTTTTATTAAATACCCGAGCTCAGTCTCGGGTATTTTTTTGTTTTCAGCCCTAAACCACCTACTTCAGTAGGTGGTTATCATCCGTTTCGGCTTTGCCTGTAAAACTACT
>NZ_JAWOVY010000043.1:0-8756 GCF_033340155.1 Vibrio sp. 1562
CTGACGCTGGGCGAAGGCAAAAAGAAAGTGGTGGTCTTTGTTGATCCACGATGCCCGCACTGCCATGAGCTTTTGAAACAAGCTTTACCGCTAACCAAAGAATACACCTTCCAAATTCTCCCTGTGCCAGTGCTTGGTCCTGATTCAGAGCGTCAGGTTCGCCAGCTTGGCTGTGCGCGTGACAAGAAAGCGGCCACCGATGCATTGCTCAATGGCCGGATTGGTAACCTAGAACAGGATGATGCCTGCAACTTAGAGCCAATGCAGCGTACCCTGGTGACGGCTCAAATCCTGGGCATTCAAGGTGTGCCTTTCATTGTCGCCAATGATGGTCGCATCAGCCGAGGCCGTCCTTATGACCTTTCTGCTTGGTTGGAGGGGATTTAGATGAAAGCCTCTCTGTATTCAGGGCAACGCGCTTCAGAGCTCTTGCCAGTATTGGCCTATTCAGACGATGAGCAACTGTTTTTCATGGAAGACCAGAGTGTTGGCTTTGGTTTTCTATGTGACCCATTGCCGGGTGGTGATGAGTCTGTTGCAGACAGGGTTAATGTTCTTCTCAACAACGACTGGCCAAAAGACACTTTGCTGCAATTTGGCCTGTACGCCTCGCCTGATATTCAAACCGACCTTCAGCGCATGATGGGCTTACGGCATCGTCAATCCGATCCATTGCTCAGGGCGTCGATACGCAAACGTGCGGATTTCCTCGATGGGGGCACGGTTCAACCGATAGAAGAATCGACCCAGACTCAGGTACGCAACTTTCAACTGATCGTCACCTGCAAATTGCCTTTGGAAAGTCCTATACCGACGGAGCGTGAGTTGAGTCGAGCATCCGCGCTTCGGGCTTCTTTCTCGCAAGCGCTGGCAACGGTTGGTTTTCGCGTCACTGAGATGACTGACCGAAATTGGCTCGCGGCATTAAGTGCGCAGCTTAACTGGGGAAAAGATGCATCTTGGCGCAATCCATCACCAATCCGCAGTGAGGCAGATAAACCACTTAGAGAGCAAGTGTTGGATTATGACCGGGCTATCAAGGTGGATAGCCAAGGTCTGATGCTGGGCGATTACCGAGTTAAAACCTTATCGTTTAAGCGCTTGCCTGAGCGGATCTGGTTTGGCCATGCTGCAAGTTTTGCGGGCGACATGATGACTGGAAGCCGCGGTTTACGTGGCAGCTTTTTGCTAAATGTCACTATTCACTTTCCTTCAGCTGAGAGCATTCGCTCTCGCTTAGAGACCAAACGACAATGGGCAGTCAATCAGGCCTATGGTCCGATGCTGAAGTTTGTGCCGGTGCTTGCAGCCAAGAAAAAGGGATTTGATGTTCTTTTTGAAGCCTTGCAAGAAGGTGATCGCCCTATTCGGGCAAATATGAATTTAACGCTGTTTTCACCAACGGAAGAGGCGTCCATCAGCTCTGTTTCAAATGCTCGAACTTATTTCAAAGAACTCGGATTTGAGCTGATGGAAGACAAGTACTTCTGTTTGCCCATTTTTCTGAATGCCTTGCCATTTGGTGCTGACCGCCAGGCGATGAACGACTTGTTTCGATTCAAGACCATGGCGACACGGCATGTGATCCCTCTGTTGCCTTTGTTTGCGGATTGGAAAGGTACAGGCACGCCAGTGATTAACTTTGTTTCCCGTAATGGCCAGATCATGAGTGTATCCCTTTATGACTCGGGCAGTAATTACAACTGTTGCATAGCTGCGCAATCTGGGTCGGGCAAGTCTTTCCTGGTGAACGAAATCATCTCCTCCTACTTATCAGAAGGCGGGCAATGCTGGGTGATTGATGTTGGCCGCTCTTATGAAAAGCTGTGTGAAGTCTATGACGGTGAGTTCTTACAGTTCGGGCGAGACAGTGGCATTTGCTTAAATCCGTTTGAAATCGTTGAGGACTATGACGAAGAAGCGGATGTGTTGGTTGGGTTATTGGCCGCAATGGCCGCACCTACGCAGTCATTAACCGATTTTCAGATGGCAAACCTAAAGCGTCAGACCCGTGAACTGTGGGAGAAAAAAGGTCGTGCCATGTTGGTTGATGATGTGGCAGAGGCCTTGAAAAATCACGAAGACCGACGTGTGCAAGACGTGGGTGAGCAGCTTTATCCGTTTACGACACAGGGCGAATATGGCCGATTCTTTAATGGCCACAACAATATTCGCTTCAAAAACCGTTTCACCGTTCTGGAGTTAGAAGAGCTTAAGGGGCGTAAGCATCTACAACAAGTAGTGTTGCTTCAGCTTATCTACCAAATCCAACAAGAGATGTACTTAGGTGAGCGGGATCGTCGCAAGATTGTGTTCATTGACGAAGCTTGGGATCTGCTGACTCAAGGTGATGTCGGTAAGTTCATCGAAACCGGTTACCGTCGATTTCGAAAATATGGCGGCAGTGCTGTAACGGTAACGCAGTCGGTCAACGATTTATACGACAGCCCAACAGGTAAAGCCATCGCTGAAAACTCGGCCAATATGTACCTGCTTGGCCAAAAAGCTGAAACCATCAACGCACTCAAAAAAGAAGGTCGCTTGCCACTAGGTGAAGGCGGTTATGAATACCTGAAAACGGTTCATACCGTCACGGGTGTCTATTCAGAAATTTTCTTTATTACCGAAATGGGCACCGGGATTGGCCGCCTCATCGTCGATCCGTTTCACAAGCTGTTGTACTCGTCCCGTGCAGAAGATGTAAACGCGATTAAACAGTTAACGCGCAAAGGCCTTTCTGTTGCTGATGCCATCTCTCAGTTGTTGAAGGAGCGAGGCTTTGATGAATAAGACCACGCTTTGGCCATTTATGGCCTCTATTACTTTGTCTATTGCTGGTAGCGGTTTAATGACCAGCTGGCTTTTAATGAAAACACTCGAACCCATCCACAGCCAGTTGGCGTTAAGTACGCCCATTGCAGTCGTAGATTTTGGGGAGGCGGTGTTGTCACTGGGCCCCAATGCCAGCGAACAAGACATCGAGTCCAGGTTGCTTCAGACCAATCAGCAAATTGAAAAGTTAAAAAAAGCCGGTTTTATCGTGCTGGATGCCCAAGCGGTGGTGGGTGCTGATGATTCCGTATTTGTGCCAGTAGGCTCAAAGGAGGTGTCTCATGCAGATACTCCGTAAAAGAATGCCTTGGCGGCCATACCTCATCCGGTTGACTGTTCTTGCGTTAATCATGGCCTTGGTAGGCACCTACGCCATGATGCGCTACCGAATAGGTATTGATACCCAGCAAGAGCGCTGCCTGCCTGATACCACGGTGTATCTGATTGACCTATGGAATAAAGAGCCCGTTAAGGATGGTTTGTATGCCTTCCACTCAAAAGGACTCGCTCCGTTATATAACGACGGTACTCGGATGCTGAAACGCCTAACAGGGATGCCTGGGGATGAAGTCAATGTGACGCCTGATCATGTGCTGGTGAACGGTGCTGAAGTCTCTACCGGCATGGCATTAGCCCAGCGTCTTGGTGTGGCCGAATCACAATTTAGCCGCTCATTGACGCTGCAAGAAAACGAATATTGGTTTTCCGGCGAGGCTGCAACGAGTTTCGACTCCCGCTATTGGAATGCCGTTAAGCGCGAGCAGATTGTCGGTCGCGCTTGGCCGCTTTGGTAGGAGGTAGATGATGCAAAGACTATATCTCTTATTTTTGTTGGTTGCTCCATTGGCTTGGGTTCAAGTGTCCTGGGCACAAGAGCCTTATCCGTTGTCTGCCGAGGACAAAAAGATCGTCGAAATGAGCCGCAGCATTTTACAAAGTGCTGTGGATGGTTCATCTGAATTTATAGAGCCTTTTGCACCGGTTGAACAACCTGCGTCGCTCAAACACAGCGATGAATGGTTGATATTTGCGTCGTCTTCACTGGGGGATTCCTCACTGAAGCAGCTTTTCAAAGAGGCCAGTGCTACCGGCGCTATTGTGCTGTTTCGGGGAATTCCTGAAGGAAAGACCTTGGGGGCGGCTATCCGTGATTGGCATACGCTGATGACGGGGCTTGATCCTGTTCCTCAGGTTCGAATCGATCCGAAAGCTTTTGTGCACTGGCGGGTGACTAGCGTGCCTGCCATTTTCCGCATAGAAGATGACAAGGTGACTGCAAGTGCACTAGGGGTTTACAGCAAGGACTGGTTGCAGCGTCAAATTGAAACAGGAAATACCGGTTCATTGGGTCAACGCGGTCCAATTCATTCGATTTTAGAACCGGATTTGATGCAAGTGGCGATGCAGCGTTTACAGTCGCTTGACCTGGGCGCGTTAAAGAAAAAAGCCATTGAGCGTTTCTGGTCTCGCCAAACATTTACTGATTTACCCAAAGCCACGCAGTATCGGATAAGAACGGTTGATCCAACCATCGTCATGCAGCGGCCACTATTGGATGCCAATGGTCGAACATTGATCCCAGCAGGAACGCGTATTAACCCGCTAAAAGCCTTGCCGTTTACTCAGCAGCTTGTGGTGTTTAATGCGTCGAACGCTGAAGAAGTGGACGCAGTAGCGCATTGGCTTGAGACGCAAGATAGGACACTGCGCCGCATTACGCTTATCACCACGCAGCTCGACCGTACTCAAGGCTGGAATCGCCTCAATGCGCTTGAAAAGACATTGGACAGTCCGGTTTACCTTCTCAATGCCTCGCTAAAGCAGCGCTTTGATTTGCAAGTCACCCCATCGTTTGTTCAAGCAAAGGGGCTCGCGTTTGAAATAGAAGAAATTCCAGCAAAGGAGCTTGTTCATGAAAAAGCTCAATAATACGTATCGTCTGTTGCGGACTCTCGTTGTCCTGCTTGTCTTGGGCGCATCTATTCCTGCAAAAGCCGAACTGACCTGCCCAGACGCGGGGTTATTGTCGGGCAAGTTGCTGACGGATGTATGCTGGTCATGCATTTTTCCTATCCGGGTTGCCGGTCTTCCTCTTGGCTCTGGCAATGTCCCAAGCGGCGCATCAAACAAGTCGTTTTGCTTATGTGAAGACAACTTAGGTGTGCCAAGGCCAGGTATTGTTACCAGCATGTGGGAGCCAGCGCGTCTGATTGAACTGGTCAGAACGCCGGGTTGTTCGCCTTCCCTGGGAGGGATTCGTTTACCGTTAGGTGATAGACGACTGCAAGGTGGTCATGGCGAGGGTGAATACGATACCGGTGATCTTGCTTTCTACCATTACCATTATTACGCCTTTCCGCTTTTGGTCATGCTCGATTTGTTCATGGATGGCAATTGCAATGCCGATGGTTACATGGACTTTGACTTGATGTATTTGTCGGAATTGGACCCAACATGGCTGAACGATGAACTGGCCTTTTTTACTCAGCCTGAAGCGGCTGCCGTTGCCAATCCATTGGCTATATCTGCTTGTACCGCTGACGCTGCTTCATCAACGCTTGGTAAACCCATCGACCAGTTGTTTTGGTGTGCTGGCAGTTGGGGCCATCTCTACCCGTTATCTGGCCACACCTTAGCCTTCGGCTCATTAGCAGAAAACACCAGCCATTTAGCGGCGCGTGCAATCGCGGCTCAACACAGGCGTGGTCTTGCAAGGCGAACAATGGGGAACAGTGCGCTATGCCGACCTGTTATCGATCCCATGCTGCCGAAATCCCAATACAAAATGAGTATGTTCTTCCCAGTACCGGAAACTGAAAGTGCGCATGTCATCGGTGAAAGCACCATGAAATGGGGAGAGTGGCGAACGATCCCCGGTGCCGGTGAAGATGCGCTCTACATTTTGTGGCGCTGGCAAGACTGCTGTAACTCGGGAGGTTAACCATGAAACCAACACTTTTTACCCGAGTGTTAGCGGGTATTTTATCAATCACTATGGCGTGCCTGCCCTTACATGGTGTGGCCGCTGATGTGCAGCGCCAATCCGGCCTAAGCGGACAACAAGAAGGTAAGCAATTGCTGCAAAACTGGACGATGCCAGCACTCAATGGCAATACATTGTCGGTGCCGAATGGCAGTGGAAATGAGACGATTAACTTGCAAGAGCTTTTCCCTGGTATGGATAAGGGTTCATTGGATGTCTTAACGGGCGTTTATGGTTCTGATGCCAGCATGAATCAATTGGGGACGCAGCGCCAAGAGAGCATGGCATCCGAAAGTGGCGCTACGGGTGAGGCGTTTCGCTCGCTCCAGCAAATCAAAGACAGGTCTCGGCCAGATATGGTCAATGATCCGCTTTGGGCATTAACTGATGCGGTTCAAACTGACCCCAATCTATTAACCCAAAGCTTCCCCGGCTGTGAGTCTCAAGGTGAAGGCAGCCCAAATTACCAGCAATGTGACAGGCTCAATACAGCGGTTAACAGCTGCACTATTGCTCACGATTACACGGCAGGCATCATTGAGCATGTTTCAGGGCCGATGAACCTTCGCTCTTGTGGTGAGGGGTGTCTTGAAGTTTGGATAGGACGAATTGGCGACAACTACTGGAGTGGCCGTTGTAAGGTGTTTGAACAGGCCATCACACTCAAAGTCGTGAATCCCGATGCGATTACCTCAGCCGTACTTGAGTACGCCAAATGGGATGACTACATGCAAGTGTGGCTTGGTGATCAGAAAGTCTGGTCTGGGCCGAACAATAACTTTCCACCAGAAACGGCAGGTCGCTGCGAGCTTAGTACCAGTTGGGAACGCAATCCTAATACTGTCTTAACCGCTAAGCTAAAAGCGGTAGAGCCTGGTTTAGAAGTGCCAGTAAAAATTCGCGTATCGGTAACGGGTAGTGGTGAGGGGTATGCACGCATCAAGGTACGCTTTGATCCAACCAAAGTGGTGATGAATGATAGTTGGTCGCCACAGTCCTGTATCGAACAAGCCGCGGATATCCCGGCGAAGTTTTCAGACTACAGTATTCAATGCACGGATCAGCCGTCTTCAACCAACGGATGTACGGTGGTCAATGGTGTTTCAGTTTGTGAATCCTACTTTGCCCCAAGCCCTGTCGCTGGCATATCGCCTTTGTGTCGGCGTGTACAAGTGAGTGTGGATGACGAAAGCTATAAGGGGATTGAAAATCAGGCCTGCCAAGTGCTTGAAGCGAATCCTTCCTGTGGATTCATGTCGTCAGAATGTGCCGAGACCAATGATAAAGGTGAATGCATTCGTTTTACCGATACCTATGACTGTGGTTTGCAAACCAGCGATCCAAAGTGTGTGGTATCCAACCTTATGCCAAGTAGTTTTGAGGCCTGTGAGCCTACTCAGACGATTACGCCATTTACTGAAACCAAGCATGTACCGGATTACCAGGTGTGCGAGAAGATCAGCACGCTTACTCAGTGTCAGTTAGAGCGACGTGTATCCGCTGAAACCCATCAACAAAACTGGTCCATTGAGCGCGGTTGCTTTAGCTCTGAAACGCTCAGCTTTGTTCCACAGCACAGCAGTACTATGCAAACTGGAAACGCGACACTGAGGATTTTTGATAATCAAAATACGGAGATAAAAATTACCGAGTCGCCATCCAAGGCAAATGGTTGGAAAACGACACTCTCATTGACGGGCAATAAGGAGACGGTGACTGAGACGAAACCGTCTATTAAATACCCTGAAGTGACTTGTCCAAAAGGAACCTTGGTTGGCTCATTGTGTAAAGTCGTTAATGGGTCGATTATTTCGTGGCATGAACCCCAGGAGGTCACTCGTTCCAGATGCGATTCCGGCTGGAACAAAGTCGATTTCGATACTTGCAGCCGAGAAGTTCAGAAGTGCTTGGCTTCTGCAAAACTGAGTGCTTCCTTGACCTTCTCCGGCAAGTACTTAGAGCAAGACGTTGTTCATCAATCAAATGATCCGGGCATAGACCAATGCTTGATGCAAACGGATCAGTTTACTGCGGTGCAGTGGCAGTGTTTGGATACGGGCACAAAACGAATCGACGGGTTAACGGTTGGTAGTGGCGAGTTGGCCAATCTAGGAAGCCTTTATCCAGCGGTTGTTTCGTCTCCTGCTCATTTAACCAGTCGCGGCAGTTCTGATGGACTGGGACTCTCATGCTGGAGGGCAAGAGCGACCTACAATGCTTCGACTGCTCATCCAGAGTTCAACATGGGCAGCTCAGATAGCTGGGTAGATGCCAATGGTAATACGCAAACCATCGTCAATAATGGACAAAACACGACCACCAATACGTGTGCCGCGCTAGAGCAAAACCCGGCCTGCCAGTACGTCAGAACCGAATGTACTGAAGGCGGGGCTGGTCATGAAGGCTTCTGCTATATCCAAAGTTTGGTGTATGACTGCGGACAAAGCGTTGAAGTGCAAAACGCTCGAATGGAAACTCAATTCAACTGTGAGGGGCCAGTTCGCTGCATGGGCACTGATTGTTTAGAGCCAGAGCCAATCAAGCAGGCTAACTTTGCAGAAGCCGCTGCGATGCTTAATGCGGCGCAGTTTATGACCAATGATATGTCATGTACGGGCGCTGATGGCCAAGACAACGTCGAGTGTACGGTCTTTAAAGGTAATGCTGGCCAGTGCAAAAAAGCCGTCGGAGGTATAGTGGATTGCTGTGAAAAGCCAAGTGGCATTTCGCTATCGGACTACATCACGATGATAGTGGCGGTTAACAAGCTTGATACGGCAGTCATGGCCATGAATCCGTCGTCGGCAATCTATGGTTCCTGGAATACGCTCAGGGAGCCAATCACGAGCACTTGGAGTGCGGTCAAAGAGCCTTTTGTGTCTGCATGGGACTCTCTCATGGGGGCTGGGCCATCAACGGCTGCTGGCGCGGGAGCGGAGCA
>NZ_JAWOVY010000044.1:0-8755 GCF_033340155.1 Vibrio sp. 1562
CTGACGCTGGGCGAAGGCAAAAAGAAAGTGGTGGTCTTTGTTGATCCACGATGCCCGCACTGCCATGAGCTTTTGAAGCAAGCCTTACCGTTAACCAAAGAATACACCTTCCAAATACTCCCTGTGCCAGTGCTTGGTCCAGATTCAGAGCGTCAGGTTCGCCAACTTGGCTGTGCGCGTGATAAGAAAGCGGCCACCGATGCATTGCTCAATGGCCGGATTGGTAACCTAGAACAGGATGATGCCTGCAACTTGGAGCCAATGCAGCGTACCTTGGTGACGGCTCAAATTCTGGGCATTCAAGGTGTACCTTTCATCGTCGCCAATGATGGTCGCATCAGCCGAGGCCGTCCTTATGATCTTTCTGCTTGGTTGGAGGGGCGTTAATGAAAGCCTCTCTGTATTCAGGGCAACGCGCTTCAGAGCTGTTGCCAGTATTGGCCTATTCCGACGATGAGCAACTGTTTTTCATGGAAGACCAGAGTGTTGGCTTTGGTTTTCTATGTGACCCATTGCCGGGTGGTGATGAGTCTGTTGCAGACAGGGTTAATGTTCTACTTAACAACGACTGGCCAAAAGACACTTTGCTGCAATTTGGCCTGTACGCCTCGCCTGATATTCAAACCGACCTTCAGCTCATGATGGGCTTGCGGCATCGTCAATCCGATCCATTGCTCAGGGCGTCGATACGCAAACGTGCGGATTTCCTCGATGGCGGCACGGTTCAACCGATAGAAGAATCGACCCAGACTCAGGTACGCAACTTTCAACTGATCGTCACCTGCAAATTGCCTCTGGAAAGTCCTATACCGACGGAGCGTGAGTTGAGTCGAACATCCGCGCTTCGGGCTTCTTTCTCGCAGGCGCTGACAACGGTTGGTTTTCGCGTTACTGAGATGACTGACCGGAACTGGCTCGCGGCATTAAGTGCGCAGCTTAACTGGGGGAAAGATGCTTCTTGGCGTAATCCATCTCCAATTCGAAGTGAGGCAGATAAACCACTTCGAGAGCAAGTGTTGGATTATGACCGGGCTATCAAGGTGGATAGCCAAGGTCTGATGCTGGGTGATTACCGAGTTAAAACCTTATCGTTTAAGCGCTTGCCTGAGCGGATCTGGTTTGGTCATGCCGCAAGTTTTGCGGGCGATATGATGACGGGCAGTCGCGGTTTACGCGGAAGCTTTTTGCTGAATGTCACCATTCACTTTCCTTCAGCTGAGGCGATGCGATCTCGTTTAGAGACGAAGCGTCAATGGGCGGTCAATCAGGCCTATGGCCCGATGCTCAAGTTTGTGCCGGTGCTTGCAGCCAAGAAAAAGGGATTTGATGTTCTTTTTGAAGCCTTGCAAGAAGGTGATCGTCCTATTCGGGCAAACATGACCTTAACGCTGTTTTCACCAACTGAAGAAGCGTCCATCAGCTCTGTTTCAAATGCTCGAACTTATTTCAAAGAACTCGGATTTGAGCTGATGGAAGACAAGTACTTCTGTTTGCCCATTTTTCTGAATGCCTTGCCATTTGGTGCTGACCGCCAGGCGATGAACGACTTGTTTCGATTCAAGACCATGGCGACACGGCATGTGATCCCTCTGTTGCCTTTGTTTGCGGATTGGAAAGGTACAGGCACGCCAGTGATTAACTTTGTTTCCCGTAATGGCCAGATCATGAGTGTGTCTCTTTATGACTCGGGCAGTAATTACAACTGTTGCATCGCGGCGCAATCTGGGTCGGGCAAGTCATTCCTGGTGAACGAAATCATCTCCTCCTACTTATCTGAAGGTGGGCAATGCTGGGTGATTGATGTTGGCCGCTCCTATGAAAAGCTGTGTGAAGTCTATGACGGTGAGTTCTTACAGTTCGGGCGGGACAGTGGCATTTGCTTAAATCCGTTTGAAATCGTTGAGGACTATGACGAAGAAGCGGATGTACTAGTTGGGTTATTGGCCGCAATGGCCGCACCTACGCAGTCATTAACCGATTTTCAGATGGCCAACCTAAAGCGTCAGACCCGTGAACTGTGGGAGAAAAAAGGTCGTGCCATGTTGGTTGATGATGTGGCAGAGGCTTTGAAAAATCACGATGACCGTCGTGTGCAAGACGTGGGTGAACAGCTCTATCCGTTTACGACACAAGGCGAATATGGCCGCTTCTTTAATGGCCACAACAATATTCGCTTCAAAAACCGTTTCACCGTTCTGGAGTTAGAAGAGCTAAAGGGGCGTAAGCATCTACAACAAGTGGTGTTGCTTCAGCTTATCTACCAAATCCAACAAGAGATGTATTTAGGTGAGCGGGATCGTCGCAAGATTGTGTTCATCGACGAAGCCTGGGATCTGCTGACTCAAGGTGATGTCGGTAAGTTCATCGAGACCGGTTACCGTCGATTTCGAAAATATGGCGGCAGTGCTGTAACGGTAACGCAGTCGGTCAACGATTTGTATGACAGCCCTACAGGTAAAGCCATCGCTGAAAACTCGGCCAATATGTACCTGCTTGGCCAAAAAGCTGAAACCATCAACGCGCTCAAAAAAGAAGGCCGCTTGCCACTCGGTGAAGGCGGTTATGAGTACCTGAAAACCGTTCATACCGTCACGGGTGTCTATTCCGAAATTTTCTTTATTACCGAGATGGGCACCGGGATTGGCCGCCTCATCGTCGATCCGTTTCACAAGCTGTTGTACTCTTCCCGTGCAGAAGATGTAAACGCGATTAAGCAGTTAACGCGCAAAGGCCTTTCTGTTGCTGATGCCATCTCCCAGTTGTTAAAGGAGCGAGGCTATGAATAAGACCACGCTTTGGCCATTTATGGCTTCTATTACTTTGTCTATTGCTGGTAGCGGTTTAATGACCAGCTGGCTCTTAATGAAAACACTCGACCCCATCCACAGCCAGTTGGCGTTAAGTACGCCCATTGCTGTCGTGGATTTTGGGGAGGCGGTGTTGTCACTTGGCCCCAATGCCAGCGAACAAGACATCGAATCCAGGTTGCTTCAGACCAATCAGCAAATTGAAAAGCTAAAAGCAGCCGGTTTTATCGTGCTGGATGCCCAAGCGGTGGTGGGTGCAGATGATTCTGTATTCGTGCCAGTAGGATCAAAGGAGGTGTCTCATGCAGATACTCCGTAAAAGAATGCCTTGGCGGCCATATCTCATCCGTTTGACCATTCTTGCGTTAATCATGGCCTTGGTAGGCACCTACGCCATGATGCGCTACCGAATAGGGATTGATACCCAGCAAGAGCGCTGCCTGCCTGATACCACGGTGTATCTGATTGACCTATGGAATAAAGAGCCCGTTAAGGATGGTTTGTATGCCTTCCACTCAAAAGGACTCGCTCCGTTATATAACGACGGTACTCGTATGTTGAAACGCCTAACAGGGATGCCTGGGGATGAAGTCAATGTGACGCCTGAGCATGTGCTGGTGAACGGTGCTGAAGTCTCAACCGGCATGGCATTAGCCCAGCGTCTTGGTGTGGCTGAAACAGAATTTAGCCGCTCATTGACGCTGCAAGAAAACGAATATTGGTTTTCCGGCGAGGCTGCTACGAGTTTCGACTCCCGCTATTGGAATGCCGTTAAGCGCGAGCAGATTGTTGGTCGCGCTTGGCCGCTTTGGTAGGAGGTGGAAGATGAGAAGACTATGCCTCTTATTTTTGTTGGTTGCGCCATTGGCTTTTAGTCAAGTGTCCTGGGCACAAGAGCCTTATCCGTTGTCTGACGAGGACAAAAAGATCGTCGAAATGAGCCGCAGCATTTTACAAAGTGCTGTGGATGGTTCATCTGAATTTATCGAGCCTTTTTCACCGATTGAACAACCTAAGTCGCTCAAACACAACGATGAATGGTTGATATTTGCGTCGTCCTCACTGGGGGATTCCTCACTGATGCAGCTATTTAAAGAGGCCAGTGCTACCGGCGCTATTGTGTTGTTTCGGGGAATTCCTGAAGGAAAGACCTTGGGGGCGGCTATCCGTGATTGGCATACCCTGATGGCGGGACTTGATCCTGTTCCTCAGGTTCGAATCGATCCGAAAGCCTTTGTGCACTGGCGGGTGACTAGCGTGCCTGCCATTTTCCGCATAGAAGATAACAAGGTGACTGCAAGTGCACTAGGGGTTTACAGCAAGGACTGGTTGCAACGTCAAATTGAAACAGGCAATACCGGATCTTTGGGTCAACGCGGTCCGATTCATTCCATTTTAGAACCGGATTTGATGCAAGTGGCGATGCAGCGTTTACAGTCGCTTGACCTGGGCGCGTTAAAGAAAAAAGCCATTGAGCGTTTCTGGTCTCGCCAAACTTTCACTGACTTACCCAAAGCCACGCAGTATCGGATAAGAATGGTTGATCCAACCATCGTCATGAAGCGGCCACTATTGGATGCCAATGGCCGAACATTGATCCCAGCAGGAACGCGTATTAACCCGCTCAAAGCCTTGCCATTTACTCAGCAGCTTGTGGTGTTTAATGCGTCGGACGCTGAAGAAGTGGACGCAGTTTCGCATTGGCTTGAGGGCCAAGATAGGACACTGCGCCGCATTACGCTTATCACCACGCAGCTCGACCGTGCTCAAGGTTGGAATAGCCTCAATGCGCTCGAAAAGACATTGGACAGTCCGGTTTACCTTCTCAATGCCTCGCTAAAGCAGCGCTTTGATTTGCAAGTCACCCCGTCGTTTGTTCAAGCAAAGGGGCTCGCGTTTGAAATAGAAGAAATTCCAGCAAAGGAGCTTGTTCATGCAAAAGCTCAATAATACGTATCGTCTGATGCGGACTCTCGTTGTCATGCTTGTCCTGGGCGCATCTATTCCTGCAAAAGCCGAACTGACCTGCCCAGACGCGGGTTTATTGTCTGGCAAGTTGCTGACGGATGTTTGCTGGTCATGCATTTTTCCTATCCGGGTTGCCGGTCTTCCTCTTGGCTCTGGCAATGTCCCAAGCGGCGCATCAAACAAGTCATTTTGCTTGTGTGAAGACAACTTAGGCGTGCCAAGGCCAGGTATTGTTACCAGCATGTGGGAGCCAGCGCGTCTGATTGAATTGGTCAGAACGCCGGGTTGTTCGCCTTCCATGGGAGGGATCCGTTTACCGTTAGGTGATAGACGACTGCAAGGTGGTCATGGTGAAGGTGAATACGATACCGGCGATCTTGCGTTCTACCATTACCATTATTACGCCTTTCCGCTTTTGGTCATGCTTGATTTGTTCATGGATGGCAATTGCAATGCCGATGGTTACATGGACTTTGACTTGATGTATTTGTCGGAATTGGACCCAACATGGCTTAACGATGAACTGGCCTTTTTTACTCAGCCTGAAGCGGCTGCTGTTGCTAATCCATTGGCTATTTCGGCTTGTACCGCTGACGCTGCTTCATCAACGCTTGGTAAACCCATCGATCAGTTGTTTTGGTGTGCTGGCAGTTGGGGCCATCTCTACCCGTTATCTGGCCACACCTTAGCCTTTGGCTCATTAGCAGAAAACACCAGCCATTTAGCGGCGCGTGCAATCGCGGCTCAACACAGGCGTGGTCTTGCTAGGCGAACAATGGGGAACAGTGCGCTATGCCGACCTGTTATCGAACCCATGCTGCCGAAATCCCAATACAAGATGAGTATGTTCTTCCCTGTACCGGAAACTGAAAGTGCGCATGTCATCGGTGAAAGCACCATGAAATGGGGAGAGTGGCGAACGATCCCCGGTGCCGGTGAAGATGCGCTCTACATTTTGTGGCGCTGGCAAGACTGCTGTAACTCGGGAGGTTAACCATGAAACCAACACTTTTTACCCGAGTGTTAGCGGGTATTTTATCAATCACTATGGCGTGCCTGCCCTTACATGGTGTGGCCGCTGATGTGCAGCGCCAATCCGGCCTAAGCGGACAACAAGAAGGTAAGCAATTGCTGCAAAACTGGACGATGCCCGCACTCAATGGCAATACATTGTCGGTGCCGAATGGCAGTGGTAATGAGTCCATTAACTTGCAAGAGCTTTTCCCTGGTATGGATCAGGGCTCATTGGATGTCTTAACGGGCGTTTATGGCTCTGATGCCAGCATGAATCAATTGGGGACACAGCGCCAAGAGAGCATGGCATCCGAAAGTGGCGCTACGGGTCAAGCATTTCGTTCGCTACAGCAAATCAAAGACAGGTCTCGGCCAGATATGGTCAATGATCCGCTTTGGGCATTAACTGATGCGGTTCAAACTGACCCCAATCTATTAACCCAAAGCTTCCCCGGCTGTGAGTCTCAAGGTGAAGGCAGCCCAAATTACCAGCAATGTGACAGGCTCAATACAGCGGTTAACAGCTGCACGATTACTCACGATTACACGGCAGGCATTATTGAGCATGTTTCTGGACCGATGAACCTTCGCTCTTGTGGTGAGGGGTGTCTTGAAGTTTGGATTGGACGAATTGGCGACAACTACTGGAGTGGCCGTTGTAAAGTGTTTGAACAGGCCATCACACTCAAAGTCGTGAACCCCGATGCGATTACCTCAGCCGTTCTTGAGTACGCTAAATGGGATGACTACATGCAAGTTTGGCTTGGCGATCAGAAAGTCTGGTCTGGGCCGAACAATAACTTTCCACCAGAAACGTCAGGTCGCTGCGAGCTCAGTACCAGTTGGGAGCGCAATCCAAATACCGATCTCACTGCCAGGCTAAAAGCGGTAGAACCCGGTTTAGAAGTGCCGGTAAAAATTCGCGTATCGGTTACGGGTAGTGGTGAGGGGTATGCACGCATCAAGGTGCGCTTTGATCCAACCAAGGTGGTGATGAATGATAGTTGGTCGCCACAATCCTGTATCGAACAAGCAGCGGATATCCCGACGAAGTTTTCAGACTACAGCATTCAATGCACGGATCAGCCTTCTTCAACCAACGGATGTACGGTGGTCAATGGTGTTTCAGTTTGTGAGTCCTATTTTGCCCCAAGCCCAGTGGCTGGCATATCGCCTTTGTGTCGTCGTGTGCAAGTGAGTGTGGATGATGAAAGCTATAAAGGGATTGAAAATCAGGCCTGCCAAGTGCTTGAAGCGAATCCTTCCTGTGGATTCATGTCGTCAGAATGTGCCGAGACCAATGATAAAGGTGAATGCACTCGTTTTACCGATACCTATGACTGTGGATTGCAAACCAGCGATCCAAAGTGTGTGGTATCCAATCTTATGCCGAGTAGTTTTGAAGCCTGTGAGCCTACTCAGACGATCACGCCATTTACTGAAACCAAGCATGTACCCGATTACCAGGTGTGCGAGAAGATCAGCACGCTTACTCAGTGTCAGTTAGAGCGACGTGTATCCGCCGAAACACATCAACAAAGCTGGTCCATTGAGCGCGGTTGCTTTAGCTCTGAAACGCTCAGCTTTGTTCCACAGCACAGCAGTACAATGCAAACTGGAAACGCGACACTGAGGATTTTTGATAATCAAAATACTGAGATAAAAATCACCGAGTCGCCATCCAAGGCAAATGGTTGGAAAACGACACTCTCACTGACGGGCAATAAGGAAACGGTGACTGAGACGAAACCGTCCATTAAGTACCCTGAAATGACCTGTCCAAAAGGAACCTTGGTTGGCTCATTGTGCAGCAAGGTCGTTAATGGGTCGATTATTTCGTGGCATGAACCCCAGGAAGTCACGCGTTCCAGATGTGAGTCCGGCTGGAACAAAGTCGATTTCGATACTTGCAGCCGAGAAGTTCAGAAGTGTTTGGCTCCTGCGAAACTGAGTGCTTCCTTGACCTTCTCTGGCAAATACTTAGAGCAAAACGTTGTTCATCAATCAAGTGATCCGGGCATAGACCAATGCTTGATGCAAACGGATCAGTTTACTGCGGTGCAGTGGCAGTGTTTGGATACGAGCACAAAACGAATCGACGGGTTAACGGTTGGTAGTGGCGAGTTGGCCAATCTTGGAAGCCTTTATCCAGCGGTTGTTTCGTCTCCTGCTCATTTAACCAGTCGTGGCAGCTCTGATGGACTGGGGCTCTCATGCTGGAGGGCAAAAGCGACCTATAATGCCTCGACTGCTCACCCAGAGTTCAACATGGGCAGCTCAGATAGCTGGGTAGATGCCAATGGTAATACACAAACCATCGTCAATAACGGACAAAACACGACCACCAATACGTGTGCCGCGCTAGAGCAAAATCCGGCCTGCCAGTACGTCAGAACCGAATGTACTGAGGGCGGGGCTGGTCATGAAGGCTTCTGTTATATCCAAAGTTTGGTGTATGACTGCGGACAAAGCGTTGAAGTGCAAAACGCTCGAATGGAAACTCAATACAACTGTGAGGGGCCAGTTCGCTGTATGGGCACAGATTGTTTAGAGCCAGAGTCAATCAAGCAGGCTAACTTTGCAGAGGCCGCTGCGATGCTTAATGCGGCGCAGTTTATGACCAATGATATGTCATGCACAGGAGCTGATGGCCAAGATAACGTCGAGTGTACGGTCTTTAAAGGTAATGCTGGCCAGTGCAAAAAAGCCGTTGGCGGCATAGTGGATTGCTGTGAAAAGCCAAGTGGCGTGTCGCTATCGGATTACATCACGATGATAGTTGCGGTCAACAAGCTTGATACGGCAGTCATGGCCATGAATCCGTCTTCGGCAATCTATGGTTCGTGGAATACGCTCAGGGAACCAATCACCAGTACCTGGAGTGCGGTTAAAGAGCCTTTTGTGTCTGCATGGGACTCTCTCATGGGGGCTGGGCCATCAACGGCTGCTGGCGCGGGAGCGGAGCA
>NZ_JAWOVY010000045.1:0-8124 GCF_033340155.1 Vibrio sp. 1562
TGCCTGCGATTTGGATAATAAATCCGAAGATATATTCCATTGGTGACTCCTTAATTTGGTTGTGAAGGAGTCACCCCCAACTGGGGAAAACTCCCCCCAGTTGGGTGGTGAAAAGGCGAACCATAAGTAACGCATGGTTGCGCATGTAAAAACATGCAGGCTATTTGTTTAAAGAGGCTAGCTACCTCTTAGTACCACTGAGAAAACTCAACGGCGGGCTTCCTTTGAGCTCATGCTCTCAGGCGCATATATCACTGAAGCAGATCAGCAATATTTGATAGTCAGTGTAACCGTCTTATCCAGACAGGATAGTTAGAAAGATGCTCAATTCTTCCACCTAGCTGAAAGGCCATTACCTCACAGAGGATTAGGCTAGGGACTGATTATTGTCATATCAGGAGCAAACTTATGGCCCAAGCAAAACCCAATTACTCAAAACCCATCTTTGAACAATCATTCACAATTAACAGCTTACAGGCGCAACGTGTCGTTGACCGTGTTTTTAAACGGACGGTCAGTGCGCTTTACGGAATCGATGTCATCTTGCGCATCATTGGCGATGAGAGCGAAATTGATGAAGTGGAACAGATCATTAGCCAGTTGATCGAGGATTGCGCTAAAGCGGTAGACAACGAACAAGCTCGTTTGGACAAACTGATGGAGTCCAACGGCATCGATGAAGTACCTGACTACACCGACCCGATAACCTTCAACGCAAAAATAAGTTCGCCCCAGGTTGGCCAGTTTGTCGGCTTAGTTCGCAAACTCGATGCGTTGATGATCTCAATGGACACACTCTGGTTATCTAGCGTGCTTAGCAACAAGCAACGTGTTGATGGTAACTACGCATGGCAACAGCGCATTATCAAACTGGCTAGGCGCATTATTGATATCGAAATTCGAGCACGAAAATCAGCTCAAGCCAAGGGTAAAGAAGCAGAAGTTGAGCAAGCGGTGCCTTCAACCGATGACGATATCACTGAAGAGAGAGTGTAAAAAAATCTGTGTAAATGGCATTCTATCCATGTATGTGAAAGGAATAAAGAATGCCAGTATCAGACCAGCTTATCGACCAGTTATTAGCTGACTACAAATCCCCGGAAGACCTGCTTGGTGAGCAAGGTATCCTTAAGCAGTTGACCAAAAAGCTTGCCGAACGTGCTCTTGAAGCAGAGATGGAGCAGCATCTTGGTTATGCCAAACATGATGCCGCCGGTAATAACAGCGGTAACTCCCGCAACGGTAAAAGCCGTAAATCAGTACGTAGCATTCACGGCGACATTGAGCTTGAAACACCGCGAGACCGCAATGGCAGCTTTGAGCCTAAGCTCATCAAGAAAGGCGAGAAACAGCTCGGTGGCTTTGATGAGCGCATCGTTTCCTTGTATGCCAGAGGCATGTCTACCCGTGATATACAGGCCCATTTTGAAGAAGCCTATGGTGTTGAAGTCTCGCCGACGTTTATATCACAGGTCACCAATGCCATCGAATCGCTCAATGCCAGCCTGCGTCAGGTCACCAAGACTAGACGGTCATTCCCAAGTGATGATGCAGTTTATGACCATGTACGGTGACCGAGTATCGTTATGATAAACAGCCACTTACACAGAAGATTTTATAGTCTCGTTCTTACGGCTAAGTCAGTTGCACATGCATTTTAAGTTTTTCCTGGTATCCGAGTTATTTTAGTAAGGCTAGGTTTTCAAGGATTCAACTGTTGCAACAAGCTCGCTAATACTCTCATTCACGCTCTCAATGGCTTTTTCGACATGTTCAATCGATTCATGACCCTTTTTAGCTATCACATTGATCTCTTTTAAACCGGTGTCAATTTTATCAATCAGCCCAGCATTTTCTTTGACAACTTCAGCAATGTCGGAGGTTGCGGAAGCCGATCTGGCGGCAAGCTTTCTTACTTCGTCTGCAACAACTGCGAACCCTCTGCCGGAATCTCCGGCTCTTGCAGCTTCAATCGCCGCATTAAGTGCCAATAAGTTTGTCTGATCTGCAATAGAACGTATGGTGGTTACTATTTCCTGAATATTCTTTGATTTCAGATTTAGCTCTTGTCCTACTTGTGCAGTATTTTCAACCTGTGATGCGATTTGAACACTGGTATTCACGCTGTTATCCAGCTCTCGCATTGCCGTTGTTGTTAACGCCGATGTCTTTTCGGATGTTTGCGCCGCGAGGTTCACTGTATTAATGGCGTTATTGACGCGCTCAGAAATATCTGACGCAAATTTTATCACTTTATAGACTTTACCTTGCCCATCAAGAATGGGGTTGTAAGTTGCTTCAAGCCAGACGCTCCTGCCAGACAGACTTCTTCTTAGAAATCGACCTGCCTGATAGTTACCGTTAGCCAAGTTGCGCCAGAAATTTGGGTTATCACGATAAAAGTTTTCATCACAGAAGATTTTGTGGTGTTTACCCTTTATCTGTTCCAGTTTGCAATCCATAGCAATAAGAAAATTCTGGTTAGCATTGGTGATTATGCCATCTGGGGTGAATTCAATTAAAGCCTGAGAGCGGTTAAGTGCAGTAAAAACGGCATTCTGCGATGCAGATTCGTTATGCTGCGCGGTGACATCAAAAGCCAATTTAACAACACGATACACCTTACCTTGTGCATCCTTAATTGGCACATAACGTGCGCCGACAAAGATAGTTTCTCTATTCTTCTTTATATATTTAAAGGTATCTCGCTGCGGTTTGTCCTCAAGAAGATTTCGCCAGAAGGTTGTATACTCGGGCCTCGATGTATAGGCAGTCTCAAACAAAATGCGGTGATGCTGGCCCAGAAGTTCCTGTTTACTGTACCCCATAAAGTCAGCAAACTTCTGACTCACTTCAAGTATTTCGCCTGAATGATTAAAAATCACCATCGCGGTAGCGTTTAACATAGCATTAAAGAGGAGTTTTTCATCAGAAACTTTTATTGGTTCTATTAATGTGGGTGTTTTCTTTAGAAAGTCGAACATAATCAGTATTCTCTTTTATAACTCAAAAGTAATTTTTCAAACTGGTCAACAGAGAGAGGCTTATCAAAGTAGTAACCTTGCCCCCAATCACAACCCAGTTCTGCCAGTAGCATCGCAATTTCTTGAGTTTCAATTCCCTCAGCAAGAGTTTTCAAGCCAAAAATCTTTGCTGTTGAAATAATGGTTTTAACAATGGCGAGGTTTTTTTCATCATCAAGTATTGGTAATCCAAGGAAGGAGGAGAGCTTGGGATGACCATGTGGTGTGCCACCAGCTCGAGAATCATCCTGAGGATTGTTTGAGATAACAGCTTGGCCGGTTGTTAATACTTCACCCAGTAAATTGTGATGATTATGGAACTCTAAGCCATCCGCCTTACTTTCTTCATATAGCTCACGGGTTTGATGATCCCAGCTGATATTTGTCAAGACGCGGACTTTCAGATATGGTCGTAGTTGCGAGTCTTCCCGCACCTCACCAATCAAACCGAACTGACTATCTGTCAGAGCGATGAGCTCATTAAGTAAAAGGCTAAGTGCACTGCCATACGACTCATTCAGTATAAAAGCGCGCTGAATCTTAGCGATGGCATTGATAGTGCGAATTTGAAAATCGTATTTGTCAGAAATCTGCTGCCTGGACTGCTCAAGTGTCTGGTGGCTAGCGTACATGTAGGCGTCAAAGGCGAGGGTGATATCCAGCAGCGCGACTTTGTAGAGCGCAGTTAACGTTGGCTCGATACGCTCCTTATCGCTATTCAATATCACACTGACGAATTTACAAACGAGATCTAAGTAAACACCGTAAGCCCCAATATACCATTGTGGCGTCAAACCAACTCTTTGGTGCGCAATGCCCACTCTAATACGATCTTGGGCGTAGTCGAATCCATAATCGCCGGCAGTTAATTTCCTAAAGTACAGTTTTTGTGTCTCTTGAAGTTTGCCCATTAGGTTAACGTCATGCAGCATTTTCGATGCATGGTCAAACTTTAAAAGATGCTGATAAAAAGCATGAATAAGCTCATTCTCATAGGCATAAAGCGGTTTATGAATGGCTTCGAGCAATTGAATCTCGGTAGTTGAAAGATTAATAAGAGCTTTACGCTCATCAAAAGAGACCGGGTTGATGTTTAATCGCTTTAGTACTTCTTCCACTCTCATAGCGCACCTGTCTTTACTTCATTAACAACCAGTGATTAATTGCTTGTAACAATTCATCGGGATGAAACTTAGCGATAAATTGGTCTGCGCCGACTTTCTTAACCATAGACTCGTTAAACACACCACTTAATGAAGAGTGCAAAACGACGTGAATATCTTTTAAAAGTGGTTCAGATTTAATCGCGGATGTCAGTGTATAGCCATCCATTATTGGCATCTCAATATCAGAAATGATCAAAGGTATTCTCTCTGCAATTACTGCTTTATGTTTTGCCGCAAAGTCTTGTAAATATTGAACTGCAGATTGGCCATCATTAACCAGTTTAGACGGGATATTTACACTGTCTAACACGCGTTTAATCTGATTTCTGGCCACTGCTGAATCATCCACAACCAATACTTCAATCTCAGAGGTGTTGAACCCTTTAAGCTGTTGCGCCGTTTCAGCTTCAATTTCATGGTCGTTGGGCATGATTTCCGAGAACACTTTTTCAACATCTATGACTTGAATGAGCTTGCCTTCAATCTCTGTCACTGCAGTTAGGTAATGACTTTGCCCTGCTCCTTGAGGTGGAGGTTGAATTTGACTCCAGTCCAGATTAACGATGCGATCAACTGCCGAAACCAGAAAGCCTTGGATATGGCGGTTGTATTCCGTCACAATCACAAAAGCCTGTTCGGGATAACGTATCGGCTTACCTGTCGTAGCTTCACTCAGGTCGATAACGATAACTGGATTGCCACGAAGCTGCGCAATGCCCTTTATAAAAGAATGGGCTCCTGGCATTTCAATGAGCTCAGGTACACGAATTACTTCCCGAACCTTAAAGACGTTGATGCCAAAACGCTGATGACCATTCAGGCTAAAGAGGAGCATTTCAAAGCGATTTCGACCTGCCAGATTTGTCCTTTGGTCAATAGACTTCATTAACATATTCATTTAAAACGCACCACCAGCTCGTGTAGCTCTTCAGATATTTTCTTAAGGTGCTCTAGAGAGCTTGCTGCTTTATCAGCAGAATTGGCGCTTTCATCGGCCAATGTTGAAATACTTACAACCTGGCGATTGATATCTTCAGCCACATGAGCTTGCTCCTCTACAGCTGCTGCCATCTGTGTCGTCATATCGGATATATGCCCGACTGAGGCAACGATGCCTTGCAGCATATCTCCACTCTCAATAACTTTTGACAGCCCCTCGTCAGCGTCAGAAGCACCTGATTCAGCTACTTTAACGGCATCGCTGGATTTTAGTGAGAGAGCTCTGACAATTTCGTATATTTCTTTCGTAGAATCTTGGGTACGTTTTGCAAGATTACGCACCTCTTCAGCAACCACGGCAAAACCTCGGCCTTGCTCGCCGGCACGCGCTGCCTCGATAGCAGCATTTAGCGCAAGTAAGTTGGTCTGTTCAGCAATCTGTTCAATTATTTGAGCTGCTTGGGCAATTTTCGTCGTTTGTAGCTCTACATCAACAACGGATTTCGAAATGGTCTGGACAGTTGCTCTAAGTTTTTCAATAGAGGCGCTTGTTGTTTTGGAGAGTCCTCCACCGGTTTCGGCCAGATTAAATGCTTTATCAGCTTGTGAAGCGGTATTGGAAACATGATGCGATACCTCTGAAATAGTTGTCGTCATCTCATTCATCGCTGTAGCAACCTGAATCGTTTCAGATTGCTGGTGATCAATAACCTGCTTAGATTGTTTAACCAAGTCAAATGAGGAAAGTGTTTCGCGCGATACTCTTTTCGCGGCATCATCAATGCGGTTGATAATGGTTGTCAGATGAGCTTGCTGGCTCAATATAGAGACTTCTAATGCGCCAGTAAGTCCGGACTTATTGGTGTAAGTGAGAACTGCGAGCTCATGCGAGAAAGAACGGCTTAGTAATTTCTTTAAGTCAGACGCTCTGGCGTGGTCTTTCACATTGACCCAAATTGCATAGATCGCAATGACGGCGAGCAACAAACTCCCTGATAACTCTTTGTAACCAAAAAAGAATGTCGCAAGCGCGATAGCGACAGACACCATTAAAAAAATGTTAGGCAGCGATATAGGTAACGGTTTAGGTAAATTACTTCCCGCACTCAAGCGGCGGTATAATCTGTCTGCTCTTTGTACATCTTCTGCTCTTGGGCTTGAACGAACAGATTCGTACCCAATAACTTGTCCATTAGCTGTCACGGGTGTCACATAAGCGTCTACCCAGTAAAAGTCACCATTCTTACAACGGTTCTTAACCAACCCCATCCATGCTTTACCCTCTTTTAGATGTGACCACATCACTTTGAAAGCCATCGCTGGCATATCGGGATGTCGAACAATATTATGTGGCTGGCCAATTAACTCCGATCTGGAAAATCCGCTGACCTCAACGAAAGCGTCATTACAATCAACAATATTGCCGTTTTTATCCGTAACTGAAATCAGCTTCACAGACGATGGGAAAGTTTTTTCGTTAGATGTAACAGGGAGGTTTTTACGCATAGATAGCATTCGCGTGTATATTTACTAAACTAAATATACAAATTTTACATCATGTAGGTGGATTAACCTAGATATATTAGTCAATATTTGTATGCACCGAATTTGTGCAAACTGATTGCGCCATCCTTATTTACTGTGCTATGTGGAGTGTATTTAAAAGTTTACATTACCGATTTAGCTTCTGATTTATCAACTTGGCATTTGCTACGAGTTCATTGATGTCAAATGTTATACGACCTAACCCCATCAGTGGTATGAGCCCAACGACCATCGATGACAGCAAGATAATGTGATTGATTTTGTCTGTTTGAGTTTGAGCTACACCAGCACCATCAATTTGCTTAAATATTATCGTTCTGTAGTACTTAGCCAGTTTTTGCGCAATTTCTGGGGAGTTAATTGCCTGTTTCCAGATAAACACCATTATGTTAGCAACCTCTCGCTGAGATGTCCATCGCATAAAATGCTCTAGTGCATCATCCGAAACCAAGGTGTTTTTAGCATCAAAGTTTTTGTAAAACGATTCAGGAAGCAGTATCGTGTGTCTTTCGAGAAGTCTATCAATAATTGCCTCAACTAAAGCCTGCTTAGTTGGGTAGTGATAGGTCAAGTTTCCCTGAGAAATACCCATGTACTTAGCGACCTGAGTTACGGAAAATTTGTCTATTTCACCTGACTCGATAAGAGTAATAGCGGATTCAACGATCTTTGCTTTCATTAAGCAGAGCTCCTTGTGATTAAAGCGAGATTATCCTCAAAGTTCCTTCAGGGGGCATCTTAATTTAGCTCACAAAAGATGACTTTGATCTCAAATGCGCATTCTGATTTATGTGAACACCGATTCTGGTTAATATGAACTCCCAGCATTTCCCGCATTGGGCTCAGTTCTGTTTTAACCTAGGTGTTCATCTTCAGTCAACTCTTATGTGACTTTTCGCATCGATTCTCCTTTGAGTTTTAGCTTGTGGGCGTTGTGCACTAACCTGTCTAGGATGGCATCTGCCAGCGTGTTATCGCCAATTGCCTGATACCATTCCTCTGTTGGCAACTGGCTTACCATAATCGTTGACGTTAGCTGATGTCGATCATCCATGATCTTCATCAGATCGTCGCGCTGTGCCGCTTTTAACGGCTCCAACCCCCAATCATCCAGGATCAGGATGTCGTATTTTGCTAGCTGTTTTAATACTTTGCTGTAACTGCCATCCGCTTTGTGTTGGCTTAGTTCCATCAGTAAGCGCGAGAGCCGGTAATACTTTGCGCTGTGGCCTTTTAAGATCGCAGTATGTGCCAGAGCACACGCAAGGTAGGTTTTACCGCTGCCACAGGGGCCAGTGATCAGGATATTTTGATGCTTCGTTACCCAACCGCAGCTGAGTAAACCGGCTATCACGGATTGGCTTAAACCGCGTGGTCTTAAACCAGCAAGTTCAGCACCAACCTCGATAATTCGGTCATAGTTCGTTGTAAAAATATGCAATCTGTCGCGT
>NZ_JAWOVY010000046.1:0-8071 GCF_033340155.1 Vibrio sp. 1562
TGGCGCTGGACTAAACAAAGGCCCCCTTTTAGGGGGCTCACACAAAGCCACCTTCTTTAGAAGGTGGTAATTTACTTAAAGTAAACAATGTAAATTAAATGCCAATACGAATGATTATCACCTAAATTATGCCCCACATTTATTGGTGATGATTGTTTCTATGTTGCTTAAAAGCAAAGGTGTTCAAACTTGGGCTCGCCGCCTACATATCTATATTTCGATGGCTCTTCTCTTAGTTACGCTGTTTTTTGCAGTAACTGGTATTACCCTCAATCGCCCCGAATTGTTTGAACGCAGTGAACCTATCATTCAACAACATACTCTGACGGTTCCGCACTCAGTTCTATTCTCACATTCAGATACCTTTCAACCTAATCGTGAAGGGCTGGTGGCTTTCTTGACTAAAGAAACCGAGCTTCGCGGCACTCCCTCCGCACTAGATGTGTATACCGAAGTTGAGCAAGGTGAGTTGTTACTCGGAGAGCTTTCTATGGATTTTAAAGGCCCGGGTTATAACGCTACGGTCTTTATTGATATGACTACTGGTGCAGCAGACGTCGAAACGACGCACTACGGTATTGTTGCGCTGCTGAACGATCTACATAAAGGACGCAACAGTGGTGGGATTTGGAAGTGGTTTATCGACGTCACTGCGCTTTTGATGGTGTTTTTTGTTCTTACAGGCGTGTGCTTATTACTGCCTAAGAAGAAGACGCTCAGAACGTCAATGCAATGGATGAGCTTTGGTACGTTACTGTCGCTCGTAATTTATTTTGTTGCTGTTCCATAACAGCTTTTTTAGAGAACACTTATGTTGAACACAGGAAGATTTTTCCGCCGTAATCACTTTTGTAAAGCCGCTTTGATCGCGGCTTTTACTCCTTTCTCTCTTTCCGCGGCGCCTCTACCAGATAACGCGAAGGTCGACTTCGAACTCGAACTTCCAAAGATAGATACCTCAATGTATGCACGCCCTTATGTGGCGGTTTGGGTTGAAAACGATCAGCGTAAACCGGTTAAAACCATTCAGTTATGGGTAGGGAAAGACGAATGGTTAAAAGATCTACGCAGCTGGTGGAGAAAAGCGGGTCGTTATGATCGTGAACTTGTTGATGCGGTGACTTCTGCAACACGTCCTGCTGGTCAATACCGCTTTGTCTGGGATGGAACCAATGACTCAGGGGAGCGTTTGGAACAAGGAAATTACACGTTGTACGTCGAAGTCGTTCGTGAACACGGTGGGCGAAACTACTTACGTCAAAAAATAACGCTAGCGGACAGTGACGTGCGCTATGAGCTTAAACCAACACAAGAGACGGGTGTCATCACCGTCAATTATCAAGTTAAGTGATTAAAGGACACAACAATGAAAACCAAAATGAAAGCAGTGGCATTGGCGAGTGTAATGGCAATGGGATTGGCTGTAACCACCACCGCACAAGCACATCCACGTTGGGTTCTGCCCTCTCACTTTACGGTTTCTAAAGAAGGCGGTGACTGGCTGACATTTGATGTTACTGCCTCTCACGGAACGTTTGTTTTTGATAAGCCTGCGGGTAGTGATCAGGCATTTGTGGTGATGCCGGATGGCCGCTCTGAGCGTCCTAACTTTGTTGTTCGTGGCAAGCGTCGCTCTATGTTTGATTTCTTTTTTACAGAAGAAGGCACGCACAAAGTCGCGATTAATAATCAGCCGAGCTACTACACACAATACAAAGCGGGCCGTCGTGATACGGTGAAATGGGCGCGAGCAAACAAAGCTGAGCGTGGTGACGTGCTTCCTGAGCAAGCGCGTGATGTGGTTACTCAACTAAGTTACACCCGAGCAGAAAGCTACATTACGGTTGGTATGCCAACGGACAAAGCGTTGGAGATTGAAGGCAAAATGCTGGAGATGAAACCGATCACGCATCCATCGGACATCATTGAAGGTGAGCCTGTGACTTTCCAGTTTTTCTTTAACGGAGAGCCACAAGAGGGCGTTACTGCTGAGATTACACGTGAAGGTACCATGTACCGAAACCATCAAGAACAAATCGATGTGGTGAGCGATAAAGATGGCAAAGTGATCTTCACGCCAGAGGTCGCCGGGCGCTACTTAATGAAAGCGAACTACAAAGGTGAATTAAAAGATAATCCATTGGCGGATAAAGCGAGTGCCAATGTTCACCTTACGTTTGAAACTCAACTTAACTAATCGAATTAGGCTCAGCAATTGCTGGGCCATTTTGGAATTATCATGAATAACACTTCTCTTCTAAAAGCGGTTTTGCTTTTTTCTGGATTTGCGTCCTTTCACGCTGCTGCACATTTTCCTCTGATGAGCTGTCACTTGGCGCAAGATAAAGTGATTTGTGAAGCGGGCTACTCGGATGGATCGACAGCGGTCGACTACGATGTCGAAATGTACGATTACGACGACAATCTGATCGCCAAAGAAAAAACAGATAAGCGTTCCATCGCAGAATTTACTCACCCTGAAACAGATTTCTATTTGGTATTTGATGCCGGACATGAAAGCCCGGTGGAAGTGGATATCGTTGAGCTGAAAGAGAAATGAGTGTACAGAAAGTTCGCCCTGATGATGGTAACCGAGAAGGAAAGTGGGTCGCACTGACAATCGCAGCAATTCTCAGTTCAGCAGCCATACTTATGCCCTACCATCAGGTCGCGACTGAAAAGCCAGACATGCAGTCTCATCAAGTGTTAATCACGGATTTACATCAAAATGAGTTGGGGTTGATCGCTGAGCTTAAGCTCGCTCATGAAGAGATTCGTGATTTGCAGTTAGATACCGGAACTTGGCCTGAGATCTCTGATATGGAGGTGCTTTGGATTGCTCCGTTCGTGAAAGACCAAAACTGGAAGCGTAAAGGTTCTCATCAGTGGCAACGAATTGATGACGGTGTCTACATTGGCGTGAAGACCAGTGCCCAAGGCTCTGCTTCCATGCTGTTGGATAGCCGCAGTTCTCAAGCTGATATTTGGTTTAATGATTCTAGCCGTTCGTTAAATGTGGAGGGACTAAGCGATCTAGCTAAACGCCACGATTTCGGGTGGAAACAAATCGTTCTGTCAGACTCTTCCTCTCATTCTCACGCCCATTAAGACAACATAATTGATAAGTACTATGATCAAACGCTCTCTTTTACGTCGTATTCTTACAGCCACCGCGTTATTGACGGTGTCTTCTACTGGCTTTGCTGCCGATAAACTCAGTATTGGTATTACGCTTCAACCTTATTACAGCTATGTTAAAGCCGTTGTTGGTGAGAAGGCGGACATCGTTCCTTTGGTTGATGCTGGTTTTAATCCTCACAACTATTTGCCACAACCTAATGATCTTAAGCGCTTAAATGAAATGGACGTAATAGTGATCAATGGTATTGGTCATGACGATTTTGCACTGAAAGTGATCAAGGCTTCTCAGCGTGATGATCTCGTGGTTATAGAAGCGAACAAAGAAGTGCCTTTATTGCCCGCTATGGGGCAGTCTGTTGGTCAAGGAGCAGTGAACCCTCACACCTTTGTCGGTCTATCAACAACCATTCAAAAGGTTTACACCATCGCGAGTGAGCTAAGCCAATTGGACCCAGACAATGCTACGTTCTATCGCCAAAATGCTCGTAAATACGCGAAAACATTTCGCCTGATGAAGCGTGATGCAATGTTGTCTCTTGGTGAGTTGGACACGGCTGGTATGAAGGTGGCGACAACCCACAATGCTTACGGATATATCCTTCAGGAGTTTGGTGTTGACGTTGCCGCTGTCATTGAGCCTGCTCATGGTGTAGAACCAAGTGCAAGTCAGCTACAGGAAACGATAGAGAAAATTCGTGAATCGGGCATTGATGTTCTGTTTTATGAGCTCAATATGCCGAATCGCTTTGTTGATACCATCGAAGAGGCGACCGGGGTGCAGCTTTATCGCTTTTCTCACATGACTCACGGTGAGTATGAGGCTGATAAAGTCGAGGTTGAGATGCGAGATAATGTGGAAACACTAATCGAAGCCATGAAATTTGTGGCGAGTAAGCGAGCAGGGGAAAAGGCGTGATGACTGGACCTTCCGTTTCCTTAAGTAACGTGGGCCTAAAATACGCCGACAATATCATTTTGCAGAACATCAGCGCCGAATTCGAGAACGCGAAATGTCACGTGATTATGGGACCGAACGGCGGTGGTAAAACCTCTTTGCTTCGTTCGGTACTTGGACTCACGCCATTTTCGGGAAACATAGCGCTCAATTGGCCAGAACCATCAGCTGCATCGGGGAAGATAGGGTATGTGCCACAAAAAGCGATGTTTGAAGCAAGCCTCCCGTTAACCGTGATGGATTTTGTACTGCTTAACCAAACTCGTATCCCTCTATTTTGGCGACGTAAAACGAAACAAACTCAACATGCCCTGGCCCAGCTGGATCGCGTGGGTATGGCAACGCGTAGCGACCGTCGTATGGGGCAACTCTCTGGCGGTGAGCAACAGCGTGTTTTGTTTGCGCAAGCTTTACTGGATGAGCCCAATTTATTGGTTTTAGACGAACCTACAACTGGCATGGATGAGCAAGGTGTTCGATATCTTGAAGGTTTGATTCATGAAGTCGTTGGAGAAGGCAAAACGGTACTGGCAGTACACCATGACGTGACCGCAGTGCGCCGTTTAGATGCGCAGGTCCATGTTGTAAATCGTCAAATTGTGGCGTCAGGGCACCATTCAGATGTACTAAGTCCTGATCGTATAGAAACATTATTCAAGCACTACACAGCAAAAGTGGAGGCTGCATAATGGATTGGTTGCGAGAGTTAGCGGTTAGCGGCGTTGAAGCTGGATGGTTAAGCGATAGCTTTTCTTATGCTTTCATGGTGAACGCAATTGTTGCAGCGCTGATATTAGGACCATTACTTGGTGGTCTTGGTACATTAGTCATCGCCAAGCGACTGGCTTTTTTCTCTGAAGCGGTTGGGCATGCTGCGCTTACCGGAATCGCGATTGGTGTGTTGCTCGGTGAGCCGCCAGAGAATCCGATCATCGGATTGTTTAGCTTTTGTATGATTTTTGCGCTGTTGCTTCACTTTGTTCGTAATCGTACGAATGTACCTTACGACACACTGGTTGGGGTTTTTCTTGCACTAGCGTTAGCGGTTGGTGCTGCGCTGTTAATGTACGTTGCTCGCAAGATCAACATTCACATGTTGGAGAACGTGTTGTTTGGCTCGATCTTGACTGTGACGGACAACGATATCCTTATTTTAGCGATCAGTTGTTTGATCATATTACTGCTTCTTATTCCAACGTTTAACCGCATTTTGCTGACTTGTATTAGCCCGGATATTGCACGTGTACGCGGCTTTAATACCAGCTTTTATGATTACTTATTTGTCATGATGATCACCTTGGTCACCATCGCCGCGGTAAAGATTATTGGCGCGGTATTGGTTG
Organism: Vibrio sp. 1562; assembly: GCF_033340155.1. Lineage (NCBI taxonomy): Bacteria > Pseudomonadati > Pseudomonadota > Gammaproteobacteria > Vibrionales > Vibrionaceae > Vibrio > Vibrio sp. 1562. Next base: position 5,440 of record NZ_JAWOVY010000046.1, read on the forward strand.
GTGCATTGCTACTGATTCCTGGTGCAACGGCTAGGTTATTGACTAAACGCATGGGCAGTTTCGTTCTCCTTTCTTCTTTATTGGCAACCATTGCGTGTTTAGTCGGAACCATACTGCCGATGGAGCTTGAGCTACCAGTGCCATCAGGCGCATCCATCATCATTGTTTCTGCGGCATTTTTCTTAACAGCAACGGTTTACCGAATTATCCAAAAAGCGTAACCCTTTTTATAAAGTAATGAACATGAAGATAAAAAAATTAGCGATAACTTTTGGTTTGGTTATAGCGACGACATTTCCATCGTTGGCAAGCGCCAAAGACATTTTAACCAGCACTCCCGTCACGTACATGTTGTCTGAGCAACTTATGAAAGGTACAGGGATAGAGACTCAGTATCTGCCTCCAAAGCGTTACGGCGTTGAGCGTCTTGAGAACTGGTTCGCAAATAAAGGTACAGAGCAAGTTAAGCAAGCGGGTCAAGCCGCGACGGTTGCTATTACTCTTGGTGCGATTTGGAAACAAGACCCGACTTATGTTTACGCTCGACAGGGCAACATTCACTTGATTGAAATCGATGCATCACAGGCCATTTCTCCTAGAGCTCAAGGAGTTGCAGCACTGACATTGGAAAACGGGTCAACATCGAAGTACGCGTGGCTGAACCCTACAAACTTAATCCGAATGGCGGGCATTGTTGGAGAGGATCTACAACGTGTATATCCTGAACACCAAAAGGCGATTCAAACGAATCAACAGGCTTTTATGCTCAATGTGCGTGAACTGATCAACCAACAACAGGCAGAGATCTTTGATAAAGGCATCGATTCAGTGGTACTGATGAGTGAGTCACTAGAGGACTTTGCCTCTGGCAACCAATTGTTTGTGGTTGGGCGCGAATTTAAGCCGGAACTCGAGTGGACAGAAGAAGACAAATTATCTTTAAAAGCTCAGTTTGAACAAGATAAAACGCTATGGTTAGTGACGGATAAACGACCGTCGAAAACCTTGACATCGCTTATTAAACCGAGTCGTATACTGCAAATTGATGTTATTGACCGCTGGGGCAGTAAGGGTATCAAAACTGAGAAGCCACTCGCACGTTGGGAGATGTGACACGTAAAAAGCCACAGATTTTATGATGGGGAATGAAAAGTTCCCTATTTTTTTGTGATTTAGTTCAGAATGTGAGCATTAGTACCACCGGTTGCATAAGAAAGTGTTTGTTTCATTTCTATTTCATTACTACTTTGTTATGTGTTCGTTGCGATTGATTCGGATTTAATCTGTTTCTAAGCGAACCGGTACAAACAACTATACGGATGTTAACAATGAAAATGAAAACTCTAGCCGTTGCAGTGGCGGCACTAGCATGTGGTTCACAGGCTTTCGCAGCTGAAGTTTACAATAGCGAAGGCACATCTCTTTCTATCGGCGGCCACGTTTCAGTTAATTTGAATGGTTCAGATGAAGGTGAAACAGACGTAGGTACTAACTCTCCACGTATTAACTTAGCTGGGAAAAAAGACATCGGTAATGGCATTACTATCGATGCAAAAGGTGAATGGCAGCTAAATTACCTGAACGGCGGCGAGAATTCATTTACAACTCGTCTTGGATACATTGGTGCTACACACGAGCAGTTTGGTCGAGTTGTTGGCGGTACTCAATGGTCGCCATACTACGATGTAGCGGGTGTCGCGGATTTACCAATTGCTTATGCGAATGACTTCCTATACGAAAACCATAACAACCTAGGCTCTGGGCGAGCTGAAAAAATGCTGAGTTATCGTAAGAGCTTTGAATTTGGTGAAGGATTTGTCTTTAACTTAGGTCTTGGTTGGCAGGGCAAAAACGATGACATAAGTGAAGTTCTTGAGAAAGATAAAGATTCCGGTTTGCCAGTGTATGTTAAAAAAGGAGCTGAATACGATGCTCGTGGTCAAGTAGCGTTAAGTGCACAGTTTGCTGGCTTTGGTCTTGGTTACGTATACAGTGGCGGTGATGTAACGTCCGGCTCAATTACTAAAGACGCGATTTCTCATATTATCGCTGCTAATTATGGCGAATATGGTTCAGGTATTTATGCTGCGATCGTCTACGGCATGAACGAGTATTTCTATGCTGGTTTGGAAGAGACAGTGCAATTAGAAGGTCTACTTGCATATGGATTTAACAACTGGACGTTAAGCGTAAACTACGAAGCGGTGGAAGATGATAAGGCAAGCAAGACATTATTTAGCCAGTCTGCACTTCAAGCCGAGTATGCTGTAACACCGTCATTCTACACCTACGCAGGTTACCAGTTTGATCTTGGTAACGACATCAATAAAGTTGAAGATGACGCTTGGACAATCGGTGCTCGTTACTACTTTTAATAAATAGGCCAGTTTCTACTGCCTAAACACATTAATTGTGTTAACGCCTACTCGTTGTGAGTAGGCGTTTTTCTTTCTGCTTTCCTTTGGCTATAAGAGACGCTGGTCATTCTGTGCTTAGGTAACCTCACTCCTTGTTTAGAGAGTGCGTCTATAAAAAATGCTCGCAACTTGCGGGCATTTTTGTTTTCAGCCCTAAACCACCTACTTCAGTAGGTGGTTATCATCCGTTTCGGCTTTGCCTGTAAAACTACTCA
>NZ_JAWOVY010000047.1:0-7839 GCF_033340155.1 Vibrio sp. 1562
TGATCGTCAATCCAACCGGCTTGATGGGCTGCGAGAATGATTCGATTATTGAGCTCATCAAGGCTCATTGCGCCTTGTCCAATCGGAGTAATAACGTTAGGCGGGTCAACTAAGAACACGGCAGGGACAGTCGTAACGGACAAGGATTGGGCTTGTCCTGAATCGACTTTGTAATTGGGAAACTCTCCACCGGGTAAAGGCAAGCCATCGACAGCAATAGCAAACACCTCGAACCCATAGTTCAAGGCCATAGATTCGATGATAGGCGCTTGAGCATGGCAATAAGGGCAATCCGAACGATAGAAAAAGAACAAACCAGCCCGCTTCGCTACTTCACCTAAAGCTACATCACGTTGAGCGCCAGCTTCTCGATCCATCCGATTGGCAGCATAGGTCGCCAAGGGTCTGCGACTGATTTCATCCAAAACAGGATCGCCCATGACCACCTGCTGACTAACATCAGCAAACTGTGAGCCCTTATCCATCATGACGCGCTGGAGATACAGATAGGCTCTGACGTTCTCATTCGTCGGCTCATCAATTGCCTTGTCCATGAACGATTGCATATGCTCTCGGAACCATGCGGCACTGAAGGGCTTTAGTTCGCTCTGACTGGACTCCACGACACCAGTTTCCGGCTCTATCAGCTCATCAGGCTGCTCAGGTTCAGGAATAACCTGATACCAAAACCAGCCTTCCTGACCACGCTGATAGAATGGTCCATCACTGGCATGGGCGGGCAAGATGAATAGCAAGAAAATAATGATTGGGATGGTCACCCATAGGATGAACCAAGGGAACAAGGGGGTTCTCATTGTCAGCTCCAGAAAATTTCATAGAGCTAACATGCTAAAGATCCCCGTCAGGGCGATTAGCCAGATAGATGAATGAATCGTGTGTGTTTCTGACTAGCTGTCTTGACCAGTAACAGCTAACTTTAATGAGCCAAAAATATGGTTTTCCGTTTTGAGCTAGGAGCGGACATCGAACTATCAAACTTTGCAGAGGAAATATAGCTGTGGGTTAACTTTTAAAGAGTGATCGTGTACATTGGCCAGATTAAATCAAGATGACACTTTTTTATGGCAGTAGAGACTATCAATAGGGAAGCTGGAGACTCTGGCAAAGGCTTTAGATTACAGCTCATAAGGGCGATTAAGCTCATGCTGCAAACGATTCAGCAGGATAGAAGTACTGTATTTTTTACTGCGGTGGAAAATCTCGAAGATGTTTCCCATCAGACTATTGTAGATGGAGAAGTCAGTAATTACTTCGAAGAAGACAAGAATTATGACTTGAATGGCAATTTCACAATTTTTAGTCCTCCGGTTATAAATACGTTGGTCAGTTTTTATGACATCTATGTAGATCAATTTCGCACCAGCAACAGCGTATATTTGGGCTTTTACACGACGAGGGATGTCGGTAAGGAAAGAAAATCCAAGCTCAATAGCGGTAAAGAAATAGCTCTACCAGAAAAACCAATTTTAGAAATTCTTCAATCGTTTGATGATGTTTCAGACGATACAATTAATTTAGTAAAAGAAATTCTTGTTGAAGAGTACGCTTCCCAATATAAAGAAAAGCCTAAGTCAGGAAACTTAGAAACGCTTCGGGGTCTAAATGCTGATATGTTTAAAGAGTTTTTGAGGAAAATTTTATGGCATTTCGGTCAGGAAGATGAGGATGCACTCAAGCAGACAGTTTTAACGGATATTGAAAATTCACCACTTCACAACAATGCGCATATAGGCAAAGAAAAAATAATATTTTGTTTGTTAATGGATAAGCTGAGTGAAAAGCAAAATAGTAAAAACTTAGTCGATAAGTTGGTTCATAGTTCAGATGTAAAACTGATTTTTAAAGAAGCAGAGTCTCAAATTCCAGACGAGAGTATAGACCCTACTTGGCGCTATATCGCCGAGCTTGAAAAGGATGTGACCGACAAGCGAAATCTGAAGGAAAAAGTACTTTCAGTAATTGAGGATATTTCAGATCGTCGAATTAGACTGTTAGCTAGAAAAGCAAGTGGCTCTAAGTATGAAGAGCGTGAAGCAGACAAGTCTTTTTTGTCTTTGAAGTATCGTGTTTTTGAAGCTTGTGAAGAATATTTTTCAGATGATGGATATGTAGCCCCTGAAAGCGGCAACGACTTGGATGCTGTTCTTCAAACGCTCTTATCAAAAGCAGTAGAAGATATTTCTAAGTTAAAGACCGATTACAAATATACGATTTCTAATGATAAAACAATAGAAGGAATTATTTGGAATTTATTTGATGGGTGTTTTTTAGCTTTTGATGAGTGTAGTGATGAGTGATGTAAGTACAAAGAAAAGGCTAATGTACTTAAGCGGTGAAGATTTCTATCTTTATTGCTATTCCGTTCTTGTTATTTTGGATTCTTTAGGTTGTCGTGATGGGAAATTTTTTAGAGACTACAGGAAGTTGGCTTTTTTAACTGACATTATCAGTAATGATAAAACAGTCTATGTGGTTTCTCATTCTTCAGGAGAAAAACTGAACCCGAAAGATTATGAGTGTTTACTTGACAGCTATTCGAATGGATTAACTAGAAGAAGTGAAATTCTTAAGTTGTTGTTTGTTCTTGAGAAGAGAGGCTATGTGACTTTGAATCGAGGTAAAGCACAAGAAATTGATGTTACTTTGACTAAGGATAACCTTCCCAATGACTTTTTGAACAGCAATGTTTTCGAGTCGGAATCTAAGAATATAATAAATATATCAAAGAAAGTGGGACGGTTGGCATCGCTAACTCTGGATACCATGTTAGGTAAAATTTATGTTGAAAATGGAGTTCGAACATGGGTCTGATGCGAGTTAATAAGCTTATTTATGAAGGAAGCAAGTATTTTTTCGAGTCTAAAGAGTTCGACGAAAATATCATCCTAATTGAGGGCGATAATGGAACAGGGAAAAGCACCTTCTGTAATTTGATTTATTTTGCATTGGGTGGAGAGGTTCCAATATTTCGAAGAAATAATGATAAGCGCCACGATGAAATAACTTCTGATAGTGATAACTATGTTGATCTTTATATCTCAATCAATGATGGCAGTTATTTACTAAGGCGCTACTTTGGAGATAATGAAGTAACAGTAATCCCCTATGAGCGGGTGGTTGAGAAGATATATTCAGAAGATAAAAATACTTTAATTAAAGAGAAGGTAAGATTTTCTCTTTCGGAAGATAAGACTGAAATATATCCCGTAAACAGAAGCAAAGATTCATACGTTTTTTCTGACTGGATTCTCGAGAAATTGGAAATATCTGTGGTCGAGCTTTTTCATGGATATAATACATTTAAAATTAATATATCAGACTTGATGCGGCTGATTTATCACGATCAACAGCCGAACCCAGAGGGTATTTATAAAAAGCCAGATACTAATTCAACGTATGTTTCTGATTCTGAGTTGGTTCGAAAAGCTATTTTTGAACTCTTAGTTGGTAAAGCCTATTCTGATTACTACGACTCTATTGTCGAGGAAAAGAAGCTGTCGAGAGAGAAAAGCTTGGCTAAAGCGGTTGTGAATGAGTACACGCTTTTAGCCGACAAAATGCGAAAAAATGGCGGGGCTAAAAATGTCAGTTTTTTACAGAAAGAAATCTCTGATAAAGAGCAGCAAATTGACAAGTTGCATGATGCCAGACAGGCATTCAAGCGAAATCGAACTGGATCAAATACAATTAATCAAGATATTGAGTCGTGCAAATCAGAATTAATTGATTGTGAACTTAGATTAAGCCGATTAAAAGAAAATCTGGTTTCAGCTCTTGATGAACGGTACAAATTAAACGTAGTTAGAAATGAATCTGCTTCAGAAATTAGACGCATTGAAAAAGTTATTTTTTCACACGATCATCTAAACCTTTTTACATCTGATACTTGTCCATACTGCTTAAGTCACGTGGATCGTGTGGAAGGGCATTGTGTTTGTGGCGCTTCGATAGAAGAAGAACAATATGAGAGGTTTTTCTACACATCAAAAGAGTATAAAGATATTCTGAAAACGAAACTTAAGGCACTGTCAACAATTAAAACCGCATATGATGATTGTGACTCTGAAGTTCAAGAGATTAAAAAAGAAATTGAGTTGATAGAGAAAAAGTCGGTGACTTTCCGTGAAAAGCTACAAGAAATGCTTGGGCGGGTCGATGAAATTGTTGACATTGAAAGCCTAAATGATATTGACGATAAAATATTGCAGCTTAGAGAAGATGTTGCGAATTTGAATCGATTGTTGGAGATTGAATCAAAGCTGGAACGTATCCAAAAAGATTTTGATCTGGTTAGCTCTAAAGCAAAAGACGCTGAGTTAAAGAGGAAAGGGCTTGAGATTAAAGCTCAACAGGATGTAACTTCGAAGGTAAATGCGTTTAGTAAAAAGTATGATGAGCTGATGAAAAATACTTTGCCTGATTGCAGATCGGCAAAGATTGCGCTTGATAACTATTTGCCTTCAATTAATGATGGTCTCTATCGAGAAACAAGTTCACTTGTTTCAATTCGAATGATGTACTTTATCACTCTCATGCATTTAGCTTTGTCTGATGAATCAGTGACATTCCCGCGCTTTTTACTTATTGACACACCTGAAACTGCCGGAATCGAATTAGAGTATCTGATTAACTGTATTCGTCAGTTGGAAGAATTGAAAAATTATGGAGCTGACTTTCAAGTTATCATTTCGACAGGTTTAAACAAGTATCCCGAGTCATTAAAGGACAATCGTGTACTCTTTATGCCCGATAAGCAGAAGGAACATATGCTCTTGAAGAAGAAGAGCCTTTCTAAGTAATAACGTCAAGCAATTTAGATTCAACTAGTTAGTATGATTAGTTACTGAAGTTCTGCTATCGGCACGTAAGTAATATTCAGAAATTTTGAATACTACATTAACTCAATTTACTGCAAAAACCGTAACCAACGTTTTAATTGAGTCACCCGGAACCATAACAAAGTTCATTTTGCTACCAACATGCTGCCAGAACTCGGCCTCTTGTGCATATTTTTTTGTTTTTTGGATAGCGACGCTTTCTGGTAACTGGGCTTTAGTTAGCCCAGAGCATAGCAGCTTTGTGCACAAAGCCTTCCAAGGATGCTTAGGAGCACCGTCTGAAAGCCGTTCCACAAACCGTTCCAGTGCATGACGAGTCACCACGACAGGTCCAATGTTCGGAACGTTGATGACCTCATCGATTTCTCTCACTGTAGCATTATCGACGCTGTATTCTTCGAAGGAATGTGAGAGCCAATCGTCCCGCTTCTCTACCGAGATCTGTGCTTCCTGGTATCGAGTAAGCAAAAACCTAGTCAGGCTGTAAAGTGAATGCTGAGTTGAGCGTTGTTTCTGTAACTTTTTGATAGCTCCTTTACTGACCCGGATTTGAAGCCCATTACCGCTTCGGTTACTCCCCATCACCTCTTTCACTGACAGTAGGTGATGAATAGCATAAAGCTCAGCTGCAATTGGCTTTTGCTGCTCAGGTAGCTTGTCGTATTGCTCACCTAAATCGACCTTTAGCTCACCACCTCTTCGAAGGCCGGTCTTCCAGTAAACCGTAAACTCACCATCAATCTGCTTTGTTAACAGGGTTAAAACCATCATGTTTGTTTCTCCTATTAGTTATCTATTTTTCATTCTCCATGTTTTTTCAATTATGCAAGGCGCAAAAAAAAGGGGCCGAAGCCCCTTGGATCAGATATGAACTTTAGGAAAGCCCATGGCACCGTAAACATTCAACACATCATTCCAATCCCAACTTTTCACGCCAAGTGACGTTGGTATCGGAGGGATCAACACTTGTGTCAGAATGCCTTTTTGCCAGGCTTTTTTCTTGAGTTCATTCGCTGCATTCAGGCCGGTCTCAGAGAGATCGTGATCTGCCCAGATGTACAGCATTTTCACATTACTTGGTGGTTCAAACCTAGCCAGTAGTGTTGCATTCACAACCGACCAACATGTTTGCCCCGTTGCTCTGGTTACCGCTAGGGCCGTTTCTATACCTTCAGAAACACCTAGTACCTCACCAGGCTCACCTATCGGAATGGCACCACCAGTGATTGTTCTGTCACTTGGTATGGGCATCATCTTTTTTGGCTTTTCAACCGGCGCTTTGAATCCATCTTCACTTAGGTAGATCCGATGAAACGTGGCCGAACGCCCTTGCTGAGTAACGATTTTACCTAGCAGCGCTGGGTAGCTATCGATAAACAGGCCATCTTCATCATGGTAAGGCAAGTTTGGATGAAACCTCAGCACCGAATCCCATTCAGGACGAAGCCGCGTCACAATGCCACGACGATGCAAGTAGTTCCAAACAGGTTGCGCACGAGTATCTGCAAGAGATAACGTTTCTCCCCACGTTTGATTCAAACGTTGGATAATCGCTTTGTCCTCTACCTGCTTTTTAGTCTTCCGGTCAACAGCGTTACTCGGTATTGCCCGAGTTGGTACTTGTCCGGGTTGAATACCAAGAACCTGGCCGATTGCTTCAATAGACTGAGCAAAGTTCCATCCATTGATCCAAGACAACAGTTCAAAACCATCATGAAAGATACCGCAGGTATTACAAACGCCGCCACCGGTATATTCAGCATCTTTGAACAGCCTAAAGCCATCACGACCGCCATGAACAGGACAAGCCACATGACGCCCTTTTCGAGCAATAGCGGCATCAAGTTCTGGCACCAATGCCGCCAAGACTTGAAGCCATTGGCCATTGAGATATGGCCTTACTGTGTCAATTTGTAAAGGTAACGCCATATAACCTCCTTAAATAAAATGCCGACTCCTACCCCAGGTGGTAAAAGTCAGCTTAGGTCCAGCATTAGCCGTTCGGTTAATACAGGAGCGTTAGTCAAGCTGGATACCATGTCGTCTTAATAGCCACATGATGGACTCACGAAGCACATCAGGATCGACAACGGCAGCCATTGCGCAAACACGAAAGCAAAATGGCGCTATTTCGTCATTTTGAATCCACGACAACACATCCTTGCGCAACCGAGTACTGACACGACCGTCCAGCAATACACGGATCGCATCCAAAAGAATGCCTTCGCGTAACTGCCAGATTTCCGTGTCAGACCAAGTGACTGGGGCATCATCAAACTCAAATAGAAATTCGAGCTGTGATGATGTGTGCTGATGGGACTGCTTTTGTGATGTAGGAGAATGGGCAATACGCCCATTCATTACAGATAACCGCGTTCGGCAAGCGAAACGCAGCCCTCGGATGCGACCACGACATGGTCAAGCGTTCGAATATCAACAAGTGACAAGGCGTCACGGAGTCGATGAGTGATGCGTTTATCAGCTTCACTTGGCTCAGGATCACCCGATGGATGGTTATGAACCAGTATCACTGCTGCCGCATTAAGTTCTAGCGCTCGTTTTGTTACTTCCCTTGGATAAACGCTCGCTGCATCTAAAGTGCCTTTGAACAGCTCTTCAAATCGAATAACGCGATGCTTTGTATCAAGAAACAGTACGCCAAAGACTTCGTGCTCATACTCGTGCATCAGTGTTTGCAGGTATGAGAACGCCGACGATGGCTGTTCAATTTTTCGACCTTTACTCAATCGACCACGGGCAAGCTTGAGCGCCATATCTAAGATATCCGCTTCAGTCACTTGCTCAGGAACGATGTAAGTACCGGCTTCTTCGCCAGCTAAGAACTTTTTGTTTTTCATAGGAGTCTCCAAAAAAAAGCGGAGACGAACCCATGCCCTGAAGGGGACGGAATCGTCCCCGCAGGGTGGTAAAATTGATGTGGTTACTGAATTAACAGTTGTTGTGTTACTTCGAATAACTC
>NZ_JAWOVY010000048.1:0-7710 GCF_033340155.1 Vibrio sp. 1562
GTGACAGTTAACGGGGGGGGCGTGACAGTTATTGCAGGGGTCAGCCTGCCGCCTTGGGCCGTGCGATGTCGTACTTACCCGCCGCATACTCGTTCACCGTCCAGCCCAGCGCGATCAGCTCCGGCAGCGCCTCGCGCACCCGCTGGCGTCTCTTGCGCATGGCGGCCCCACTGGCCTCTGACGGCCAGACGTAGCCGCACAGGGTATCTATGGCCGCCTTGCCGGTCTTGCCGGGGTCGATCCAGCCACACAGCCGCTGGTGCAGCAGGCGGGCGGTTTCGCTGTCCAGCGCCCGCACCTCGTCCATGCTGATGCGCACATGCTGGCCGCCACCCATGACGGCCTGCGCGATCAAGGGGTTCAGGGCCACATACAGGCGCCCGTCTGCCTCGTCGCTGGCGTACTCGGCAAGCAGCCGGAAGCCCTGCCGCTTGCGGCCATTCTGGGCGATGATGGACACCTTCCAAAGCCGTTCAATGCAGTCCCTGATGGGCTTTGAGTCCTCGATATTGGCATAGCCTATTTCACGAGCCAGCGCCCGATAGCTACCCTTGACCACCATGGCGTCAGCGGTAACGGCTTCCCATTTGGGTTCCAGGAACAGCCGGAGCTGCTGCCCGCCGGGGGTCTCCGGTTCTGGCTCTAGCACCAGACCACTAGGCCCGGCCATGGCCACCAGCCCCTGCAGGATGCGCAAATCATCAGCGCCCAGCGGCTCCGGGCCGCTGAACTCGATCCGCTTGCCGTCGCCGTAGTCATACGTCACGTCCAGCTTGCCGCGCTTGCGCTCGCCCCGCTTGAGGGCACGGAACAGGCCGGGGGCCAGACAGTGCGCCGGGTCGTGCCGGACGTGGCTGAGGCTGTGTTTGTTCTTAGGCTTTGCCACGAGGCACCCCCTTGCTCTTGTGCTGCTTTTCCAGCACGGCGGGCTTGAGTACCCCGCCGTCATGCCGCCTGAACCAGCGGTCTTTGAACGGTGCCCCATAGTTGGCCTTGCTGACTCCAAAGCGGACGAAATAGGGCCGCTGCGTGTCGTCTACGCCCCATTCCTCGGCCTCACCGGTGGTCATGCCGGACAGGTACGATTGCCAGCGGATGTTATCCACCAGCACGGACGATCCCCGGCTGGCCTGCTGCTGGTCGCCTGCGCCCATCATGGCCGCGCCCTTGCTGGCATGGTGCAGGAACACGATAGAGCACCCGGTATCGGCGGCGATGGCCTCCATGCGGCCAATCACTTGCGCCATGGGGCCGCTGGCGTTCTCTTCCTCGATGTGGAACCGGCGCAAGGTATCCAGCACCATCAAGCGGCGTCCCTCAGCGGCTCGCTTGAGGCCGTCGAACCACTCCGGGGCCATGATGTTGGGTAGGCTGCCGATCAGCGGCTGGATTAGCAGACCGTCAGCCACGGCTTGCCGTTGCTCGTCGGTCAGGCGTTCCCCCAATGCGTGCAGGCGGTGATGTATGGCGGTGGGCGGGTCTTCGGCGGGCAGGTAGATCACCGGGCCGGTGCGCAACTCGCCCACGTCCAGCAGGTCGGGGCCGCCTGCGATCTGTGCGGCCAGTTGCAGGGCCAGCATGGACTTGCCGGCCCCACCGGGGGACACCAGCGCCCCCACGGTGCCGGCCACCATGTTGGGCAGTACGTAGTCAATCGGTGGCGGTAGCTCTGTGAAGCTCGCCAGAATGTCGATAGGCTTATGGGTAGCCATTGATTTGCCTCCTGTGTAGGCGGTTGGTGGTTAGGCGCTGGCGGGGTCACTACCCCCGCCCTGCGCCGCCCTGAGTTCTTCCAGATACAGCCGCAGCGCCTCGGCCTCTGCGTCTGTGGCCCATATCTTCCGGGCCTTGCGGCCCATGGCTCGCTGCTGCTCGGCAAAGCGGGCCTGTCGTATAGCGTTGGGGGTGGCCAGCAGGTTGCCGGTACGCTTGTCGTGTTGGTCTTTCATATTTCCTCCGCATTAGAGCTAACACCATAACAGGCATTAGCTCTAATGCAAGTGTTTTATCCTAATGTCGGCCCTCGGTACTGCTGTTTCTCGGCCTGCTTCGCCAGCTCGGCGCGGGCCTCCTGCACCTGCGGCAGCTCCATCACCTTCTGCACCGTACGCTTGATGTAATCGGCCTCATGGCCCGTCTTGCGCTCCATGATGGCGGGGCTGGCCTCGGCCATGGCCTTGCCGATCTCGTCCGGCTCCCGGCCCTTGCTGGCCAGCTTCATGGCCGCGATAAAGTCGCACTTGCTGAGGTCGTCACCGTACCGCTTGACCAGCCCGGCCATTTCGCTGCGGTAACACCTGAGTTAAGCCGCGCCGCGAAGCGGCGTCGGCTTGGACGAATTGTTAGGCCGCATATCGCGACCTGAAAGCGGCACGCAAGACCTCAACCTTTTCCGCCCCGAGTGAGGTGCATGCGAGCCTGTAGGACTCTATGTGCTTTGTAGGCCAGTCCACTGGTGGTACTTCATCGGCATAGTAAAAGTAATCCCAGATGATCGCCTCCCAGCTGTTACAACGGACTGGCCGCCCGGCGATGACGCCCTCAGCCGCCTCTGGGCACGAGCCCTGCGGAGCCTCCGCGATTTCATACGCTTCGTCTGCCCACCAAGCAGGTTCGCAGTCAAGTAACTCATCCCCGATCTCCGCTAAGAATCCATAGTCCAACTCCTCCATGACGCGCCCGCCGAGCATTTCAACTATTGCCTCGAGCTCGCCGCGCCTCTCGCCGGGAAACGTCAGATCAATATCATCGTGCTTGCGTGTTACACGCCCTAGCCGTGCATCGATCGCCCAGCCCCCACCGATCCAGAGCGGCAGATTTCGCTCATCTGCCGCAGCTAGAATTTTGTGTATCAATGTGACCTGCGTTGTGTCCATGCGGCCTAACGGTTTGGGCTATGGGCAGTGGCGGTTTGCGTGAGCCTTTCCTGTCAAACCGAGAAAACGCTCGGGCGGGCTACCGACTTTGCAAATTGCACTTCAACCCGCCATTGCCTATGAGCCAGTGTTAGCGGTAGTTTTTTATTTATTCAAATAGTAATCCCACGTTATTTTTGCAATGTCTGAAATAATCTTTTCATTAATTTCCGAAGTTTCTTTGGACTCTGCAACAAATACGCTTATAAAAATTAATTGTCCATTCGGTAAAGTAATTACCCCAACATCATTAGTGGCTGCTGCAATTCCATTATTTATTCCGGAAGTCCCTGTTTTATGAGCAACAATTGTATTCTTTGGTAATTGTCCTTTTAATCGGTTACTTCCTGTTGTTGTTTCTCTCATAATTTTCCAAATAAAATCATAACTTTTTTTAGAAAGTAATTGGTTCTTATTATTATAAGTATCTATTAACAGTTTGTTCATCGCTGTTGGGGTTGCCCAATTTTGATATTGGGTATTCCAATCCTTGTGCATTTGTTCTTCGTTTGCTTTGATTGAAATATCAGTGAAATGATTAGCATTCAAGAATTTTTGAACAGAATCAGTTCCTCCGATTAATTTTAGCAAAATATCACAACCAATATTGTCGCTCTCTGATACTGTATAATTTAGTATTTGTTCAATCGTCAAAGTTGTTCCATTAGGGAATTCCTCTTTAATCGGACTCCACATTTTAGGCAAAAGGTCTTGAGGGGTAATCTCTATTTTTTGTTCAAAAGAAAGATTCCCTTTATCTATCTCAGACAAAACGGCTAAAGCAATCGGAAATTTCATAACGCTTTGCATCGGGAAATGGAAGTCGTTATTAATCTTCAAAGTATCCTTCTCATTGCTGTTGAATATTGCTACTCCTATTCTGGCATTTTTTGCCTTTAAAACATTCTCAATTTTCAAAGTTAAGTTGTCAGTTTGAGCATTTGAATACGCAATTGTAAAAAATAAACTTAACAATACTAATAATATCCTTTTTACGATTTTCATATGTCTGTACTCCTATCTGGTTAAATTACCGCTAACACCTGAATTAAGCCGCGCCGCGAAGCGGCGTCGGCTTGAATGAGTTGTTAGGCAACACCGCGCTTTCTCTCGAAGGCTTGTCGTGTTTGAACCATGTAAACCGCCGGCCCGTCAGGCGTGGTGATGATCTTCTCCCGCACGAATCCTGCCTTCTCATAGCAGCGTATGGCTCGATGGTTGTTCGGAGTCGGGTCGGTCTGAATCTTCGTCACGGTGGGGTCCGAGAACAGTAGTTCAACGAGAGCGCGGACAAGCCTTGTTCCTAGGCCTTTGTTCAACTGTGTCGGGTCAGCCAGAGACTGGTCTATTCCTCGCACTCCTGGATCAGTTTCATCTTCCCACCAGCCATCACCGCTTCCGAGCGCGACGTACGACTGAGCATAGCCGATCGGTTCCTCGCCCAGCATTGCGATGTACGGTGTTACGGACTCTTCCGCCATCGCTCTGGGCAGGTAGTGTTCCAGCACTTCATCAAGAGTCGGTCGCTCTTCGTCACCACCCCACCACTCAACGATGTGCGGCCGGTTGAGCCAATCATGGAGCATCGGCAGGTCGCGCTCGGTCATGAGGCGAAGAGTTATGGGGGGGGTGCTCGCGGCCTTGCGGCCCATGGCTCGCTGCTGTTCGGCAAAGCGGGCCTGTCGTATAGCGTTAGGGGTGGCCAGCAGGTTGCCGGTACGCTTGTCGTGTTGGTCTTTCATCTCAAACCCTCCATTAGAGCTAACAGTATACCACCAGTTAGCGCTAACGCAAGCATTACATACTTAAATCTGGCCCCCGACTGCGCTGCTTCTGGGTCTGCTTCGCCAGCTCGGCGCGGGCCTCCTGCACCTGCGGCAGCTCCATCACTTTCTGTACCGTGCGCTTGATGTAATCGGCCTCATGGCCTGCCTTGCGCTCCATGATCGCGGGGCTGGCCTCGGCCATGGCCTTGGCGATCTCGTCCGGCTCCCGGCCCTTGCTGGCCAGCTTCATAGCCGCAATGAAGTCGCACTTGCTGAGGTCGTCACCGAAGCGTTTGACCAACCCGGCCATTTCGCTGCGGTAGTCGTCCACGGCGCTGCGGCGATACCGGCGCACACTCCGCGGGGCGGTGATCTCGGCCAGTCGTGCCGTCCGTTCCTGTTGGCGCTTAATGCTGTCCAGCACCTGCCCGGCCTGCTGCATCAGCTCCGGCCCTGCGGTGGCGGTCTTGCCCTTGGATTCACGCAGCAGCACCCACGGCTGATAACCGGTGCGGGTGGTGTGCTTGTCCTTGCGGTTGGTGAAGCCCGCCAAGCGACCATAGTGGCGGCTGTCGGCGCTGGCCGGGTCGGCGTCGTACTCGCGGGCCAGCTTCCGGGCGATTACGCCCCTGTGACCTGCTGGGGCGTCCTGAGCCACTTTTACCCATGCCTGATAGTTCTTGGGGCTGGTCTCCACGATCAGCGCCGGCTCCCGGCCCTCGGCTTTCATGTCATCCAAGTCGAACTCACTGAGATCGTCCACCAGCACCAAACCATGCCGCTCCTGCTCGGCGGGCCTGATATACACGTCATTGCCCTGGGCATTCATCCGCTTGAGCCATGGCGTGTTCTGGAGCACTTCGGCGGCTGACCATTCCCGGTTCATCATCTTGCCGCTGGCGGCATCCCGTATGCCGATGTCGTACCGGTCGCAGCCCATGGCCTTGAGCTGCCGGGCGATGGCTTGCGCGGTGCGGTCACCCTTTACTTGAGCTTGAAAACCAGCCATATACCCCCCTGTTGTTCGATGATTTGCGGCTCCAGCCAAAGCCATGATGCGATCAGCAGCGCCAGAATAGGCGTCACGGAAGCGATCAAGACCCCGGCCCACAACTTCCATGTCCAGCCACGGGCGGCGCTCCGGGCGCTCTGCGCGGCGCTGCTCACCTCGGCGGCTACCTCCCGCAACTCCTTGGCCAGCTCCACCCATGCCGCCCCTGTCTGGCGTTGGGCTTTCAGCCACTCCGCTGCCTGCGCCTCGCTGGCCTGCTGAGTCTGGCTCATGACCTGCCGGGCCTCGTCGGCCAGTGTCGCCATGCTCTGGGCCAGCGGTTCGATCTGCTCCGCTAACTCGTTGATGCCTCTGGACTTCTTCACTCTGTCTATCGCGCTCATGCTCGATAACCTCCCGGTATTCTTGTAAGTCGATGATCTGGCCGTTGGCCGTGTCGATGGCTAGGGCGGTGTCGGCCCGCTCGGTGCGGATGCCCCGGCCCTCCATCTCCACCACGTTGGGGCCAAGATGGATGCCCGGCAGGCGCTCGATGCCCTGCGCCTCAAGTGTTCTATGGTCAATGCGGGCGTCGTGACCAGCCCGCTCTAATGCCCGGTTGGCATGGTCGGCCCATGCCTCGCGGGTCTGCTCAAGCCATGCCTTGGGCTTCAGGCTCTCGGACTTCTGCGCCCCGCCCCGCTCTGGCTGTTTGGCGTTGTACCGCTTGAACCACTGGTCAGCCGGGCGCTCGATACCGTCGTTCTTCCGCTCAGAGATCATCAAGTGGCAATGGGGGTTCTCACCTTTACCGGCATGAATGGCCAGCGTATACGGCAGGCGCTCGCCCTCGGTCAGATGCCGGGCGAATTCGTCCACCAGCTCCCGCTGCTGATCTAGGGTCAGTTCGACCGGCAGGGCAAACTCAACCTCTTTGAACAGCCGCCCATTGGCGCGTTCATACAGGTCGGCAGCATCCCAGTAGTCGGCGGGGCGCTCGGCCCACTCGGGCAGGTGGCCGGACTGAGTGTGCAGCACCTCGTCACGGTCGCGGGAGTAACGGCCCTCCCGCTGGATGTAATCGGCTTTCGCCTTGGCCGACTGGCCGCCGTTCCGGCTGCCGGTCTTGGCCGTAAGGTGATAGATGGCCATAGGGGTTTAGCTCCATGCAATGGCCCTCGGAGAGCGCACAGCCCCAAAGGGGTGCCCGCAGGGCAGTTTCTCGAAGAGAAACCGGTAAGTGCGCCCTCCCGTTAGAATGACGGTCGGGGTTTGCGGTGTCTGTGCTCCGATGATAGCATGATGGCAAGCACATAACCAAGGGGAATGTCAACATGGCAAAAGCAGCGGAACGGCTCGCCAAGCTGGAAGAGCAACGGGCACGGATCAACGCCAAGATCCAGCGGGTCAGGGCACGGGAGCAGCAGCAAAAGCGCAAGGAGGACACCCGGCGCAAGGTGCTGGTAGGCGCGTGGATACTCGGCAAAGTCGAAAGCGGCGAGTGGCCAGAACAGCGCTTGCTCGATGGGCTGGACAGCTACCTAGAGCGCGACCATGACCGGGCGCTGTTCGGACTGCCACCCAAGCAGGAATAGCAGCCACAGGAGCATGGCCAGCCGGAGCCGCAAGAGGGGCAAGGGTGAGCTTCTACCGGCTGACACCTGCCGAGATCGAAGCCCTGCAGCAAGAGATGCGAGAGGCGGGCGCCACCATCAAGGCGGAGATAGCCAAGCGCAAGGTGGCCAGCATGGCCCCTGCGGGGCTTCACACGCGCCCCCGCCCTGCGGGCAGGGGTAAAGGCCGCTAAAGCGGCTAAAGGCGTCTGCGGCTTCCTGTGGCGTCTGTGCATGGGGTTTGGGTTTGCGGGCCTTGGCCCGCCTTTTCCCTACCGCGGAGCGGTGGGGGCGGTGTGTAGCCTAGCGCAGCGGATAGATCAGTTATCCGGCCTCTGGCCGGGCATTTTGGGCAAGGGCAAACAGCGCCCCACTAGGGCGCTGTTAACCGCGCCTAGTGGATTATTCTTAGATAATCATGGATG
>NZ_JAWOVY010000049.1:0-7609 GCF_033340155.1 Vibrio sp. 1562
AGTTTGCAACGTTTCCTCTATCAGAGCGTTTGTCAGGGGTTATTTAACTGGCTATGGCAAACACACCTCTGCCCCAATATGTGTTTTGACTTCCATATTGAACTCGTAACTACCATTTCTTTTGGCCTACATTTCCTAATGACAACTGCTCACAGGTCAGTAGCTATTCAGTTAATAAAAGGGCTACACAGGCGACTAACGTAACATTGAAGGTATCAGTGACACCACCATTCTATTTCCAAAGATTTATTAGCAGGTAGCAAAAGTGTCTCAGTAAAACTTTCGGTTTAAATGCCATTCACTTTTTTAGAGCGGCAAGTCCACCTTAAAATACAAAACGCCCGATGAAGTACATCGAGCGTTTTAGTTAAAAAGTGTCAACCCATATCAAGACGGGCCAAAATGCAACTAAATTTGTGTGGGTGTGCTCATAGGTAGCTATGCTGCTGATAGTTCAGGATCGTTTTTAATGAATTCTCTAAACATCTTGGCCTTCTTAAGTAATCTTCTATAACCAAAGAAGTACAATAATATCGAAGCAGGTAACATAATAAACCCAATTAAAACAAATAAGAGCGGAATACTCAGAACACCAAGCAGAATTGATAACCATTTTAGAAATTTTGACTGTTTCTCTATTTTAACTGCAAAATAATTTAGAGACTCTGCATCATCAGCACCTAGCTGAGTTTTTGCTACCTTTTTAATAGTTTTATATTCAACTATATCCATGTGTAACTTCCTTTAAATTGGTTAAACATTACGGTGGTTAAAGGTATGCACCCATATCATTTACTAAAGGTTTCACTGCGTTATCGACAACTTTATGTAGGTCTTTTTGTGACATATTGCCTATACCGCTGGTGCCCATTTCCCAGTTGATTAGATCATTTTGTGAATACAGTTCTTCGCCGTTTTTTGAACGTATCATTTTTAATGTTAGATTCATTGGAATACGTGCTGCACCGTGAACAATCAGATCTTTAGCCATTACAAATTGATTGCTAACAGATGTGACATTTCCATGTGCTTCTTCAAGCTGTAAATCTATTAAAGCGTGAACACCTAAATGACGACCCACCTTTGCGATCGCTTCATTATATTCTTCGGGATCAGCTGCAAAAATATCTAAGTCTGGGGCGACTTTGTTCAAAGCGTTCTCAAAAGTATTGCGGTCGATAACTTTAAACTTTTTGATGCTTTCAACGTTCTTTTGGGTATATTTCGCCATGAGTTTATATATGGCTATGTTGTCTTCAGGATAGTTACCGGAATCATTAAGTTTATCGACGTAGTATACAATACCAACTGACTGCACTCGCTTGAAAACATCTGACTTTACAGGGTCAGCTTCCGTTAATGGCGTAACTCTTGTCATTGCGAACTGACCAGAACTGGCTTGCATTCCAATTAATGCTCCGCAACCTGTTAAGGACATGGTAGATGCTAAAAGAGTTGCAATTAAAAGTTTCTTAGTCATGTATGAAAATATCCTTTTGTAATATAAATTTCAGACGACAAAATTTTCTAGTTCATATCTAGGTTAAATCTGAGTCATGCTAAGGTTAAGTTTGGGTCATGTTGAGGTTAAATCTCACATTTGAGATGTTTCGAAACATACGCTATTTCAAATGGAAAATACATATTTTTCTAATAAAAAATAGATATTTAGTGATAAAAGTCAGACAAATAACTTAACTAGTTAATGCTATTGCCATTGCGCTAACCTTTCTGGCTCAAGCAGATAAAACACTATCCGATTGCGTCAGCAGTGCTGCGCTTTGGTCGTAAACCGTAGCTGTTAGGTCGGCAAGACTTTCCCAGAGCTATTGATACAGGTTTATCTGTTCCGCATGTCGCGTAATGTAAGGGTAAATGCCCGCTATGGTGCGGAGAATTCAATGATAACTAAAGAGCATGGGAATAAGAGACAGCGATTACTTCAAACTGAAGATAAAAGAGGTATGTTCAATTTTCATCCTTCTGTCTCTGCTCATGTAAGCGGAGAAGAGCCCTTTAAGTAATGCTAAAAGTGGTTATTGCGGCGGGTAATTTTCTTGTATTGAGTTGGTATTCGTTCGTATGAATAAGTAAAACGAAAAACTGTAGGCATATCGTTATGAACATGACTAAATGATTGATATATTAATAGTTAAATTCAAGGAATTGGTAGGGAAATCATGCGTACGCTCAATGCTCAAGAAATTGGATATCTAGGCAACTACATCTTAGCAAAGGGAATAGCCAGTAAAGATAACAGCGAGAAGCACATCCTGGTGCCAGAAAAAGAAGATAGTGAGCTGCCACTGTTCATGTATCAACAAAAGGCAAAACAAAGGATCAAAGAGCTTCAAGGTACCGACCTTTCACCATACGTATATAATTTGGTTAATTGCAAAGACCAATCAGAGGTTACCATTGCTGGTAACTTATTAGAGTTCGTGGTGATTTCAGAAAGTGCCGTTATTTTCGGTCAATTTAATGAATACTCTTGGGAAAAAGTCACACATGACATCCGTCGATTAATGACCGATGGTGTTCACAAAGGCATTTGTTATCCTAAAGAGAGAGTAAGCGAAGAAGTCGCTGATCGAATCTTGGCTCCTACACAGCCTTACATTATTGATGCACTCCTCAAAGAGTTTGAATTACCAGCTACCGAAAAAGATGCAATCGTCATAGAAATACACGATCCAACCATGCGAAAGCATCCTCTTTATATCGATATTATCCATGCAATTTACTCAATATTAAGTGACAAAATTGATGTAGAAAAAAACAACTCGGAACCTCGCCAGTTTGTCGAGCATCGGTTTGATAATTTTGATTACACATCGATTGATCAGTTTACGCTTGAATAATATTGAGCGTGTTTAAAGGACTAGATTTTCAAAAATTCTAATTATAAATAGGGTACGAACGAAGTTGTCTAATAATACTAACACTCAACCTAACGAGCGCTTACAAGTGCTTAGTTGTTATGGTGCCATTTTTGGCTCTATGATACTTATTAAAATTCACTTTGCTTTAACAATATTGGCTTATATAGGCATCTATTGTTGGGCGAATAGATGCATGACACTTTCTAAAGACAAAGTATATAAAGCACACTTCCAAGAGATAGATACCTACTTAGGAGGGGGAGCCATCGTTGTTCCAGCTCTAGGCTTGATAATTTTTCTCTTCAACTTATGGGAGTCTACCCTTAGCACTATCATTCAATTCGGTGTAGGTTTCTTCCTCTTCGTTATTATAGGAACGGTCTACATAAATTTAGCTATTCGCACCTTCAAAGCCTATCATTCTACCGCTCCAGACAAAAAGGTACTTTTCGATGGCAAGTACGATGAAAATCTCGGCTACATCGACCGAAAGAAAAAGTACAAATGGTTAAAGGTGATTATTGCAATTGATGTGATCTACTTGCTGTGCGAAATTGGATTGAATACCTCTATAGCAGGTGTTTCATCAGGCCTAGTGTTAAACCAAGATACGATAGATAAGGTTGAGTTTTATGGTCGAACCTTAAGCGGTATCGGTTTAGGTTTGTTTATTGCTTCTTTTGCTATTCCCGTTAAGTTGAGCCAGTCGCAGAAGTGGGTGAGGCTTTTCGTTATTTTAACGATATCCGTACCTGTGATGCACAAGCTGCAAGATATTTTGGTGGAAGGTATTGTTAGTGCTAATCAAGATAAAGCTAACCTTGCTAACTTGGTTGTGGATGTTCGTGATTATGGGATTAATTTTCCTCAGCATTTCAATTTGCTTAAAAAGGCCACGCCAGAAGGTGAGACTGCACCATCATACAGCGACACGCTGACGATCCTTTCTTACTTTCCTTTTACTAGAATCTCCGCGACTGAAGCTTATGAGGAATCGTTACGTACACCTGCCAATCTAGGATGGGTAGACCCCATTCTCAAACGTCGCTTAGAACATTCTCAAAAAGATCTATACCAAGCAGTAAACCAGTACATAAAGCTTGTTCAGTTCAACGTTGAAGTGCATAACACTATGGTAAAGCATAAGCTTCCGTTTAACCTCGCTTTAGAGGCCCACTTGATGTATCAAGCCGTCAGGCAGGCAGAACGGACCTTTATGGATGGCCCCTATAAGCGCATGCAATCAGAGATAGAGTCGGTCGCTAAAAAACGATATCGCGGCAGCAGAGTCAGGAAGCAGAACCTGCGGAATATTTATAGTTATTATAAAACCGGTAAGCAAAAAGGTAAGCTCAATACCAAAGGTATGTATAACCTGGATTATTTACGCAGCCAAATGGCTATGAATCTTAACTGGATTTTTAACCCGAATCGAAAAGACATCAATTATTTCGACAATATACGCCTATTTGAACTATGCGATAGCAACAAACTATGCCCTGGAGACGATGATTGGGATTACACATTAGCCCTAAAGCATATTGAGAAAAAATACATTGAGATAAAAGCTACTAGAGCTATGTATCCTAGTGAAATGCCATATGTTCAACAAGAAACAGGGTTCCCGTACGGATTAAGCGACTCGAAAGATTTAAGCCGTTACGATACATTCTTCAACGAAACACAAAACGCAATCATTGAGGGATTAGGCTTTAGACCTTTAGTTCGCCCATACGAACTGAGGAGCGAATACGAATATGGTGACCGCCAAATGGAGGTCAAAGATGTAATCAAAGCCTACTCTAAAGCTTATAACCGATATTCAGATGTCACTAAGTATTGGACAAGCCAGGAAATGAAGGGCCGGGATACAGCACTGAACAATACACAACTGGTGTTTAGAAGTCGCCTAGATGGTAAGTCACTACCGTTTAACAAGTCTATATTCCGTTCGCAGGTGAGTAGTAAAGCCGTAATGGGTATAAAGGAAGTGAGAGACAATCTTCGACACATTATGGGCGATTTCTATTTTGATATCGACTCAACATCGCTGAGAGAAAGTGAATTTGAAAATATATTGAACGAAAAAATAGAATATTTAGTGGTTCAAAAACAAGTTCTGTACGCTTGGAACGTATCCTCGGATAATAAGGAAAAGAGTGACCTTTACCTTAAAACCGTCTTTGTTCCACCAATTGCTCTAGGTTTTTCACTCTTTTTTATTTTTGTTACTCTTATCCGTGTGATTGGGTACCCACTTGAGCTTAAAGCCATTAAAAGAAACGAAGCCAAACATTTGATGAAGTCGTCTGCAGTGAAATCTGTACTGGCGCTTAGCTTCGTCCTGCTGTTTACCGTCATAGGCATAAGCAAGCCTTATTCAGGTCAACTTACACAAAGTTCAGAGTATTTTTCCACGACTACCGGACGATTAGTGGGGCTCTGCTTTTTGGGTGCACAAAGTTTTGTATTGGCAAGTACATCTCATTTGTTTGAGCAACAGATAGTTGAGATGATCGATCACCCAGAAGGAAAGATTTGGTAACCCCACTGAGGAAGCAGGTACAAGTACAATTCATGCGTTTGAGAGGAAATTGTATTTTGGTTACTTAAAACATAATCGTGTTGCCTGTTTCCTCCTCTTGTAATTGTTGATTTGGCGGTTTGCGATACCAGACTTAAACCGTCAAATGCTAATTTCAAAGTTGCTATTGGTATAATTTTGAACATAAGCATAGCGGAATTAAGTATGTGACACCGAGCGAACGATAAAATGGTGATGATATAGAGATCCTCAAACGTCGGGAGCAGGTGTATCACAACGCAGCTTTAAAACACCCAGAAAGATGGTCGAAAAGGGCTAGGAACTGGAATCACATTGGTGAGGTTTTCTTAAACCCAGAAAGTAAAGCCCCCTAGTACGTTACGAGAATGTAAAAATGGCGACAGCTTGCTTGAAAAACTGCGGAAATAGGTGTTCGGAATGCTCCGAAATACGCACTATACCGCTCGCTTTTGCAAGTTCATCAGTGGATTGTGCCGCCACATGAGCATACATGCAGTGTCTCAGCATTTGGGTATTCGCTGGGAAACGGTCAAAAACATTGATAGAGAATACTTGCGTTCAAGCTTGCCAGCTTTAGAGCCTTAGAAACTAATGATCTGCACCAGCGAGACTGGACACTTCACGAAGCTACTTTCTGATACTAAAAGTTATCCGCACCTTCCTAATTTAAGTGATTACCCTAAGAAGCTATTGTCCAAAGCTGTGCTGACGGGGCATGTAACACGAAATTGCCCCAAAGCTACTTAGAGTAGATACTCTTCAATAAACGAACGTGCTCAGATTGACCTGCGTTTCCTAATGTAAGATGCTGATAAAACTGACTCCAACTCGTCAGTGTGTGAGTCTCATTATTCATACAGTAGTGACACTTGAAGACTCCGATGCTAATTCATAAATCTAGTTCGAGTCATGCTTGGATTGAGAGCAATCGATAGTTTAAGTAATAGCTCGCAATCAAAAGAGTAAACGTAAAAGTGCAAGGCAAAATAGATATGAATAACAAGCTAATAGAATATGACCCATCAGTCCCAACTGACGAACGTTCAGAGAATCAATGACTTTATCCTTGTTCTTCATGTTATAGGCATTTACTCCAGAGATGACGCTCATTCTCCAATAATATTACCTATCACTAAGTTTCGAAATCTTGCCTGCTCTTTAGAGTTAGCTCTTGGGTGAGCAATTCGATAGCAATCCATGTTGTTACTGGTAAATCGCCAATATCTTTTACGTTAAAGTTCTTTTGTTTCGTAGCCACCAAAGTGTGTATCCATAACTAGTTTAATTGTGTCGTCATTTTTCCGATTGCAACCAACAGCAAACACTATAATGTCAGACTTACAAAACTTGATGGCTTCAGCTAGAAGGTATCCGCCCCATGAACCCACGGGGCGATTAGCTAGTGTTTGAAGTTCCATGGCAGAAGCGCATCGATATCAGGCTCAGCTTTTCGATGTTCAGCAGAGGCACCTTTTAAGCGCGACTCTATTCCATAGAGTTTTTGGATTTTCGCCAATTCTTTATCCGCTTTGCCCGACTTTTGCAACATGAGTGGCTTGATACTTTGTGGTCTTTTCAACGACTTCGGCTTTAACACAGCCAATCGTGTTCGGCTTTTCGATGTGCTTTAATTGTTGGCGCTTAGCGTAAAAAGTGGAAAGGCTCAGGTCGTTGCGTTCACAGAATAATCGTTGTGATAGCTGGCTGGATTCATATTGTTCGAACAGAGTTCGCCACTCTTGGTTAGTGCGTCGTTTAGCCATTTCAAATCTCCTTTGGGTGGAGGTTTGATCTTATTATTCGTGCTAGACGATTAGAATGCGTGGTTTATGATGCGCTTACGTGCAGTTGGAGTCGGTTTCATTGTAGATTGCTATGACTTGGGTATACCAACGAGCCAAAGTGTTCTAGCTCTTGGGTCGGCTTTTTGCTTTGCTGTTGCAACATTAGGGCGACTTGGGTGGAGTGAGCAAACATGGAAAAGAGAAACCTTTGCTGAGCGGTTAGATGATTGGGTATTTTACATTATGTATTGGATAGGTATGTATTTGGCAACTGTCTCAATAATCTAGAAAGTCCGCCATATAACAAGAGACTATGGCGTCAATAGTTAATTTTTGAGGCTATCTGTATCCCACATAACACCATCTCTTAGCATTGA
>NZ_JAWOVY010000050.1:0-7580 GCF_033340155.1 Vibrio sp. 1562
AGGTTCATCTGGTGATACAGACGGTTCACTCATAAAGCGGTGAACAACGCTTCATACGACTTCAGGTCGCACGGACAAAAGTGTGTTAGTGCTTTTACTAAATTAGTTTTTCACGGATTATCTGGTGTATTGCAAGCCTACCAACCTACGGCCAATATAGCTCCCCCACACACTTTATCATTACATCTTAATCCAGAGTTTCCCTAATTTTCTAAAAGTAGCTTCTAGATCTCTTTCAACGACCTGCCCTTTGGTAAATTCACCATAATGAGAATGAATTAAACTTACTATCGATGCTTGGGCAAAGTCATGGTTTTGGTAAACTAAGCTTTCTACATATTCGAAATCATGCTTAAGGATTAGATTGAATTTAACTTTAGTTTCATATATTCCTTGCCTTAAAATTTGACCCTCTATTACGTGAAGATTTGAGACATTTATAAATTCCACACCATAACTTTGATTTAGCCACCTTTGGATTGCGAGCTCCATATCCGCATCTGAAGGGCCGTTCACACGTGTGATATTGTCAGAGAAATCTTCCTTGTATTGTTCTACAACATTTGTTGTATTCATTTGGTCACTAACTTCACATGGTTGAATCTTAAAATCCGTCACTTGTGAGTCTTCTGGGAAGTCATATAAAGTCATAACCGTTTTCTCATAATAATAAGCTCCTCTAAACTGACTATATTTTTTCATTTTTCCCATCAACTTGTCCCCATCTTTTACGTCATTCACCCACACATAAGTGTCAATACCATTAACCTGAGTTTTAACCAGGGGAGAATCCAACTCATAATTAAATCTGGGTTGTCCTGTAACACTGAAATTTCCAGACACATTTGGTTCTCCGGACAATACAAAAGTAAGTTCTAGGTGCTGCCCAACATCGAACTCACATCGTATGATTTTCGACTGGCTGATAGCATTATTAGAGAAACTGACAAAAAAAGTTGATAGTATTGTAACAATGAAAAATCTGGACATAATCAACTCCATTGAAGGATTTTAAAAAAATTAAATAGTATAAGTGGCGTAATATGTCAATGTTAAAGTTAAATTCTCAAGTCATTAAGGCACGGTCATGCGTATACCACGATATTTAATGGAGTGGCTAATTAACTCTTTATATGTTAGCTGATCTAGTGTATTCCATCGAACTAGAAGTGGCCCCCAATTTTCGGACATGACTTTAAGTGATTGATCTGTTTTGATAGTACCCAACAATACTGGAACAGATTATGACTAGAAAACGTAGAAACCACTCTCCTGAGTTCAAAGCTAAAGTGGCACTTGCTGCCGCCAAAGGTGATAAAACTGTTGCTGAGTTAGCGCAGAAGTACAACCTGCACCCTAACCAAATCTCAACATGGAAAAAAGAGTTGCTTGAAAATGCTGCCATGATTTTTGCTTCTGAAAGTCAGTCGGGCAAGGACAGCTCCGAAGAAGTGGACAAACTCCACGCCAAGATCGGTCAATTGACCATGGAAAATGATTTTTTGGCCAAAGTGCTCGGTCGCTAGACCGAGCACAGCGAAAAAGTTCGCTGGATAAATCCACCCTGTTACCAATAAAGCGTCAGTGCGAGCTTCTTAATGTTGCTCGCTCTACGGCTTATTATCAGCCTGTCGGACTCTCTGTTGAAGAGATTGAATTACGTCGTATGATTGACGAAATCCACCTTCAATATCCGTTCATGGGCAGTAGGCGTATTCGAACCGAGCTGGCTAAAAAGGGCCACAACGTTAATCGCAAGCGTATTGTTCGGATCATGCGAGGTATGGGCATTGGAGCGATTTATCCTAAGCCAAAAACAACACTGGCGAATAAAGCTCACAAGGTTTACCTCTACCTGTTACGTGATATTGAAGTCACTTACCCGAACCAAGCTTGGGCTATTGATATCACGTACATCCCAATGGCTAAAGGGTTCCTGTACCTAGTCGCCATTATCGACTGGTATAGCCGTAAAGTGTTGTCTTGGCGCTTATCGAACACCATGGATACAAGCTTTTGCATTGAGGCTCTTGAAGACGCTTCAACACTACGGGCCGCCTGATATCTTTAACTCCGATCAGGGTAGCCAGTTCACCAGTACTGACTTCACGGAGAAGTTACTTGACCACGGAGTACGGATCAGCATGGATGGAAAAGGTCGCTGGGTTGATAATGTCTTTATCGAACGACTATGGCGAAGCCTAAAATATGAGGAGGTTTATTTAAAAGCGTACACCACACCCCGAGAGGCAGAGCTTGAAATCGGTCACTACATGGTGTTTTATAATGAAGAGCGTAATCATCAAGGACTCAATGACCTCACTCCTGATGAAGTCTACTTCAGCAGACAAAGATACGCTGCATGAGCAAGATCAACCACTTAAGAAATTAGCTTATGTGTCCAACCATCGGGGTCCACTTCTTTACATTAATAATGACTAATCTTACTCGATTAAAGTTCTTGTGTTTCGATATATTTGTACTATTCATTATTAATGGGAATTTCTTATAAGGAGTGAACTAATGCGACTGTCCTCCGTTTTAATATGTATGCGAGACTTAATATGAAATACGTTATTATTTAATCCGAACCAATTATTTTGGGCACTGAGTTAAGCGATTGAAATAACTAATAAGGTGAATCATATCAGACAAGAAAAAACGTATTGAATATATCGAAGTGGATTACAATCGGTTCAGAAAACACAGCTCTTTTGGTCATCTTAACCCAGAGCAGAGCTATTTAAGTTAATAGGAGAGGCTTAGTTGGTGTCCAGTCTGGCAGAATCTATTATTTAATCGGCTTCCATATTTTTTGTTTAGAGGACTGTCCAAACTTGTTCAGCCTTTCACTTCTGAGACAGTACTTAGTAAATAATGAAATTGTAAAAAACTTTGAGGCTAACTTGACATTTTTTAATGTTACTAGGCTGATTATTAAACAAAACATAGGAGATGTTTTTATGCGTATTTTGGCTTTAGTATCGCTCTTTGTCTCTCTAACCGTTTCTGCGAGCATAGACCGCGAACGCTTCGAGAAAGACATGAAGGAACAAGGGTATAGTATCCAAGAATGTTTGCTCATCAGTACAGGCATAGATCACCATGCCGATAGTCTTGTAATGACAAACTTACGTAATACTACGAGTCTTTTATATCCCAAAAAATCAGGTCAAAAGATTATGATACTCGAAGGAGGTAAATATCACACCCTAAACATAGCACCAGATATAGCCTTTATTAAACTGTTCGAAGCCCTGATTAAATGCTCAAAGTAAATTAAACGGTTAAGGGAGCGCCATTATTCCCAAGGTTGGTTGTGCTCTCCCGACTTGTCTTCCCGTTAAATCGCTTTATACAAGGATGGTCTGAAGGTGTGTCCTTAATGGGCATACGGGACAGATTCTGACTTGAAGCCTGCCTCTCAACTGGCTAACAGAGCTCAAGGAGCAGTTATCATCACGCCTAATACAACTATTGTGTTTGATGTTGGACTGAACGAGGTAGTCGAGAACTAACCTTAAATCGCTTTGCACACTGGAGGTGCGCCATGAAAAATCAAAAGTCTTTTATCTATGCGTTAACATGCGTATTTGTGGTGATGCTGTTCCCAACTTACATTGAAGCAAGATCAACACCGAGAATTAACGCCAACGCTTACATACTTGCCGATTATAATAAGGGGGAGGTTCTTGCTGAGAAAAACATGAACAAACCCGTTACCCCAAGTAACTACGCCAAGCTTATGACCATCTATTTAACAGCCAAAGCACTAAAAGATGGCGAGCTTTCAATAAATGATATAGTCACTATCAGTAAAGCATCCAGAGCTAAGTCATTTCCCGATTCCTCAAAAATGTTTCTAGCGGAAGGCTCGAATGTGAGTATCTATGATTTAATGAAGGGGGTGGTGGTTCAATCAGCCAGTGATGCCACTGTCGCGTTAGCAGAAGCGGTTTCGGGATCTGAGTTTGAGTTTGTAAAACTGATGAATCAAACAGCTCGCATGCTTCAAATGACTAACACCACCTTTGTGAGTAGCACTGGTTTGGATGAAGAAGGCCAAATCACTACCGCTACCGACCTACTAAAGCTGTCGTCCGCCTTAATCAAGGACTTCCCAGAGGTATACGAGCTTTATTCGATGAAAAGCTTTACTTACAACGGAATCCAACAACACAACAGAAACGGTCTACTATGGGATAAAAAAATGAAAGTTGATGGTATGAAAACCAGCTACTCCCAGGCAAGTGGATACAGTATAATTGCCTCCTCGATAGAACGTGACCGTCGGGTAATCGCAATTGTTATAGGCACTACTAGCGCAAGTTCTAGGAATAGTGAGGCAAAAAAACTTCTTCTGCACGGGCACTCAGAAATTGTTGCCTCAAACTAATGGAAGCCAACCAAATACTTCACGACTCTACAGAATAGAAAATGGATGAGATTGCGTTTTAGATACTGTAGTGGTCAGCAAGTTTCGGGCACTTACTTAAGCCAATGTTAAACAGAAGTGGTCCCCAATTTTCGGACATGACTTTAAGTGATTGATCTGTTTTGATAGTACCCAACAATACTGGAACAGATTATGACTAGAAAACGTAGAAACCACTCTCCTGAGTTCAAAGCTAAAGTGGCACTTGCTGCCGCCAAAGGTGATAAAACTGTTGCTGAGTTAGCGCAGAAGTACAACCTGCACCCTAACCAAATCTCAACATGGAAAAAAGAGTTGCTTGAAAATGCTGCCATGATTTTTGCTTCTGAAAGTCAGTCGGGCAAGGACAGCTCCGAAGAAGTGGACAAACTCCACGCCAAGATCGGTCAATTGACCATGGAAAATGATTTTTTGGCCAAAGTGCTCGGTCGCTAGACCGAGCACAGCGAAAAAGTTCGCTGGATAAATCCACCCTGTTACCAATAAAGCGTCAGTGCGAGCTTCTTAATGTTGCTCGCTCTACGGCTTATTATCAGCCTGTCGGACTCTCTGTTGAAGAGATTGAATTACGTCGTATGATTGACGAAATCCACCTTCAATATCCGTTCATGGGCAGTAGGCGTATTCGAACCGAGCTGGCTAAAAAGGGCCACAACGTTAATCGCAAGCGTATTGTTCGGATCATGCGAGGTATGGGCATTGGAGCGATTTATCCTAAGCCAAAAACAACACTGGCGAATAAAGCTCACAAGGTTTACCTCTACCTGTTACGTGATATTGAAGTCACTTACCCGAACCAAGCTTGGGCTATTGATATCACGTACATCCCAATGGCTAAAGGGTTCCTGTACCTAGTCGCCATTATCGACTGGTATAGCCGTAAAGTGTTGTCTTGGCGCTTATCGAACACCATGGATACAAGCTTTTGCATTGAGGCTCTTGAAGACGCTTCAACACTACGGGCCGCCTGATATCTTTAACTCCGATCAGGGTAGCCAGTTCACCAGTACTGACTTCACGGAGAAGTTACTTGACCACGGAGTACGGATCAGCATGGATGGAAAAGGTCGCTGGGTTGATAATGTCTTTATCGAACGACTATGGCGAAGCCTAAAATATGAGGAGGTTTATTTAAAAGCGTACACCACACCCCGAGAGGCAGAGCTTGAAATCGGTCACTACATGGTGTTTTATAATGAAGAGCGTAATCATCAAGGACTCAATGACCTCACTCCTGATGAAGTCTACTTCAGCAGACAAAGATACGCTGCATGAGCAAGATCAACCACTTAAGAAATTAGCTTATGTGTCCAACCATCGGGGTCCACTTCTCTGGCTCACTTCGGGGCAGCTTTGAGTTGCGCTGCCCTACTAGTACATAAGGTTCACTTTTTAACATACCAATTTCTCGATTTCTGCTGATGAAAAAATTGTTAGCCGCAGGGCATATATTCAGGTGAAACGTGATCTTATCTCCGAGTGGTGAGGATAAGACCATAATTTGGGTGTCAGACTAGTTGTACTCGCTTGCCATATTTATCGCCATTGCGATGCCTTTGACTCGTATTTCGAGAAAAAGTTGTTCAGTACGTTTATTTAGCAAGATTTTCCAGCATAGTTTTAGTTACTAGGGTAATTCCTTTTTCTGTAACACGAAAACCATTGGCTTCATCCTGTTCCTTATCATAGCCAATGCTCAAGCCGGCCGGGACACAACAATCACTGTCAAGGATAACTCTCTTCAGTTTAGCGTGTTCACCAACGTGACTGCCATGCAACAATACTGACTCTTCAATAAGACTGTATGAGTGGGCATGGACACTTGAATACAACAATGATTTTCTAATAGTTGAACCAGAAATAATGCACCCTCCAGAAACCGTTGAATCTACGGCCATACCACGGCGTTCATCGTTATCAAAAATGAATTTAGCAGGTGGAAGCTGTTCTTGATATGTCCAAATCGGCCAGTCTTTATCATAAAGGTCAAGTTGTGGTTTAGGTGTAACAAGTTCCATATTGGCTTCCCAAAATGAGTCAAGTGTACCCACGTCACGCCAGTAGGGCTGACTTTCACTGTCTGGATCTTTGAAAGAGTACGCAAAAACATTACTCTCATTAATGATTGAAGGAATGATATCGTGGCCAAAATCGCGGGTGGATCCTTGGACATCCACATCTTTTAATAACTGGTCAAAAAGAAAATCAGCATTGAATAAATAATTGCCCATTGAAGCCAAACACTTATTCGGTTTATTCGGAATTTCATTAGGTTGAGCTGGTTTCTCATCAAAAGCTACTATTTTGTTTTTGGAATCTACGGTTAGAACACCAAAGCTACCTGCAGCTTCTTCAGTATCAACTTCTAGGCAACAGACTGTCATATCTGCGTTATTTGCCACATGCTCCGCTAGTAGAGTGCCGTAGTCCATACGATATACATGGTCACCAGACAGAATTAGAATGTACTTGGGTCTATGTGAACGAATTATATCAATATTTTGATATACCGCATCCGCTGTGCCAGCATACCAGTCATCGCCCGTTCGTTGTGAAGCAGGTAAAATTTCAACAAATTGTTGAGCTCTAAGGCTTACCCAACCGCGGCTAATGTGACGGATCAACGAGTGCGACTTGTATTGTGTTGCGATACCTACGCGGTCAATACCTGAATTGAAACAGTTTGATAGTGGAAAATCGATAATACGAAACTTACCACCAAAATATACAGCAGGTTTTGCTCGAAGATCGGTGAGTTCAAATAAACGACTACCTCGACCACCAGCCAATATCAAAGCGTAAGTGTCTTTGGTCAAATTACTGATATGTCTATCATAATTCTGGGGCATAGAGACCTCCATGGGGGCGAATTATATACTTGTAGTTATAATCAGAGCAGTGTATTGATTACATTCAAGTTATTATATAGGGTAATTGTTGAATAAACTGTGACTGAAGTTAGGCATTATTACTTGAATAGCTACCAGTATCGTCGCCACTTTTAGCATTACCAAAAATAGGTCAATTTATGACAAAAGAAATGAGTCCTGATCCTTGTGCTAGAAAGGTTTGGTCGGGTAGACGACACTTGTTACCAAGTGCGGCCCCCCTAAGAACCCAGCGTGCAACTTTCACTGCACTAGGC
>NZ_JAWOVY010000051.1:0-7080 GCF_033340155.1 Vibrio sp. 1562
AGGTTCATCTGGTGATACAGACGGTTCACTCATAAAGCGGTGAACAACGCTTCATACGACTTCAGGTCGCACGGACAGAAATGGTTTAGAGTATTTACTTAAATTAGCAAAGGACGAATAACTTCTGGTATGGAAACTCAGTGTCCAATCTAACAGGAGCAATTTAGTTAATAGAAATGCAGCTTCATCGCGACGCTCTATATGTATTGGCTTAACAAAGGTGCTGCCAGCTTCAATGCAATACCACACATGATGCATGAAATCGCAGAATCTAAAATTCGCCATGTTCTTGGCTTACTAAAAAGTGGGATCAACTTGTTAGCCAAATACACTAATCCATAAAACCAGCCCCCTGATGCGATCAGTGCCCCTATAACAAACAATAGTTTTTCATCAGGTTCCATTTGAGCAGTCACGCCCCCGAGTATCACCACCGTATCCAGATATACATGTGGATTTAAAAAAGTGATAGCCATCGCCATTAAAACGACTTTTAACCAACTCTGGGCAATGTCCGAATTTTCCAACTCTAGGTGACTTGAACCTTTCCAAGCTGATTTTGCAGATTGGTAGCCATACCAGAAAGCTTGGATTGGGCGATTGCGCAGCACGCTTCGACATTGAACCTGAAATCGCACGTGGTGCCGACTCAGTATCGTGATTTGTTGGACGATGCGTTGGCTCAAATTGGCTATCGTCTGCGTGTAGACACACTGGTGCACCCTGCTGAATTGACGCCGGGCGCGACCATGACGGTTCAGGCCTTGCTTGTGAACGAAGGGAACGCGCCACCGTATCAGCACCATTATCTGGCGTATCGATTGGTGAATGAGGACGAAGAAACCGCGTTTTTCAACGTCTCAACCGCAGATGTCATGCGTTGGCTGCCGGGTGAACACGCGACCTCCAGCAGTTTCACTTTGCCTGAAACGATCCCCACCGGCCATTACTACCTTGAGTTGGCCTTGGTCGATCGCCATGCTGTGGTGCGATAGACAGCAGCAAACGAAAAGCGAAAGTGACAGAAGAAAAGCGGGCAATGCCCGCTTTTTTGTACGTTGAGCGTTGAAACGACTTTCTTTGAAGACGCCTTTTTGGGGTTGGAAGACTAAGCCAGTGCTTGCGCCAGCAAGCTGACCGGGTGAATGGTTTCCAGCGCGGTGTTCTCTTCGATTTGCCATTTACAGGTTTCGCAGTCGGTGATCGCAAAATCTGCATCGGAGGCTTTGATCGAGTCAAACAGGTGCGAGCCGATTTTCATCGACACGTCATAGTTCTCTTCTTTAAAGCCATAGGTGCCCGCCAAACCGCAGCATTCGCTATCGAGGACAATCAGTTCTAGGCCCGGAATCATGCGCAGTAACTCAATGGTAAACATCACGTTGCCACTGCGTTCCAAGTGACAAGGCGTGTGATAAACCACTTTGAGGTTGACCGGTTTCATTTTCGGCGCATTGCCATTCATAAACTCTTTCAGCAGGAAGCGCGTGACGTATTCAATGTCGTTGGACACTTGGCTGTTGTCGACGCCGAGCACATGCGGGTATTCCTGTTGCAGCGTGAACGAGCAAGTTGAGGAGGTTGAAATCACTTTGGTGTGATATTCATTGACCGCAGTTTCCATGTTCTTCACGTTCAGCAATGCGTTTTTACGCGCTTTGTCATGAAAACCGTTGGCAATCAAAGGCACGCCGCAGCATTTCTCGTTGTTCAGCAAGCGCACGCCAATATTCATCGCATTCAACACCTTCACCAGATCTTTGCCCAATTGTGGGTGGTTGTAGTTGACGTAGCAGCCATGAAAGTAGGTGACTTGGCGCTGATACAGCGGCTGGCTGGTGCAATTTTGTTTAAACCAGCGACGGAACGTGCCGTGCGAGTATTTCGGCAACGCTTTGTGGTCATGCACGCCGATGGTTTTGTGCATGATTTTTTTCACCAATGGCATCGATGTGGCGAAGTTCACCACTGGTGCAAATGGCGTGGCCAGTGAGCCGAACAGGTCGGTGTGGCTCAGCACGTAGTCACGCATCAGTTTCGGATTGAGCGGTTTCTTGCCATGTTTACCCCGCGCGACGGCGATGATGTCGCCGATTTTCACCCCAGAAGGACACGCGGTTTCGCAGCGTTTGCAGTTGGTGCAGTATTTAAGCGCTTCGTCGTAATATTCCGGGTTTTTAATGCGCAGGCGCTCGCCATCCGGCCCGCACTGTTTCGGGCCTGGGTAATCTGGGTTGGCTTTTGCCACGGGGCAGTACACCGTGCAGACGGTGCATTTAATACATTGGTCAAAGCTGGTATTCAGAGGAGCAGCTTTTGAAAATGGCGCGTTCATGCGAGCACCTCCTGATCGAATGGGTTAGGGTGAGACGCTGACAATTGAGGTTCTAGGCATTGCATGATGGCGTGGTAGGCGGTGCCAATCGCGACGCCGCCACCGCACCCTTCAAACACGGGATCGTATCCCGACAACATGGAGCCGCAGCAGTACAAGTTTTTAATGGTGACGCCGCTGCGCTGTGGGTTCAATTGCGCGTTGGTTTCGACACCGAATGCCATAAAAGGGTGTGAACGGTCGGCAAAGAAGGCCGGATTGCGCCAATCAACGCGTGCTGGTTTATGCGTCACTTGCAAGCCAAAGATCGGTTCTTGGATGGCGTGTTGCTCGGCATGCAACCCTTGGCTGAAATAGCTGCCGGTTGCCATGATGTAGTTGTCAGCGCTGATGGCCATGTCGCGCAGGTTTTGCGTTTGCAGGCTAACCAGACGCTCGCCGTCAAACGTGCCGTTGACCACTTTGTCGCCTTTGAGGTGAATGCCACCCAGCAGCAGGAAGGTGCGACTGAGCGCCTCTTCAATGCGAATACCCAGCAGCGATGGTGGCATGGTCGGCACTTCGTGAAATTGCAGTTGCGTGGTGTCGCGTAGCTTCGTTAGCAGCGTTAGGCCATCGCCGTTGCCCATGATCGCGGGCATGATCACCAAGTCGTTGCGATTGGCTGCACGCATCAAACCATCGCATAGCGCGGTCCACGCGGCATCGTGTTTTAGCAAACGTGCAATGTCGATTGAGCGCAGCTCATTTGGGTTGCGGCGGTATCCGTCAAACCCCGGAATCGACAGGGTGACCGTGTGAATCGGCACACCTTGAAAATCGGGATGCTGGTGAAGGTTATCTTTCAGCATTTGTGGCTGAAAATCGCGATAGCCATCGATCGAAACCACCACAATACGCTCAAACGAAACTTCTTGGCGGTGTTGGTAAACAAATGGCTGCGATAGCCAAGTCGCTTTGAGTGTGCCAAGCGGCGTGATGCGCCCGTGATTGGCCAAATCATCTTGATGCGATAGCGGCACGTTCGCGGTGGCGAGCGTTTGACGAAACCATTCCAGCCCTTTTTGCAGCGTGCTACGACCCACCGTGTTGTACGGATGGGACGGCGCTTGTTGCTGTAATGCGTCGAGGGCATCAAACGGGTGGGTGACCGCGCTGCCATCTGGTAATTTCGCCAGCACATCAATGGAGCCGGAAGAGAAATGTAACGCGCTTTGACCCTGATTGATGAGCACGGTTTTTTTGCCAGCTTGCAGGCTGCGAATTGCAGCGGTATAACCCGCAATGCCCCCGCCGATCACGGCCACATCATAATGCATCATAATTCCGCCTCCTGTTTTTGTTGTTCTGCTTGAGGGTGTTCTGATTGAGCGGGCTGGGGCAGGTCGCTGGCACCGAGTAATCCTTCGTAAATCCAATAGCTGAATTCCGCTTCGCGCAGCGCATCACCCCAGAAAATGGGTTTGATGCCTTTCCAGCGCTCTTCTAGAAAATCGACCAACAATTCACTCGATTGACAGCCATCGACCTGACCATATTCGGAAAACAGGCTGGCCGCACGGTAGATGCACAGTTCGCCCTGACAAGGGCCCATGCCTAAGCGAGTGCGGCGGCGCAGATCGACCAAGTTGTTGACGTCGAGCTGTTTAATCGCGTATTCAATTTCGCCCGCAGTGACCATTTCACATTCACAAATAATCGCTTGGCTCTTGGCATCGTCAGACAAGAATTGCGTGGCGCGTTCACCATGGCGATAAATGGCGGATTCATACACCGGTTTGGCGATGCTGGCGGTTTTCTTGATGGCTTTTGGCGTTTCGTTTGACCCCGGCAGTGGGCGCGTGTGGGTTTCGCACGCCTGAGTGTTGCCCAGTTTCTTCGCCACTAAGTCGGTCGCCCATTCCGCCATTAAGCGGTAGGTCATCAGTTTGCCGCCGGTAATGGTGGTGAGGCCTTTGAGGCCGTCGCGCTCTTGGTGATCGAGCAAAACGATGCCGCGGCTGATATTCCGGCCACTGCCATCGTCATCTACCGAAACCAAAGGACGTACCCCCGCGTAGGCACGCAGTACGCGCGTATTGGCCATGATCGGCGCAAGTTTCGCGCCTTCTGCCAACAGCACATCCACGTCACGTTCGGTGACGTGCAAGTTGTCGATCTGGTCGTAATCAATGTGTTCGGACGTGGTGCCGATAAGTGAAATGGTGTCGCCGGGCACCAGAATGTCGGCATCGGAAGGTTTACGGCAACGGTTGATCACCAAGTTATTGATGCGGTAATCGAGGATCAACAGCGAGCCTTTGGCAGGGAACATCTTGATGTTGAGGTCGGCATATTCGCAGATATGTTGTCCCCAAATACCCGCGGCGTTGATCACTTCTTTGGCAAAGATTTCAAACTGTTGGTTGGTGCCCAATTGCAAACAGCGTACACCGAGTATGGTATCGCCTTGGCGAATCAAACTGGTGACGATGGTGCGGTTGAACATGCGCGCGCCGTGCTCTTTGGCATCAAGGACGTTCGAGGCACATAAACGGAACGGATCCAGCGTGCCGTCGGGCACTTTCACCGCACCGATCAGCGCCGGGTTCACGTTCGGTTCGAGCGCGAGTGCTTCTTTTGGCGTTAAACGGGTCGCTTCGATACCGGCATTGCCGCAAGCCTGAATAAAGGTGTCTTGAAAGCTGAGTTCGTCTTCAGGCAGGGTAATGAATAGGCCGTCAGTCGCTTCCACACAATGGCGAGCGATGCGTTTGAGCGTTTGGTTTTCTTGAATGCATTCTTTGGCCGATTCTGCATCAGTGACGGCATAGCGCGCACCAGAGTGCAGCAAGCCGTGGTTACGACCCGTGGTGCCGGAGGCGATGTCATTTTTCTCTAACAGAATGCACGCGATGCCTCGCAATGCGCAGTCTCGCATGATGCCTGTGCCGGTCGCGCCGCCGCCAATGATGACAACGTCGGTTTCCATTCGTTGATAAGCCGTCATGACCTTTACCTTATGCAACTTTAATAAACTTACAACTAGTATGTTTTTTTTTATCATTTACGTTCGATATATTGCTCACAAAAGCGCGAACGAGCGTTAAATTGATAGTTTTGGTGATTGTTTCGTGTGGGTGTGGAGAAATTAACCAACAATGTTGCTGGTATTTAACAGGGTTAGGCACATATTTGTTACATGTAAATCGATAAAAACAGGAATAAATTCGCTAACGAGCTCGTCTGATGTGCAAGCGGAGTCAAGAACGTTGTTGGTAAATGAAAACGTATGATGCCTTGTTTAATAAGCAATTGCTCAGTTTATTAGGGTTTTCTTGATTAGAAAATGGCGCGATAAAAACTAACCCTACTGATGAAATGATCAAAATGATGCGCCAATTAACAAAAAACGAGTTTGACATTAACAAACTTGTGCTCGAACGCTCATAAATTTCCTTGTTCGATTTTCGAGAGTGCTCTTCTGTGTCAGATTTGCCCACACAAAGTTTGTGTACATAACTATAAACAGGGGTGTGAAGCCCAACGGTACGGTTTCGTACGTTAAGCATTAAATCAAACAGTTAGAACGGTATGACGCTTAGGTATACTTATAAGTCACACGTAAAAATTGACACGAAAAGTAGATTTGTCATAACCTATTTGTCACACTTGTTTAGATCATAATCTAAATGTCACTTTGAGGGGCTTATGTACATCTTTGGATACTTAAGAGCATCAACCTCTGATCAGAATGCAAAACGTGCTCAAGGTGCTTTACAGGAGTTTGCACAGCAAAAGGGCTTTCGAATAGCAGGTTGGTATATTGAGAATGAATCGGGAGCCTCATTACAAAGACCTGAATTACTCCGATTACTTGATGATGCTGCAATTGGTGATGCGATCATAATAGAGCAAATTGATCGTCTTTCTCGACTTGATGAAGAAAGTTGGTTCAAATTAAAAGAAATGCTGAACCAAAAGGAACTTAAGGTAATCAGTATCGATTTACCAACTAGCCATATCGCTTTTGCGCCACACATTCCCGACGAGTTCACTCGTTCGATGATCAGGGCTATTAATGGGATGATGATGGATATGCTCGCTGCAATTGCACGAAAAGATTACCAAGATCGACGGCGGCGGCAAGCTGAAGGGATCATGAAGGCTCGAGAAGAGGGAAAATATCGAGGAAGACAAGCAGATCTCCAGCTTCATGAAAAAATCTATCAGTTAAGAGTTATCAATGGGTTAAGTATCAGTGATACCGCTAAATTGACGAATGTGTCCACTAGAACGGTAATTCGGGTGGCTAAGAAGTTAGCAAGTGAGCGTTCATTGGGATAAGAAGCTTAACGTTTCTGTTCCTTATGGGCTCTAGTCCCCTAAACAAGAAATGCCCCATTCGGTGTTAAAGTAATTACTCAGTGGCAAACCAGTTCCACTGAAATTACATTACTTTGGTTAATGGTTACCAGCAAGCTAATAACAAACTGCGCTGCGCCGATGCGCATAACCTCCAAAAAGTGTTC
Source organism: Vibrio sp. 1562 (assembly GCF_033340155.1). Taxonomy (NCBI): domain Bacteria; kingdom Pseudomonadati; phylum Pseudomonadota; class Gammaproteobacteria; order Vibrionales; family Vibrionaceae; genus Vibrio; species Vibrio sp. 1562. The sequence continues at coordinate 6,847 of NZ_JAWOVY010000051.1, forward strand.
AATAAACGATGTTTTGAACGAGTTATTTCTGCCTGCATGGTTAAGCTAGTTTGTTTGTAGTTTCTTCTCACTTGTGGACATTTCGAGTTAGAGATTGTAGTCGCCAACACCTTCAGTAAAATTACATTTTCGGTAAAGCTTGAGCTATAACCAACAGAATCGGCTTTGTTGCGTAATTCGGACAGAAAACCAAGTCGTCCGAAATTGAATAATTATTAAACAATATACTGAGTT
>NZ_JAWOVY010000052.1:0-6882 GCF_033340155.1 Vibrio sp. 1562
CCACCTCCGCAGCCATTTATTGGTGTGGTCTACAGAGGATTAAGTCTTTTTAGAGGGGAAAATCCCTAGAACCCCATTGTGATACTTGGTAATCATTCCCCCCACGAAATTTATTGCCATTAACTGAAGTAATAGCACGTTTTAACTGATGGTATGCTTCACCTCTGTTCAAGGCTTGCTGGACGTAATGACGCAACGTTGAATTATCAACATACTCCAAAACATAAATAGATTTAATTAAACGGTCGTACTCATGCAATGCTGACAATCTTCGGCTCTTGCCGTTACTCAACTTTCTAATGATTGTGCTTTGAGTGGTGGTTTTACGACTCAATGAACAAACAATATGCTGAATATTGTCCCATTCTTCAGCAATTAGCTTATGATTAATATCTTTCTTTAATTGAATACGGCCTCCGTTCTCTTCAGTCACTTCAAATAGCTCAAAAAACACCTTTTTCATTTTCGCGTATCGAGGGGCGAATGTGTAACCAAAGAAATCTAATATAGCGAAGTTAACATTATTGGTACCATGCGTATCGGTCGATAAGGTATTAGGCTGTATATCTGAAGAGTTGTTATAGAGTAAGTCAAAAGCAAAGTGACCTTCATATTCGTTAGCGCCAATGACTTGCGTACTCACCGGAACATGACGTGGTCAACCAAAATTGACCAACCCAGTTAAGCTACTTTTTTCAATTTCTTCATGTCCGCCTCATATTGATTTGAAATTTCCATACTTTATCTAATTCATGTTTTTCTAAATTAGCTAAAATGCAACTCAGAAATGTCCAGAAGTGAGTTGTGTGGTGTCGAGTGGAGATTGTACGATTAAGCCCCTAAGTAATTAGTCCGTCAGTCTCCCTCGGTAATCAAATTAGTACATCTTAGCGATCAAATTGGTAAAAAATTAGACATGTAGATGAATGCCCACCTTAAAAAATAGACAGCGGGTTGGGCTGGGTGATTTTTCTGGTGTTAGACGCCAGCAACCCATGCGGCAGAATGGTTGCTCACTTACTCGTCTATTTTTAGCGGGAATTCTTAGCCAACTGTACGCGCTGTATGCAGATTTAAGCAGTCGAGTGATGCGCACTTTGGAGGAGATGGCACCACGAGTAGAGGTTTACTCTATTGACGAAGCGTTTTTGGATTTAACCGGTATTGAGTCTGCCATATCTCTTGTCGAGTTCGGACAACAAGTGCGAGAGCGCATAGGCCACTGGATTGGGATCACCGTCTGTGTAGGCATTGCACCGACTAAAACACTCGCCAAACTGGCTAACCATGCCGCCAAAAAATATCCAGCTACTCAGGGGGTTGTAGACCTGACCAATCCAGATCGGCAACGTCGATTGCTCGCATTAGTCCCGGTTGATGATGTTTGGGGCGTTGGTAGACGGCTTTCTAAGCGTTTAAATGCGTTGGGTATCACCACAGCCTTAGATCTCGCCAATGCCTCTCCTAGAGCCATCAGAGACCAGTTTTCAGAGGTTTTAGAAAGAACCGTCAGAGAGCTCAATGGTGAGTCGTGCATTGAACTTGAAGAGATCCCGCCAACTAAGAAGCAAATCGTCTGTAGCCGTTCATTTGGCGTAAAAGTGACGCACTTTGAATTTTTAAGTGAAGCCGTATGCGAATACGCAACCCGCGCCACTGAGAAACTTCGCAAAGAACAGCAGCAAGCCAAAGTGCTGACCGTGTTCATACGTACCAGCCCCTTTAAGGACAACGAGCCGCAGTACAGCAACTCTGCATCGGGTGAATTGCTAATCCCCAGTTGCGACACGCGGGATTTTATCGAGCTGGCCAATCACTTACTCAAGCGGATATGGAAGGATGGTTTTCGTTATGCCAAAGCGGGCGTCATGCTGTCTGACTTTTACGATCCTGGCATGTTTCAACCAGGACTATTCGATGACGTATCGACCCGCTCTAATAGCCAGCAGCTAATGTCTGTATTGGACACCATTAACCAAAGCGGTGCCGGAAAGGTTTTCTTTGCTGGACAAGGACTCAAGAAAGATTGGTCGATGAAGCGAGAGCATTTGTCTCCCGCTTATACAACACGCTGGGACCAGTTACCGCGAGTGAAGTAGCGCAGTTGACTCAATACGCATTCACTCTGCGACGCAGCATGTTGAGCTTATCAACCTGGCGTCGAATATCACTGAAGAATTCCTCTTTCTCCATGGCCAGCGCTAGCTCCCATTCTTTGGCCAAACCTTGGCAGTCTAAAAATGCGTATCTCAGCTTCGTCTTTGAGATACGCAGCCCCTTGCTAAAGACCACGCGTTTGCCTCGTTGACCGTGAAAACTGTTGATATACCACTCTATGCCAAAGCCATACTTAAAGTCTCTGATACGGACACCAAGCAGACCCCAGTCTTTAAAGGGCTCATTCTCTCGAACCTTGTAATGGGTAACCCAAAAGTCATCAACTTCAGCTCGTGCCAGCGCTTTTAGCCTGTCCGTTTCTTGCTGAAGTAAATCTGATACATCTGCTTTCCATTGTTCATTGACGATTTCTACCAAACCAATTTCCCCATCCAATTAACCCCTAAAGCCAAAACCACTATCCGTTTGGCTTTTGGATCGAAACGCCAAACGTAAAACTGCCGTCACAATCACTGTTTGGCGTCTCGATATAAATCGACTCGCTCAATCCCATACCCGACAAGGGATACAGGCTGATTTCACTTAAAAACACCTAAAAAGACGTATCGCCATGAAGATACAAACCGTTTGGCAAGTTCAGGCCAGAATGCAAACGACGTTTGGCGTCTCAATTTTTTTGGCTAGGTCACCAGCCGCCAAACAGAGCCTATTCTCATACTTTTGCAAAAATGCAATAGGCAGATAGATGAAAGGATTTGTCACCTTTCTGCCCACCGCCAGTGCACCGAATCCTGATAATGACATTTGAGTAAACCGCCAGAGCACTTGGAAATGCCCAAGCGTGAACAGCGCGGTTGATTGAAAACCGTTAGAGCACTTTGAGTGCACAGGAGATAAGTATGTTTGTACTAGGCGTAGATATCGGTTACTCAAACCTGAAGCTGGCAATTGGCCAATCAGGTAGTGAACCGAAAACCATTATTCTACCTGCGGGTGCCGGTCCAGCGGATCGTATGCCGGAGCGTATCGGTGGAGGCGATGATGAAACTTGTTTGTATGTCTCTGTCGATAATGAGCGCTGGGCCGCTGGTGTTCCTGCTGGACGCCTTCAAGGCTGGGAACGAGAGCTTCACCCGGAATATCCCACCACAAAAACCTATAAGGCACTTTTTCATGCCGCCTTGTTAATGGCTGAAACAGAATCCATCGATTTGGTTGTCACTGGATTACCGGTTTCCCAGTTTCATGAACCACAACGTAAGTCTGACCTTGTGCAGCGTTTAAAAGGTGTCCATCAAGTGACGCCTAAGCGCAGCATCACCGTTCATGACGTCAAAGTACTACCACAGCCTGCCGGTGCCTATATGGATCTGGTTCAAACGGGTGGTGATCTGGGCTTGATTGAAGAAGGTCGTGTCGTCGTCATTGATCCCGGCTTCTTTTCTGTTGATTGGGTTGCCCTTGAGGCCGGAGAAATTCGCTACAGCTCATCAGGAACCAGTCTTCAGGCAATGTCCGTGCTACTGGAAACCATCGATAAGCTGATTTCGGAAGATCATGGTGCCAAAGTCGGAATGGATCGACTTGAAAAAGCCATGAGAACCGGCGACTTACAGGTCCTGCTATTTGGAGAAAAAGTCGATATTTCACCTTATCTGAATGCTGCCATGAAAAAGGTAGCGCCTGTTGCTCTTACAGCCATGCGTCAATCCATGCGTGACGAAAGCATTAATGCGGACTTGGTATTGATCGCCGGAGGTGGAGCCTTGGCTTATAAGGAAGCGGCCAAGGAGATTTTTTCACGAAGCAAGATCATCGTGCCTGAGCAGTCTGTTTTGGCGAACGTCCGAGGCTTCTGGTTTTATGGGGCATGATCATGAGAGTTGTCGTCAACATTCCCCCAGGGAGCCACCCAGAACTACTCAAAGAATTGGAAAAGACGCCACCACGGGAACGCGCTGAGCGTCTGCGGATGCTGGCAACCTTTGGGTTAATTCAAATGAGCCAACCCAATCTATCCACGACATCTGTACCGGTGGATGGCCTTGCACCAGATGGTGAAGTTACTTCTATGAGTACAGCGCCAGAACCCAAAGCAGAAACACGTAAACAATCATTAAAATCAAAACTAGGGCTGGGCTTATAACATGGCGTTATCAGTTAGCTGGCTCGATGCCAGGTTAAATAAAGAAGCAAAAGAAACCGTAGTAAAAGCCGACCGAGATGGGCTAAGTGCTCGGGTATCGCCCAAGGGCAAAATTGTTTTTCAGTTTCGTTATCGGTTCGATGGCAAGCAACAGCGGGTAGACATAGGTACTTACCCCCTTATGAAGCTGGCTGAAGCCAGGAATGAGCTGGATAGGTTAAGGGCAGTACTTGATCAAGGCCGAAACCCCAAGCTTTACCTACAGCAGGAACGGGCTAAGTATTCTGCTAATCAAAGCTTCGAATCGATTTTTCGAGACTGGATAGACTCTGCCGGTAAGCAAGGGCTAAAGGAGAAAACGTGGCACTACCAAAAACGCAGCAGTGAAATATATTTGCTGCCCCGACTTGGCAAGTATCCATTAACTGACATCACTGAATTGTCCTTGCGAAACTGTCTTCGTGAGGTTTCGGAATCGTCTCCGTCAAACACAGAGCGCCTAGTGTCTGTACTGCATAAGTTCTATGACTGGCTGATTGATGAACAAATTTTGGAAATTAACGCTGCCGCTGGGATCACAGCAAAAAAGGTTGGCGGTAAAAAAGGAAAACGAACTCGGGTGCTAAATGACAACGAGATCAGGATACTTTGGCGCTATTTGCATGAGTCAAAAATCACTGAGAAGAATCGCATCTACATAAAACTGCTTCTCTTATTGGGAGGGCGCAAGGGCGAACTCATTCAAGCTGAAAAGCATCACTTTGACTTGCAATCTGCAATGTGGACAGTGCCCATAGAGATCCGCAAACAAGGTGAGAAAATTGGAGCGCCGATCATGCGGCCATTGATTAAGCCAGCTATTGAGCTGATTGAACTGGCGATGCAGATGAGCAAATCAACTTACTTGTTTCCCGCGAACGGACAAGAAGAGCTTGCCACAAATGGCTTTGATACCACTATTCCTAACAATGTGAAAATCTGGGCTCGCAGATCGCTTGGTATTGAGATGGAACACTGGTCTATGCATGATCTTCGCAGAACGATGCGAACGCGAATGTCTGCCATCACGACGCAAGAAGTTGCCGAGTTGATGATTGGCCACAGCAAAAAAGGGCTGGATGCTATCTACAACCAATATCAGTACCTGGACGAAATGCGTCATGCTTACGACGTTTGGTATCAACAACTAGAAACCATCATCGAGCCGACAGGCTTTCCATTCAACTGGCGTTTCGGACAATAAGGGGTAGCTGAATTAAGGAAGAGACTGAGCTAGTACAAATGACCGAGTCAAGTAGTGCATTTGGCTCGGTTTAGATTAGTTGTTTTTCCAGTTACAAAAAAACAACTTATCGAATAATTATTATAAGTCTCACGACGCCTCAGAGAGAGGTATTTGCAATTCATCCACAAGGGTTTGCTTAGATTTATACTCTAGCTCGCTTCTCTTTATTTTTAGCTTTTGTAATAAAGCACTATGAGTCACCTCGAAATCATTAAAAATTGTAGACCAACTTTTAACGTATACTCGAATTCTTTCATCCGCCCCGGAAACAAGGCCCGCGCCGCCCTTACCAGCAAGGTCTTTCAACCGCCTTGTAATTTGAGTATCATTCTGGGAGATTTTAGTTCCAACAAGAACAACATCAAATCTCATTCTCTCATCATTAAAGGCAGGATGCTTATCAAGTACCTCAGCATAACGTTCAGCTTGAGCTAAATGTTTCTTATTCAATGCTACACTTGGTCTTTTTATTTCAATGATCGTACATTTAATAAATTCTTCTTGTGTAGAATGATCAATTGTGACCATTTTGCGTGCAAGAAACAAATCTACTTGGCCTTTTGCCCCCTCTATGGTAGCGCCTTCAATAAGATCACTGGTACTGATATCGTCCCCATCCAATATTTCAATATCTGAATTCCGAAGATTTCTAGCTGTATTAGAAAAGTCATCCTCTTCGGCACCTATAGTTGTGTACTGAGGGCCAAACAACCATGTATTAGCCTCAATAATACCTTGTAAGTCTGGTGTTTCTAGAACTTCTTTAGCGTGCTCTTTAAAAAGGTACTTCATTTTCTGTACGACTAGATCTCGCTTATGAATGTGTCCAATCGTGCTAATTATATAATCAAGTTTAGATTTACTTATTTGAGATGCAAATTCATCCATTTGCTCCTTATTTAAGTCTAAAACGCCTTCCAATATATCTATCAAACTATCATTTTCACTTGATGTAGATAGCCTATCAAGCAAACCGATTATAATTTTTGTTTGCTTAGCCTTTAGCCCATTAAAAGCTGCTGGATCAGCAACGCAGATACTAGTTACTAATTTCTTCGTATGTGCAATTCTAAAGGAACGATCTTCGTCAGACTCCCAATTGTAAACAGGAAAATATCCTTTTTCTTCGAAAGAATCGACAAGCTGAACAGCTCTTTCTCTAAGGAACCCCTGATAAATCTCGGCTGTTTTGTTGCGCAGTTCTTTTAGCAGCATAGCTAAAACTTTATTCCCATCACTCTTTTCACTAATGAAGATGTAACCACCCCTTAAAATAATACAGCTCAAACGTAGAATTTTCTTTAAAATAACCTAAGAGGATTTTACACATGAG
>NZ_JAWOVY010000053.1:0-6369 GCF_033340155.1 Vibrio sp. 1562
TGTTTTACCGTGGTCAACGTGGCCGATAGTACCAACGTTAACGTGCGGTTTCGTACGTTCAAATTTTTCTTTAGACATGAGTGGTCCCTCTAGGTACGGATTTAGGTGGCCCAAATTGACCACGCAACCAAAAAAAGATAATTGGTAAATCTAATATCAAAAGGAAATAAACTTGAGAGCTGGTGCTGATAGGCAGACTCGAACTGCCGACCTCATCCTTACCAAGGATGCGCTCTACCACCTGAGCTATATCAGCACTCAAATTAGAGTGGAGCGGGCAGCGGGAATCGAACCCGCATCATCAGCTTGGAAGGCTGAGGTAATAGCCATTATACGATGCCCGCAACACGTAACTCTGAGAGCTATTTCCTAAAGAATATGGTGGAGGGGGACGGATTCGAACCATCGAAGGCAGTGCCGGCAGATTTACAGTCTGCTCCCTTTGGCCACTCGGGAACCCCTCCAAATTTTCAAGCCATTCAGACTACTAAAGGAAAGAATGGTGCCGACTACCGGAATCGAACTGGTGACCTACTGATTACAAGTCAGTTGCTCTACCTACTGAGCTAAGTCGGCATAAGTGGTGCGCATTCTATTGAATGATTTTCTAGGTTGCAATAGTAATTTGAAAAAAAATCATAAATTTCGATTTTTTAGATTCGTTTGCTGCAAATTCGTACAAACTTAGCTTTTTTAAAGCAAACTTCGACCTTTGTCGTTTGCTTTGAAGTTCGCTTGATGTATGTTCTTGCTTCTATTAAACCAAGGATAAAAGAGACCCATGAGTCCATTTTTGTCATTTGACCGTGCAAATTGGGCCGAGTTAAGAAACTCTGTACCGATGACACTTTCTGAAGACGACTTGACTGCGCTTCAGGGCATTAATGAAAACCTAACCATGGAGGAAGCGGTAGAGATCTACCTTCCTTTGTCTCGTCTTTTGAATCTGTATGTCCAAGCTCGTCAAAGCCGCAATTCCGTATTACAACAATTCTTAAATACAGAGGAACATGCTCCCCCTTTCGTAATTGGTATCGCTGGCAGTGTTGCTGTAGGCAAAAGTACGACTGCTCGTATTCTAACGGCATTGCTTTCTCGTTGGGAGAATCATCCCAAAGTCTCCTTGGTTACAACAGATGGCTTCCTATATCCGAAAAAAGTACTAGAAGAACGCGGTATCATGCATCGTAAAGGCTTCCCTGAATCCTATGATATCAAGCGTTTAGTCGAGTTCATGTCTGACGTAAAGGCAGGAAAGCCCGATCTTGAAGTACCCATCTACTCTCACATCACGTATGACATTACTGATGAACTAAGAAAAGTGGATAGACCGGATGTTCTTATTATTGAAGGTTTAAACGTTCTGCAAAGTGGAATGGACTATCCACATGACCCGCATCGTGTCTTCGTCTCTGACTTTTTAGATTTTTCAATTTATGTCGACGCAGAAACAGAGACCATTGAACATTGGTATGTAGAACGCTTTTTAAAGTTTCGCCAAGGGGCCTTTACGAAACCTGGATCTTATTTTAGCCACTACACACAACTCTCTGTCGATGACGCAAAGAAAAAAGCGAAGCAAATTTGGCATGATATTAATGGGCTCAATTTAGAATTGAATATTCTTCCAACTCGTGAGAGAGCCCACTTGATTCTACACAAAGGCGTTAACCACTTGGTTGATAAAGTCTCGTTGCGAAAGTAATCGAAGATTAGTCACTTTTACGCAACGAGATTTCACCACCAATATAAGTCTCTAGTCCTTGGGAGGTTTCAATTAATATTCCACCTTGATGATCGATGCCTCGAACGACGCCATATACCTCTCTAGGACCAATAAGCAGTTTGACCTGACGATTAAGGAAATTGTCTAACCGATTCCAACGTTCGATAAAGCCAGTAAGTCCTTTCATTTCATATTCGACAAGTGCGGAATTCCAATGCTTGATAAGTGTCATTGCTAGAACATTTCTATCGATCTTGAGACTCTGATTTACTTGGTTCAACGTGGTCCATGGCTGGTCAATCTCAGGCTGGTCGTCAGGCATTCCAATATTCAGGCCCATCCCAATCACTAGATGAGCAGCCCCACCGGCCTGACCCGACATTTCAACCAAGATTCCGGCCAGTTTTTTATCTTGATAATACAAGTCATTCGGCCACTTGAGTTTAACACCTTGCATGCCTACTTCTTCCAGAGCTTCCACTGCGGCAATCCCAATCACCAAGCTCAAGCCCATTGCCGCAGCCATTCCCGCATCCAGTCGCCAATACATAGAGAGATATAAGTTAGAGCCAAACGGTGAGACCCATTGTCTACCGCGGCGACCACGCCCTTGTGCTTGATATTCAGCAATACAAACACGGCCCTTTTCCGAATCCACGACTCTGTCGAGCAAATACTGGTTCGTTGAGTCAATCACAGGGACAAGTTCAACAAGTGACTCCGAGCTAGTGGTCAGGAGTGTCTCGTCTAACAACTGCAATGGTGAAGCTAATTGGTAACCACGCCCTTGCACTCGATAAATATCAATACCCCATTCACTAAGACCTTTAATGTGCTTAGCGATTGCCGCTCTGGAAACATTAAGATCGTCGCCCAACGCTTCTCCTGAATGAAACTCTCCATCACTTAATAACCTTAAAATATGAAGTTTCGTAGAGTGATCTTTTCTCATCTAGATGCCTCGATCTGAGTCAAATTCGTCTCCCCGGTACGATTGAGAAAGCGTACTTCATGCTCAAGTATGATTTGGTATTTATCCCATACCGTCTGCTTCACTAAAGAAGCAAGCGCGACAATGTCATCAGCACTACAATTATCCATGTTGGTCAAAACCAAAGCTTGCATAGGGTTGACCTGCGCACCGTGTACAGACTTCCCTTTTAATCCACACTGATCGATAAGCCAACCAGCAGCAATTTTCATTCCTCCAGAAGCTGGGTAGGCCACTACGTTAGGGTATTTTTTTGTGAGTCGATCATAGTGATCTTGCGTGATCACTGGGTTTTTAAAGAAACTACCTGCGTTACCTATCTTGGTTGGATCTGGCAGTTTTGCCTTTCGCACTTGGCATACTCGTTCGAAGATAGAAGCAGGGCTGAGTTGTTCTTCTGGGATACTTTGTAAAGGACCGTACTGGTTAATCGGCTGCCATTGCTTCGCCAACTTAAGCCCTAATGCGGTGATAAAGCACTTTCCGTGCAACGCATGTTTAAATATGGAATCCCTATAGGCAAACTCACAGTCTTGGGCGTGCATTCTTTTGTTTTCAAACGTAGTTAGATCAAGAACATCTACATAATCACAGATGTCTTTTAGCTCTAGGCCATACGCACCAATGTTCTGAATAGGAGCCGAGCCAGCACAACCTGGAATCAAAGCTAAGTTCTCGATCCCACCGATCCCCTGATTCACACACCAGGAAACCAATTCAGGCCAATCTTCACCACCGGCGATATGTAATAGGTAGTGCTCATCCGTTTCCGTGACTTCTTTACCCATGATTCGATTAACAATCACTAATCCCTCAAAATGTTCTGTAAAAAGAACATTACTTCCTTTACCTAAAAAAAGTTTCGGTAAATGGGTGAATCTTGGGTTTTGAAATAGCTCAATAACATCTTCAAGCGACTCAACGATAGCTAAATAGGAACACGATTGTTCAATTCCAAAAGTATGGTAAGCCTTTAGGCTCGCATTTGTTTTAATTTGCATAGTAGGTTTGCAACACCAGATAAGATTCTCTTAAACTGTCGACATTCTACATTAGTTATCTTTTAACCGCAGTGACAATACCAGACTCATTAATCATAGAAGTGTTAAATCCCATCAAGCTCCCCCTCATTAAGAAACTATACAAAGCGTATTACCCTGCGGGTCGAGCCAAAAAAGATGAATTGATCATTACAGCAAGCCATAAAGGTGAAATCATTGCGTTACTACGTTTAAAAAGTGTAGATAAAGTTCGTCTATTGACAGGAATGTTGGTCATTCCGAAAGTTAGGGGAACAGGGATTGGAAAAAAACTACTAACTCATTGTAAAAACAATGTTTTCACTGATGGCGATTATTGCTTCGCGTTTACACATCTCGAATCCTATTATTCCAAGCATGGATTCACAACAATTGATTGCTCTGAGCTACCACACCCGCTAAAAATGGCATTTCAACGTTATGTAGATAGCGGTAAAGATCTCATTCCAATGCAATTCATCTCTTCAACGACATCAAAACGCGTGCTTTTGTAGCCAGGTAAATCATATCTTTGATAAAATGGCAGGTTCGCAATATTGCACTAAACTAAGGTACTCATACCGATATGATAGTAAGTAGGAATCCATTCGAACAGTTGCCAAGTCTCGCTGTCAATCCGGAAGACTTTGATGTTCTGTATTCAGCAGAATCATTCAGAACCCGTCTTTTAGATGCTATCAGCAAAGCAACGTCGCGAATTTACCTAGTCGCTCTATATCTGGAAGATGATGAAGCTGGACGTGAAATTCTCACTGCGCTTTATGAAGCGAAACAGCGCAATCCTGGGTTGGACATCAATATCTGTGTCGACTGGCATCGAGCGCAGCGTGGCCTGATTGGTGCGGAGACATCTGAGGGTAATTCAGCGCTTTACAAAGCATATGCCAGCAAATACCAACACCCAATCCCTGTCTATGGCATACCAGTGCGTGGCAGAGAAGTTTTTGGGGTACTGCATTTAAAAGGCTTCATTGTCGATGATACTGTTATCTACAGTGGGGCGAGCTTAAATAACGTTTATCTCCATTATCATGAACGTTATCGATTTGATCGTTACCATGTGATTCGACATGAATCTTTAGCGAATTCAATGGTGCAATTCATTCAGGAAGAAATGATTGCTCACCCTGCCGTTAATGATCTTGCAGGAAAAGATAAGCCAGAAACCAAAGAAATTAAGTCGGCGATTCGCCAACTGAGGGCTTCTCTTGCTCAAGCCAATTATAAGTTTGAAGACCAAGCTGCAACAGAAGAAAGCGTAAAAGTCACTCCGTTAGTTGGGCTAGGCAAACGCCGTAATCTACTCAATCAACAGATTGTAAAGTTATTGGCAGCAGCCCAAGACGAAATTTTCATTTGTACGCCTTACTTTAACTTCCCTAAAGCACTTCATCGTGAAGTGAAACGAGCCATGAAGCGTGGTGTGAAAGTAACTATTGTTGTGGGTGATAAAACCGCCAACGACTTTTACATTGCACCTGAGGAAGACTTTAAAACCATTGGCGGACTTCCATATCTTTACGAAGTGAATTTACGTCGCTTTGCGAAAACCAATGAAGCGAATATCGCCGCACGTAAATTGTCAATTCACCTATGGAAGCATGACAATAACAGCTTCCACCTTAAGGGTATTTGGGTTGATAAACGCTATATGCTACTTACTGGGAATAACTTAAATCCACGTGCTTGGTCACTCGACCTAGAAAATGGACTACTCATACAAGACAATTATGCGAAGCTCACTGAGAAGTTTGAAGACGAAGTTTCGCGTATTCTTGAGCATACTCACCTTATCTGTACTTATAAGCAATTAGAGAAAGTAGAAGACTATCCTATAGGGGTACAGCGACTGGTCAGAAAAATTACCCGCCTAAAGGCAGATGGTGTTTTAAAGCGTATTCTTTAGACATCATTTCTCGCTCTAAAGTACGTCGAGATTTTTATACTAAGCCAACCGCTTTAGCAGTTGGCTTTTTCATATAATCCATTTGGAATACTTAACTATTTTCTAGTACCGCTAGTGAGCACATAACCACTTAGATCTAGAGCGACTCTCTTAATGGGTTTGAGCTTTGACGTTTGTGAGTTATTCCGCATAGCTTACAGCCTCGAGCTAAGCTCCCCCTCTCTGTTCTGGCGCTTCTTACCCCTTGGCGATATATTTTTTCTGAGACTCATCAAATGTTCAGCGTCGAAAATCATCACCTCGCTAATGAAGAGCTCCTTCAATCTTTCACCTTCCAATTCTTTTCAAGTCGTTTGATTTTTGAGCCAGGAGAGATTGGGGGTATATATGACACTTTTCTGGATTATGCGCACAGTTCGTTTTTTCTTTCTCATCAAGATTCAAGCCGTTGAACGCCTTTGAATACCATAGATTACTTAGGTTTGTTTGTAGGTCATATTGTCTTTCCACAGCATCAACGGCCTATATTAATTAAAGCCTAGTGTGTAATCACGCAGAGTTCGCTTAGTAGGGATTATGGGGAGTAGTCTAATTAGGTGTAAACACACTTCAGGGAAACGCCGCAGTAGAAACGAAAAAAGCCTCAGTCTTTCGACTGAGGCTTAATATAAGTGGCGGAGTGGACGGGACTCGAACCCGCGACCCC
>NZ_JAWOVY010000054.1:0-6196 GCF_033340155.1 Vibrio sp. 1562
ACGCGACAGATTGCATATTTTTACAACGAACTATGACCGAATTATCGAGGTTGGTGCTGAACTTGCTGGTTTAAGACTCATAGACCGTTTTGTTGGAAGTATTGCTCCCGTTTTTAGATCCTCAAGATTAGAAGTTGATTATCACTATAACCCTCCGGGAATACGTGGTGAACCAAGATATTTGGAAGGAGTGGCACGTTTTACCAAACTTCACGGTTCTCTAGATTGGCACGAACAAGATGGTGCGATTAGGCGCTTTGGCCTACCTTTTGGAGCTCGCTCTGTTGAACCGTTTCTAGAAGCAGAGGGGCACGAAAGCGATAGTTATGAACAACTTATGATTTACCCTAATTCAGTCAAAGATAGAGAAACCGCTGAGTACCCCTATGTAGAGTTATTTAGAGACTTAGCAGCAGCGACTAGCCGTCCAAACAGTACATTAGTCACGTATGGCTATAGCTTTGGTGATGAGCATATAAACAGAGTAATTGAAGATATGCTTACCGTTCCATCTACCCATCTAGTCATCATTGCTTTCGGAGATCCGCTAGAAAGAATTATGAACTTCATTGGTAAAAGTGGAAGAAAAGCTCAAATCACTTTACTAATGGGTGACCATTTGGGGGATCTAAAAACTTTGGTTGATAACTATCTACCTAAACCAGCCATAGATAAAGCATCAATAAAGATGGCCGAATTACTAAAACAGCGAGGCTTTATCCAGTCAGAACACTCAGGTAATGCAACTACCACCGAGGTAACATCATGAGTTACTTGCCTATAGAAAGACTGGAACAGTTACGAATCGGAACCGTTGGTTTTGTATCGCCTAGTGAAATTAGAGTTTCCTTAGAAATTGATTCCCCAGACTCAGTCTCTCTTCAAGGAGGCTCACCTCGCAACTTTCCTCGAATCAACAGTTATGTGCTTATAAACAGTGATGATGGATTTCTAGTTGGTCAAGTTGAGTGGATCGCAGTAGAACACTCGCCATACCCCAAAAGAAGAGGCTTGCAAGATTTTGGCTTGATAGACTTACCTTTTCCTCTAAAAAAGCTCAGTATCAACCCCGTTGGTACATTGAGAAGCGATAGAAAAAACGATGGTTTCAAATTCACCAGAGGAACAGATGCATTTCCTTCAGTTGGTGATTCAGTGCTTTTACCTACTGACCAACAATTAAACTCAATAATCGAATCAGGTGAAAACAGAAGGGTTAAAATAGGAGATAGTCCTCTAGCTAACAATGCAGAAATAAAAATCGACCCCGATAAGCTTTTTGGGCGACATATAGCTGTTTTAGGCAACACAGGTAGTGGTAAATCTTGCTCTGTGGCGGGACTAATTCAATGGTCACTGGACGCAGTTTTACAACAGGGCCAAACTCCGAACGCTCGATTTATAATACTTGATCCTAACGGGGAGTACAGCCGAGCATTTGGTCCAAAGTCAAAATATAAGGGGAATTTATTGCGCGTAGAGGCTAACTCTGATTATGGTGAGTTAGAACTTAAAGTACCATCATGGCTATGGAACAGTTCAGAATGGGGGGCGTTCACTCAGGCAAGTTCAAAAGTTCAACTCCCATTACTACGACGAGCTTTGAGGGCGATGAGAAATGATGTGTTGTCAGAAGATGATGTGACAATTCAAGCAAAACATTTTTGCGGAATACTTTTAGTTTCAATAAGGCAACTAGCAAGTCAAGGGCAGATATATGTGAATGGTGGTCATGCCAAAGGCTTAGTTGAAAGTTTAACGTCATGGGAAACTAGCCTCATAACATTAAACGAAA
Organism: Vibrio sp. 1562; assembly: GCF_033340155.1. Lineage (NCBI taxonomy): Bacteria > Pseudomonadati > Pseudomonadota > Gammaproteobacteria > Vibrionales > Vibrionaceae > Vibrio > Vibrio sp. 1562. Next base: position 1,796 of record NZ_JAWOVY010000054.1, read on the forward strand.
AAATCCACAACCAACCTTTCAATAGTGTAATAAGCACGATAAATACTTACCTATCTTCCAGAAGAGGAGCACAGTGGCCTGCTAAGCCTGAAGTCAGTGATACTGATAAGTTGATTTCTGAGTTAAAAGAAGCTCATGTTGCACTTGGTGGTGATGAACAAGAACTTCTCCCGAAAAGTGAAGATACGCCTATTCGCTTTGAAGGTGATGACTTCGTCGCCTATCTCGAAGCTTTAGCACAAGAAACGGGAACTGAGCAGTTCATGGAATTTCTTTTGACTCGAATTCGCACAATGCTAGGTGACACCCGAATTAGTGCAGTTACTAAAGATTCTGAGGAACCAATAAGTTTAACTGATTGGCTAGATACTTTTCTTGGGAAGGATACTCATGGTGCTATCACTGTTATCGACCTATCACTAGTTCCCAATGAAATTATCCATCTTGTAACAGCAGTAATCTCTAGAGTGACTTTTGAAGCTCTTCAACGATATCGGAAGATGAATGGAAAACCATTACCAACAGTAATGGTTGCAGAGGAAGCTCATACATTTATCAAACGATACAAAGAAGAAAGTGAGAGTCAATCAGTTTCTGATGTGTGCTGCAAAGTATTTGAAAAAATCGCTCGCGAAGGGCGTAAATTTGGTTTGGGACTAGTAGTATCATCCCAACGACCTTCTGAGTTATCTCCTACTGTTCTTTCTCAATGTAATACTTTTTTACTGCACAGAATTAGCAATGATAGAGACCAAGAACAAGTTCATAGGCTTGTTCCCGATAACATGAGGGGGCTATTAAGAGAGCTACCATCGCTACCATCTCGACATGCAATTTTACTCGGATGGGCTTCAGAACTACCGGTGTTAGTTCGAATGAAAGAACTTAGTGAAGAGCAAAGGCCTCAGTCTGATGATCCTGACTTTTGGGACGTATGGTCTAACTCCACAGGTGAGCCTCGTGAAGTAAACTGGCAGCCAATCGTTGAAGAATGGCAAAACAGAGATTAATTTACCAGCCAAATTAGCGCCAAATAGATGCTTAACAATACGAATAAGATTAACTTTCTATGGCGCATTTGTTCCAAAGCGATGAGTGGCGTGAACTATTAGTGGTGTGCGAATCAATAGGCTATTACGCTAATTTCGATAAACGGGTACTTTCCAAAGTGACTTAGGGTTCCTTTCTGACAATTTATTAAATGCATAGATATTAACGACGCTATACGAGAGAAATTTGGGGGAATTACGATTGATTGAAAATTCGACTTAATTCGACAAAGCTGATGATGGTTCAAAAGCGAGTCAGATCCGAACGTCCACTTTGGCAGTTGCCGACTATCAGATTAATTTTAGTAATGTTAATCTGATTTTCGCTAAAAGAACCTTGTCCAACAAGTTTGTCTCAGCTAGTTTCAATTAACAGCTATTTGACACATGGCAGTTAGAGTTACCTTGAATAGTTTTAATCTTAAAATCACGCACTTTTTCCCATTCGTCAACAGGGTCCATTCTTGACCAAGCTTCAAATAGCTGAGTTTGTTGCCTACTGAGTCTTAGGCCGTATTGATCTCGCATGTAGAAATAAATTCTAGCAATATCACCCTGACGGTTAGCTGGTGGTTCTGCTCGACGGTCTTTGAAATCAACTTCGAAATCACATTGACCATAGGATCTTGGTTCATTCGGAATCATGCCAAATCGAAAATTTGACCTATCCCCATTGAGCTCTCCTACAGATGGTACGAGGTTATGGAGATCCGAAACCATTTTAGAAAACTCAGGATCATTCTTTTCGCAGTTCCGACGACCACCATTTTGCCAGCATTGGCGTTGATGGCCAATTTCCCAAGCTGAGACTACATGTTCCCACTCTAAGCGTTCACCTCGTTTCGGTTGCTTTCTTGGTTCATATCCGCAAGATGCAGCATCAATCGCACCATCATTGCTATAGCTACATCCACAGTAAAACGTACTCTGGTTGTCTTGGTAAATTTCTCGGGCAAATCGTTTTGCCTGACTGAACGATGTGGGGTGTTCTGCAATTGCAGGTATAGCGAATAACGCTATAAAGAAAGGGTATACGGATTTAATGGTTGATGGGGCACCTTCACCCCACCAACCTGATACCACCCTCAGATGGTTGATAGATCGACCCCGTAGTTGAGTTCCTCTGCGAAGTCCGGCAGTCCGTAACCGATGGTTTTCTTGTAGAACGGAGAGACCTTCGCAGTCGGAGCCTTCTTCTTGTGCTTCGTAGTGTAGAGCATTCGTGCCCGCATCACCTCGAAGGAGTAACCTCGCCCTTCACGGTTCTTGTCCTTGGCCAGTCGGTTGATGGACTCCGTGTAAGCATTGGTGACGGGCATGTCCGTCTCGAAGTAGGTCATGATCTCTTCGCGCCAGTTACCCACAGCCCTGACCAGATCGCTCCAGACTTCCTTCTGGCCCTTCGGAATGGTGGCTATCCAGTCGTCCAGGGCGGTTTCTGCCTGGGGTCGTGTGGTGGCGTCCCAGATGCCGTAAAAGCGTTCCTTGTGCTCGTAGGCGGCCAGCAGTTGCGGGAATGCGCCTGTCCAGGTCTCCATGATGAAGCGTTCCCGGTCTGAGACTTCGTGAGCGCGTTTCAGCAGGATTTTCCGGTCTCCCTTGAGGGTTCGGCTCTGGGAAGGTTTCAGCTCCTTCCTGAGGCCCTTGCGTACCTTCTCCAGCGCATCGTTGGCCATACGCACCACATGGAACTTATCGACGACGATACGGGCCTGTGGCAGCACCGCCTTGACAGCTGCCCGGTAGGGGTTCCACATGTCCATGCTGACGATCTCGACCTTCTGCCGGTCTTTCAGCTTCATCAGGTAGTTGGTCACCACGTCCTGACGGCGGGTGGCCAGCAGGTCAAGCAGGGGTCGCTCCTCGATGTTGGTCAGGATGCAGCGGTAGCGCTTGTTCAGGTACAGCTCGTCGATGCCCAGAATGCGGGGCGTCTCGAAGCGGTGCCAACGCCCCAGGAACTCGGCACGGGCGTTGAAGATGTCGCGTACCGTCTTCTCGTCCAGGCCGGTCTGTGACGCCACGAAGGTGTAGGGGTGGTTGAAGGATTCCTTCTCCACGTATTCATGCAACCGCAGCGTCATGCGGAAGCCGTCCACCATCTCCGGTAGCTGGGGCCTGAAGGTGATCTTGCAGGCCCGGCAGTTGTACCGGCGGCGGACCACCCAGAGGGTGACCCGCTTACCGTGGATGGGCAGATCACGATAGGGAACATCACGCTTGCCGAACCGCACGAACTCACCCTGGACGCCGCATTCCTCGCAGGCGATGGGATCGGGCGCGTCCACCTGGAAGTGCATATCGTCGTCGGTGGATTTGCAGCCCAGGACCTGGTACTCAGGCAGGTGCAAGATGTTGTTAGGCATTTCCGTCATGGCAGTTTATAGATGCAGACCTCAGTCAGACCAATCTGTTTCGACATTGGTGTTTGTTCTTTCACGCAACAAGCTTGAGGAAACGAAAAGTAAGACACCGAGGACAATTGCAATATCTGCGACATTGAAAGCCGGCCAGTGCCAGGCTCGCCAATAGACATCAAAGGAATCCACAACATAGCCACGAAATATCCGATCAATCAGGTTACCCATCGCGCCACCAAGGATAAGACTGTAGGCGATGGCCTCTCCTTTGTGACGGTTCTCAAGGACCAGCTTGATCAGCAAAATTGAGACCACCACCGCGATTCCGATCAAAAAGTAGCGCTGCCAGCCTCCACCATTGGCAAAAAGACTGAATGCGGCACCGGTGTTCCATACGTGCACCCAGCTAAAGAATGGCGTCACCGAAACCGACTCGCCATATGCCATTGATTGCTGGACCAGCCATTTTACAATCTGGTCAGACGCGGCTATCAGGCCGGAGATGGACAACAGGGCATACGGCGAGAGGTATTTGCCAATCATGGATGTTGCCTAACCCTTGAGGGCCAGAATGCGTCTGGCTCCGTTAAGCACGACAACCCCCGCGATGGTACCGATAATCAGATCCGGATAATTGGATCCGGTCCACGCGACCAGGGCGCCGGCGGTGATGACGCCCAGGTTGATCACCACGTCATTGGCCGAGAATATCCAGCTTGCCTTCATGTGCGCCCCGCCCTCTCGATGTTTGGATATCAGCAGCAAACAAGTGGTATTGGCAATCAGTGCGACGAATGCGATAAGCATCATCACCATCGATTCCGGCTCGCTACCGAAGACAAAGCGCCTCACGACCTCTACGAGTACGCCAACAGCCAAAACCAGTTGGACCACACCAGCAACGTGCGCAACACTGACCTGCCTTTTCACGCTATGCCCAACCGCATAAAGAGCGAGTCCGTACACTGCCGCATCAGCAAAATTGTCCAGGG
>NZ_JAWOVY010000055.1:0-5344 GCF_033340155.1 Vibrio sp. 1562
GTTCAAGAAGACGTAACGCTGACCACTGGCGGCAACTTAAACGTGGATGACCCTGATGCAGGTGAAGCGGTCTTCCAGCCCCAAACCGACGTTCAAGATGACAATTGGGGTACCTTCTCGATCGATGAGCAAGGTAACTGGACGTATAAGCTGAACAATAGCCACCCAGACGTGCAATCGTTAGACGCCGATAGCGATCCGGTTATTCGTACCATGACAGTAACATCTGCAGATGGCACGACTCATGACGTGGTTGTGACTATTACAGGTAACAACGATGCTCCTGAATTTATTAGTGGAACGAATGATAGCCACGGCCTAGATGAAGATGGCAAAGCCGATACCGATAGTTACCAATTTAGCATTAATGAGAATGCTGTTGCTGGCGTAATTGGGCAGGTTGAGGCATTTGATGTCGATAAAGGTAGCAATGTAACTTATCAGTTAACCAACCATACTGACCTTTTTGAAATAAACAGTCACACAGGTGAGATCAGCGTTAAAAGTGGCGTAGTCTTTGACCATGAAACGTCAGATAGCTACCAACTATTGGTAGAAGCTGAAGACCAGTCTGGGGCAAAGGATACGGCTAACGTCAATGTCGTGATAAATGACATTAACGAAGCTCCAATCGCTGAAGATGACAAAGGTATTGAGAAAGAGACTAAGGTTTTAGATCACACGAACTGGGACGACAGTGCAGATATTAGTGTGGACTACTACATCGTTGATACCAACACAGGTAACAAAATCGGTGACGCTAACAAGGCGGATTACACTGGTGACGGTGGTACGCATAAGTATGGGGTTAGCTCTTCCTTAGATGGTGGTACGGATCAGGTAAAAGACGGTCAAATTGGATTCGATGATGCTACTTCACACAGTGAGGCTATGCGTTTCACTTTCGCTGATGGACAAGTCGCAGATCATGCTAAAGTTCAAGTTGAAAATCTTTGGAGCTCTTGGGAGCCTGGAGTTGAGCGCGGTGTTTGGAAGGCTTACTACAAAGGTGAGGTTGTCGCTTCGGGAGTATTTGAAGGAACTGGCAATCGTAAGCAAGTTGTAAGTATTGATGCGGATGGTCGATATTTTGATAGCATTGAAATGTCAGCCGTGGGTTACAAAGATGGCTTGGTTGATCCTAAGGGGTCGGAGTACTTTGTAACACAAGTTTCTGCCGATTTGACGAGCTTTGATGAGGACTATCAAACAACAGGAGCCGGTATTCTAGAGCTGGATGTGTTAGCGAATGATAGCGATCCAGACGGTGACGAACTGACTATTATTAACTACCCACAAACAGAATATCTAAACTTAATAGATGGCAAATTGGTGTTTGATGCAGCCAAATATCTTGAATCATTGCCAGAAGATCAGCGCACGATTAAGACTGGGGAAATAAAGGAATACTCATTTGAATACGTCATTGAAGATGCGGATGGTCTGACTGATAAAGCTGAAGTAACAGTGCATGTAGTAGGTGAGCCTATTTCATTGGATGATTCGCATATCATGCTCGATGAGTCTGCAGTTGGTGCGAGTTCTGGCGTACATGCTGAAGGTGATTTAGTTGCCAACCTTGGTTCTGCATCAGATGCTGAGTTCCGATTTGATTCTGAACAGAATCTGGAGACCGTTACCAGTGAAGGCAAGCCAGTGGTGTTTGAAGTGAGTGATGATCGCGGTACTTTAACCGGATATGTTGGCTCAGGTGATGATAAGGTCAAAGTCATTGAAGCGAGCATTGATGGTAAAACTGGGCATTATACCGTCGAGCAATATGAGCCAGTAGATCACTCGGAACTCGGTGCTGACACATTAGATATCCCTGTTAGCGTTCAAGTGGATGCGGGTGGCCGAGTTGAAAATGCAACTTTGCACCTTGGTGTTGTTGACTCTCTACCTTCAGTTAATTCAGAGCACCATGAAATCATGGATGTTGATCCACAAAACAACAGTGTTGTTATCGCGTTAGATGCATCGGGTTCGATGTGGGATGACATGGTTAAAAACGAGCAAGGCGTTGAAGTTACTCGCTGGGACCTAGCACGCAGTGCAATTAAGACCATGTTTGAAAAGTATGATGATCTTGGTGACGTTCGATTTAAGATTGCGACGCACTCAGGTTATCCAGATGGTCAAACGTCTGAATGGCTAGAATCTGTGGATGAGATTGATGCTTACTTGGATTCAATTGGTCGTGGTGGCTGGACGCCATATAGCCAAGCGATTGACCAGGTAAATGCTGCCTTAACTGACCTTAGCCAAGAAACAGATGACACTAGCAATCATCAGCTTTACTTTATTTCGGATGGTGCGCCAAGCGACTTCAATTCATGGACAAATACGTCAGATCCGGCATATACAGAGTTGCGCGAGAGCTTAATGAAGTGGTCTACAGCAGACGATTTTGAAAGTGAGCAGCGCTACGAGTACTTAGCTAATGGTTGGGATCAACCGACAGACGCTGAGCAAAGCATCATTCTTGAAAATGCGATGGATCGCAGTATCGATTCGAGTGGTGCATCTTTAGAGAACATCTGGTCAATTGGTATTGGCGCTGGTGCGGATATGAAATATCTAGAACCAGTTGCAACCGATAAAGGCTCTGCACTGGTAGTAACTGATGACTCACAAATAGAGGGGCTTCTGAACAAAACAGTATCAGGGCAGCTTCAGAGCAATCTTCTAGATGATATTAATGGCGATAGCCAATGGGTGGATCAAATTGAAGTTGATGGTGAAACCTATCATTACAATAAAGCTGATGGCACAGTAAGTGCCAGTAATGGGGCAATTATCTCTCTACACTCGTTAGCAGAGATCGACACAGAGCATGGTACGCTAACTCTTAACTTTGAAAATGGTCGCTATGACTACAAAGCGACGAATGTTAAGGGTCATCAACAAGAAAAATTCAATATCACCGTTCTCGATGCAGACGGCGATACCGCGACTGGTGAAGTGACAATCGATATTCGAGATCGCGCTCCTGAGTTTATTAGCAATACTGATGCAGATCAGACTCATGGAACCGATGTCAGCGGTATGCCAACTGCGGATAATGCAACTTTTAACGTTGCAGAGCAGGAAGCTGGATTGTTGGTGGGTAAGGTTAAAGCTTTCGACCCTGATGGTGCAGATACCATTAAATACGAGCTAAGTGGCGGTGATGCCAATTTATTCCGCGTAGATTCAAATAGCGGTGAGATTTGGCTTAAAGACGGAGTTAAGCTAGACCACTCTGTTCAGGATAGTTATCAGTTGGAAGTCACGGCGACGGATGGTACGGACAAAGACACAACTCAGGTCACTCTAAATGTAACTGAAAACCATGCCCCAACTTCATCGCCAGTACATGGCTTTGCTGAAATGGAAGACTTGCCGATTAACAAAGTGACGGTTGTGTTTGATGAATCAAACAGTATGACTCGCACATTTGATGGGCAAAATACCGTCGGTAGTGAGGCTACTGCACCCAAGACAGAATCAAGAGCTTACAAAGCTGCGGAAGCCCTTCACTCAATGGTTGAGAACATGATTGAAGAGGGTGGGCAATCCAATACTTACATTCGTTTGGTTCGCTTTGATGGAGATACGTCTACACAGAGCTGGTTAACTTTAGATCAAGTAGAGGAAATGAGCCGTCCGCCTTTGCTGAATGGACGTGATTCCAATGATCCTGAATATCTCAGCGAAGTTGCCTCTTACGTGAGTCAATGGTGTGATATTAATCACGGTACGAACACAGACTACAGCAAGGCACTAGAAGCCGTCATGGCCTTCAATGAAATAGGAACTCAATTCCCTTGGCAAGATGGCTTAGATGAAAACGGCAATTTTGATTGGGATCTGTACTTGAAAGAACAGCCAATCGAAAGTAAAGAGACCATATTCTTTATCTCTGACGGTGCACCAAACCCTAAAGAAGGTGAAACAGCAGCTCCAGATTTGAATGAACGATGGGAAGACTATAAGCAAACGCATGATGCCAAAGTTTATGGTATTGGTATTGCAACGTCAGACAATGAAAGTGCAGCCCAAGCACTGGAAGAATTGAGCGACCAAGTTGTATTTATCGATTCTGGCGAGCAGTTAGGCCAATTCCTCAATCATTTTTCACCTGAACCAATTGCTGGTGAGTTGCTGTCAGGAAGCCAAGATGCAGATGGCGACATCATGACAGTCTCTTTGGCTGATGGGGATTTCACTCTTTTAAGTGCTGATTTGCATGATGTCACCGTCGACCAAGACCTTGTTTTTTCGACGAGTCAAGTCGATGGGAGCTTACATGTTGAAACGGCATTTGGCTTGTTAGAGGTCGAGTCAAACGGCAGTTACAGCTTTACACAAAGTGATAGCTTTACCTTAGAAGGTAACCAACAAGTTGATCTTAACTTTCTCTTTAAAGTGTCAGACGGAAGAGGCGGGGTGAGTGACAACGCCTTTACTCTAACACTTAGTGAATCAGGTGCAGACGTCGCTTCTACTGAGCGTCATGCTGTCATGGGTAATGACCTGGTCAACTTGCTTGATGGTAGTGAGACTATTGATATCATGCTGGGACAAGACGGTGCAGATACCTTAAATGGCGCTGCAGGCGATGACATCCTAGTGGGTGGTCTTGGCAATGACATTCTCATCGGAGGTTTAGGGAATGATATCCTAACGGGAGGTGAAGGGAGCGATACGTTTACTTTCACCAATGAGTCTTTAAGTTCTGAAGCATCTATGGATGTCATCAAAGACTTTAATCTCGGTGAAGATAAATTAGACTTGAGTGATATTGTTTCACCAGCAGATGATGATGTGGCGGCCATGGAAGCCTTGTTGGATCACGTCAGCGCTAGTTTTGATGGTGAACAGGATACCCTCAACCTAACGATTACTAATGAGACAGGCCAATCTACATCGGTCGCACTGGAGCACTTCGACATGTCTGGCCTAGAACTGGGCGCATCAGCGACCTCGCATGAAATTGTTGACCAGTTGTTCCAACATCACGTGTTTACAACGGACTAATAATTTATCTTTGGCAAGATAACCATTAATGTTAAGCGGCATCTGAACTATTCAGATGCCGTTTTATTTTGGTTAATCCAGGGACTACATATTCTGATAACTCGGTCCACCGCCACCTTCTGGTGCTTTCCATGTAATGTTTTGCGATGGATCTTTGATGTCACAGGTTTTGCAATGCACACAATTTGCGGCATTGATTTGGAATATTCGCTCGCCTTCGACTTCTACCACTTCATACACGCCAGCAGGCTTTGTTGCGTAATTCGATGGAACTAAATCAGGAAGTTACGATCTGATCGGTTACATCAGTTAATCATCGTAG